>JBIKXA010000203.1:0-6159 GCA_044356015.1 Roseomonas sp.
CAAAATGCGTCAAGACACCAAAGCCTGGGCGCAGGCATCCAGAATGGCCGCCTCATCCAGCCCATATTCGCGGTAGAGGTCGGGGATATCGCCGGCCTGGCCGAAACGGTCCACGCCAAGCGGCACCACCTTCTGCCCGCGCACGGACCCAAGCCAGGCATGGGCGGCGGGGTGGCCATCCAGCACCGTAACCATGGCGGCATTGGGGGCGAGTGGCGCCAACAGGGTTTCAATCCAGCTTGGCGCACCAAAGCCAGCCCGCGCCTTGCGCCGGGCCGCGAGCCAATCCGTATGCAGCTTGTCCGGGCTGGTGATGGCGAGCAGCCCGGCTTCGGGGATGTCTTCGCGAATGGTGTTGAAGGCGGCCAGGGCTTCCGGCGCCAGGGCCCCCTGATAGGCAAGGGCGAAGCTCGCCCCCGGTGCGGGCGGCACCACCCAATAGGCGCCGGCAATCACCGCCGCCGGATCAAGGTTGCGCTCCGGCTGTTCCAGCCCGCGTGTGGAAAGCCTGAGCCACACCGCCGAGCCATCGGGTTGTTGCATGTGATGAAAGGCATGGCGCATCAGGATCGCCAATTCATCCGCATAGGCGGGTTCATAGGACACAAGCCTATCCTGCGCCATGCCGATCAAGGGCGTATTGACGCTTTGGTGCTGGCCACCTTCTGGCGCCAAGGTCAGACCGGAAGGCGTTGAAACTAAAAAAAACCGCGCATCCTGATAGCAGGCATAAATCAGCGCATCCAGGCCGCGATTGACGAAGGGATCATACACCGTCCCCACCGGCAAAAGCCTGGCACCATAAAGCCGATCAGCAAGCCCCAGCCCCGCTAGCAGCAGGAACAAATTCTGTTCCGCAATGCCCAATTCCACATGCTGGCCTTCCGGCGACATGCCCCAGCGCTGGGCCGAGGCCAGCTTGGCATCGCGGAACACATCATTCTTCTTATGACGGTCAAAAATGCCCCGCCTATTCACCCAAGGCCCGAGATTGGTGGAAACCGTCACATCCGGGCTGGTGGTGACGATGCGCTTGGCGAGGTCGGCATTCTCCCCCTGCCCGCGGCCAATCTCGGCCAAAATCTCGCCAAAGGCAGCCTGGGTGGAGTGCTTGCGCCCCGCCGGCACGCGGGGCGCGGGGAAGCGGTCCGGCACATGGATGACGGGCGATTGCAGGGCGCGGCCCTGGGGGGATAGGGGCTTGGCGAAATCAATGCTGGCCAGGAAGTCGCGCAATTCTTCCTCGGGCACGTCCAGCCCTTCGAATTCATCCCATTCATGGCCGGGGCGGATGCGCATGGCGGCGCGGAAGCCTTCCATTTGCTCCTTCGTCATCAGCCCGGCGTGGTTGTCCTTATGCCCGGCAAAGGGCAGGCCCATGCCCTTGATGGTATAGGCAATGAAGCAGGTTGGCTGATCGCCCGCGGCATCCTGGGCACGGAAAGCCTCGGTCAGGGTTTCAATGTCATGCCCGCCCAGATTGTTCATCAGCGCGGAAAGCTCATCATCCGAAAGCGGGTCTATGATGGCGCGAATGCCGGCGACCCGGCCAAGGTCCGCCAGGATCGCGGCGCGCCAGGCGGCACCACCCTGGAAGGTCAAAGCGGCGTAGAGGCTATTCGGGCAATCATCAATCCAGCGGCGCAGTTGTTCGCCATCGGGCCGCGCAAAGGCGGCTTCCAGCTTGCGGCCATATTTGAGCGTGACGACATTCCAGCCCATATCGCGGAACAGGCCCTCGATCCGGCCAAAGAGCCTGTCCGGCACAACGGAATCGAGGGATTGGCGGTTGTAATCCACCACCCACCAGACATTGCGGATATCGTGCTTCCAGCCTTCCAATAGGGCTTCGTAGATATTGCCCTCATCCAATTCGGCATCGCCCACCACGGCGACATGGCGGCCCGGCGAAATACCTTCCGGCGCCAGGCGATGCAGATGCACGTAATCCTGTACCAGCGAGCCGAAGGACGCGAGTGCGACGCCAAGCCCGACGGAGCCGGTGGAGAAATCAACCTCAGACCCATCCTTCACGCGGGATGGATAGGGCTGAATGCCGCCGAATTGGCGCAGCGTTTCCAGCTTTTCGCGCTGCTGGCGCCCGAGCAAATAGTTGATGGAATGAAATACCGGCCCGGCATGGGGCTTCACCGCCACGCGATCCGCTGGTTTCAGAATGTCGAAGTAAAGCGCGGTCAGAATGGAAATGCAGGAAGCGCAGGAGGCCTGATGCCCGCCCACTTTCAGCCCATCCCGATTGGGGCGGATGTGATTGGCATGATGGATCATCCAGGAAGAAAGCCAAAGCAGCTTCCTCTCCAGCGCATGGAGGATTTCAACCCGCCGGGCGCTACCCGGCAAATGGCGGGCCTTGCCCTTGCCTTGCACTGTCATCCTCAATTCCCCCAACCAGATTCCTGGAATATGGCGGTTCGGTCCTGCCGGCGAAAGAGGGGATTTCAGGCCCGGATGAGCCGCTTCAGCCCGCCCGAGGCAGCCCGCTGGCCATCGCCCACATAGGCTTCGTGATTATTTTCGATGCTTGCGGGGTCATAAAGGTAATTCACCATCAACCCGCAGGATTGGCGCAGACCATTTTCCGAGACATCGGCGCGCCAATTCAGCCTTTCGATCCGCGCGCCATTGGACAGGTGGAAATGCGCCACGGGATCAAGCGCGCGCCCTGCCCTGCCCGCCGGCGCTTCCTTGATCAAGTATCGCGCGCCAAGCCGGATCAGGATGGGCGCCATGGCGCGGGCGAGCGCTTCCTGCTTGACGCAGGCACGGTCCGTGATGAGTTGGGCGAAATCCAGCGTCGCGCCATCGCCGAGCGCTGTGGTGAGGCTGGCTTCTTCCTCGGTAGCCAGCAAAGCCTCACCAGCCCGCGCGCTTTTCTCAAGCCAGTTGCGGAAGCCCGGCATGGGGGAAAGCGTGCAGAAGGTTTTCAGCTTCGGGAATTCCGCCGCCAGCAATTCCACCACGCGCTTGATCAGAAAATTGCCGAAGGAAATGCCATCCAGGCCGCGCTGGCAGTTATTGATGGAATAGAATACGGCGGTATCCGCCTGCCCGGCATCCTGCAACGGCGCCTTTTCATCAAGCAGCTTTTGCACGCTGGCCGCCATGCCGCGTTCCAAAGCCACTTCCACGAAAATCAGCGGCTCATCGGGCATGCGCGGATGGAAGAAGGCGTAGCAGCGGCGGTCTGAATCAAGCCGGTTGCGCAAATCGCGCCAGGTGCGGATGCGATGCACTGCTTCATATTCCACAAGCTTTTCCAGCAAAGCGGCGGGGGATTTCCAATCAATCGCGCGCAATTCCAGAAAGCCGACATCGAACCAGGAAGCGAGCAGGCCTTTCAGATCCGTCTCCAGCGCCTGCAAGGGCGCTTCGTGATCCTTAAGGCGCAGCAATTCGGCGCGCATTTCGACCAGGAACTTCACCCCATCCGGAATGGCGGCAAAGGCCGTCAGCAGTTTCAGGCGCGGCGGTTCCAAAGCGCGGCGCAGCCCCGCAAGGGCAATGGCGCGCACCGCCGCATCCGGCGCGGCGCCGAGTTTTTCAATGGCGCGTGTCACGGCAACGCCATCGGAATCAAAGGCAGCCAGGGCGCGGAGGAACCCAAGCCGCCCGGCTTCATCCAGGCCGCGATAACGCTCAGCCAAGGCGGCAGCACGGTTGCGCGCGGAAACCTCCCCACCACGCGCTTCAAGGCAGGCGCGAAATTCCTCGGCAAAATCACTGGTGGGTTGCGGGCTGCGCTGCACCACCCAGGCGAGATCACGCCAAAGTGAGGCCACACGCTGCATGGCGCGATTCATGAGGCCAGCTTCAATGGTGATATCGGACATGCGTGCCCCGATCCCCCCTGGAAACAAAGCCTATCGAAACATCGGTTAAAAAACAAAGGATTTTTGTAATGATAACGCGCGCTTGATCAGTTTCACTTGGATAGAGTTTGCCGTGCTGAGGCCATGAGTGCCGGCAAATCCTCGGCGATCAAACCGGGCGGGCCGGCGGCAGCAGCCGCACCATGCAGCCAAACCCCCGCGGCAGCCGCTTCAAACGCCGCCATGCCCTGGGCGAGCAAGGCCGCGATGGCGCCGGCCAGAATATCGCCCGTGCCGGCGGTGGCGAGGCTGGGCGGCGCATTGTCATTGATGATCACGCGCCCATCCGGCGCGGCGATGATGCTATCCGGGCCTTTCAGCACCACCACGGCGCCAAGCCGTGCCGCAGCGGCGCGCGTGGCAGCCAGCCTATCCGCGCCAGGCGCGCCGAAAAGCCGCGTGAATTCGCCTTCATGGGGTGTGATCACCGCCGCGCCGCGCAAAAGATCGGGCGCGTCAGACGCGGCCATCAAGGCGCCGGCATCTGCGACCAGCATCTTGCCGGCTGCGATCAGGCTGCGAATGGCGGCGCGGGTTGCCTCATGCGGCAAAAGCCCAGGGCCAGCGAGCCAAACCTTCCGCCGGGTATCAGGCAGCAGCGCGTCCAGCGTCGCATCGCTCACCAATTGGCCGGGCGCATCGGCGCGCAGCAGTGCAGCGAGGTCCAGGGTTTCGGCATGCAGCGTGACCAGCCCCGCGCCAAGCCTCCGCGCCGCCGCCGCCGCCAGCCGCGCCGCGCCTGGCATGGTGGCGCCGGCCAGAATGGTCAGGTGCCCGCGCGTGTATTTATGCACGCTCGGCTCAAGCGACGGCAGCGCCCAAAGCGTGGGATGATTGCGCCAGCAGCGCGGCGCGATCTCGGCCAAAACCGATTCTGACAGGCCGATATCCGCAAGCACGGTCTCGCCGCATAGCGCGCGGCCCGGCAGTAGCAAATGCCCCGGCTTCAGGCGAAAAAAACTGATGGTGAGTGCCGATTGCGGGGCATGACCCAGCACCTGCCCGGTGGCGCCATCAAGCCCTGAGGGCACATCCACTGCGACCAAGGGCGCCTGCACTGCGCGCAGTATTTGCGTAACTTCAGGCGCCAAGGGGCGTGTTAGCCCGGCGCCAAACAGCGCATCCACGACCAGCCCAGCGCGGGTGACCTCGGCTTCGTTGAAAGCCACCAACGGGCCATGCCAGCGCGCCGCTGCCGCCCCCGCCGCCGAGCCGGGGTTGGGCGATGCAAGTGCGGCCACCGAAACGGGCCAGCCCGCCTGTTCCAGGTGACGCGCGGCGACATAGCCATCGCCGCCATTATTGCCCGGCCCGGCCAGCACGAGGGTCCGGCAGGGGCGGAATCGGGCACGAATGGCCCACGCTACCGCCCTGCCCGCCGCCTCCATCAGGGTTTCGGTGGGCATCCCCGCCGCCAAAGCCGCCGCATCGGCGCGCGCCATTTCAGCCGGGGTCAGCAATTCGGTCGGGTAGGGGCGCGCCATGCGCCTTTTATAGCCCATCCGCCGGCCAACATCATGGGCTGGATCAAGTGGCGCCCCAAGCTGCTATAGAAGTGCATCGAGAACAGGAGTCGTGCATGGCCTTCGTGATCGCCATCGCCCAACGCAAGGGCGGCGCCGGCAAATCCACCGTGGCGGCCAATCTGGCCACCGCGCTGGCGGAATCAGGCCATCGTGTCGGGCTTTTGGACATAGACCCTCAGCGCAGCCTGGCGCGCTGGGACCAGCAGCGGGGCGTCAGCAAAAAGGCCCATACGCTGCATTTTGAGGCCCCGACCGGCTGGCGCCTGCCCGCCACCCTGGAAAGGCTGCGGCGCGAACAGGATTTCGTGCTGCTGGATACGGCGCCCCATGATGATACGGATGCCAAGCTAGCTATTCGCGGCGCTGATCTGGTGCTGGTGCCCTTGCAACCCTCGGCGGCTGATCTTTGGTCCATGGATGCGACGCTTGATCTGGCGAAGCAGGAAAAGCGCCCCTTCCGCCTGCTGCTGAACCGCGCGCCGGCCTCGGGCAGGCTGCGCGACGATATCGAAGGCCAAATCCGCGACCGGAAGCTGCCCTTGCTGGAAACCACGCTTGGCAATCGCACCGCCTATGCCCAGGCCTTCATGTCCGGGCTTGGTGTGGTGGAAGCCTCACCGCGCGGGCCGGCGGCGGCGGAAGCGCGTGCGCTTGCGGCGGCGCTGGAAGCCATTCGCAAGAAAGGTGTTTGATCATGGGTGATATCCTGCTTGCGCTGCATTTGCTGGGCGCGGTGCTGTGGG
>JBIKXA010000204.1:0-6101 GCA_044356015.1 Roseomonas sp.
GCCCAATCCAGCACGGAAGTGGCGCGGCGAATGCCCGCATCGCCTTCCACCGCGCCGCCATGGCCAGGCGCATAGGCATAGGCATTGACGAAACTCGCCAAGGGCACGCCCTGCGCCAGGCCAAGCGATACGGCCTGCGCCAGCCCTTCCATCAAGGCGCGCGTCATCGCCGCTTCGCGGGGAAGGGAGAAGGAAATCTCCCGCAAATGGCCACGATCATCTTCAAGCGCGCGCAGGGCCACACGGCTGCCCGCGATGGAAACGCGCCAGCAGCGACTGATCGGCGCGTGCATGGGCCGGGGCGCCGCGCGGCGGGCTTCGGGCAGATCGGCCGGTGCCGGCATGGCGGGTGGCGGCGCATCCAAGAAGGGCATGACCGCCGCTTCCATGGCGCGCCGTGCCTGAGGCGTCACCGGCGCCAGCAACCAGGCGGCATCACCGCCAGCGCGCTCTGCCGCACGGGTTGGCACCTGCGTCACGCGCCCATCCTCGCCGCGCGCCGGGCGGCTTGCGCCAGGGGCGGGCGCAATGCCGGCGCTTTCCGCAGCAAGCAAAGCCTCCACCGCATCAGCGGGTGCAAGGGCAATGCAGCCACGATGGCGAAGCCCGGGCGAAGCCGCCGCTGCCGCCAAGGCCGCACGCGCTGCCTTGGCCAGGCCCGGAATGGCGGTTTCCTCGGGCGGGGTTGGGCAGATCAGCGCCACCGCATGCCGCGCGCCAAAACGGGTCGCGAGCCGGCCGGATTCCGCCTCGGCCGCGCCGCGGGTCAGGCCGGCAATGGCGGCGGCGACATCGCGTGCCTCGTTACTGTCATAGCCAAGGCCGAAACCGGCCAGCAGCCCGGCCAGATCGGCAAAGCCAAGGCGGAGACTCTCCGCCTTGCCATGGCCCCAAATATCCAAAGCTTGCACCGCAAGCGCACAGGCCGCGCGATAGGCCGGCGCATCAAACCCGCCTGCCCCATCCAAAAAGGCCGGCAGGTTGAGCACAAAGCGCCCCTCACCCCGCGCATCGCGCCAAATCTCGGCCCCCGGCGCGCCGCGCCGGGCCAGGATCAAGGCGCGCAGCCCGGCGGCAAGGCTTTCCGCCGCATCGGCGCCATCCAGCAGGCCAAGGCGCCGCCCGCGCAGCATCAGGCGTTGAATCCAGGCCTCCGCCACGCTTGGCAGCGTGGCCGGGCCGCTTCCAGGGGCGAGCGCGGCCAGCGCCTCCCCGGCTTCATCTTCCCAAGGCGCGGGGATGGCAACGGCGCGCGGCAGCGCATCAGGATCCGCCCCCGCCTTCAAGCGCCGCAGCGCAACCCCAGCCCAGATGGTTCCGACTATTCCAGCCATGGCGGAATGCTAGGCGCGACTCGAAAGCCTGGGAAGCCTTATTTAGTGGTTTTGCGGGGTCGGACCCACAATATCCTGTGGATAGCTTGCGCTTCGCTTTGTTTTTGCGTGGCCTGCGCGGCTGTGCGATGATAGAGAAAGTTTCGCTTGCTCCGGGAAGCCGCCATGCAGTTGCTCAATACGCTGTTTATTCGCCTCACCAGCCGACAGGTTGGCAAGGACCGCTTCGGCAATACCTATTGGGAAGCCCGCAGCCGGCGCGATTCCTATGGCCGGCCCATGCGGCGCGTGCTTTTCGCGAAGGAAGCCCAGGCTTCCGCCGTACCGCCGGAATGGTGGGGCTGGCTGCATTTCACCACGGAAAGCCCCCTGCCCGAGGACGCGCCGCGCCGCCCCTGGCAGAAGGAACATCTCCCCAACTTGACCGGCACCGCTGAGGCTTGGCGCCCGGTGAACCCGGTGGCAAGTCGCGGTGGGGATTACGAAGCCTGGACACCGGGGCGTTAAAAGATCATTCAGAATGCAAAAGCGCTCAATCGCTGAAATCCTGACCGGTGTCGTGGTGCTGGCCGTGGCCGCCGGCTTCCTTGGCTATGCCATGACCAGCACGGGGCGCAGCTTTTCGGGGCCGGGCATGAACCTGACCGCGAAATTCGACCGCATTGATGGGCTTGGCCAAGGGGCCGATGTGCGCATTGCCGGCGTGAAGGTTGGGCAGGTTGTCGCGCAGCGGATTGACCCGGAAAGTTTCCTTGCCGTGCTGACGCTGCGCGTTGATGCGGGGCTCAAGCTGCCGCATGACACTTCGGCCGAGATTTCAAGCGAAGGTTTGCTCGGCGGCAAATATGTTGCCCTGGTGCCGGGTGGCGATACGCGCATCTTGCGCGAAGGCAATGAGATCACCATCACCCAAAGTGCCATCAATCTGGAAAGCCTTTTGGGCCGGTTCATCTTCTCGGCAGGTGAGACCAATCAGCGCGGCAATCAGGAAAACGCGCCGGCCACGCAGCGATGAAACCGCTGCCCAAGCCACCTGCCGCCTGGCCTGGGGCGGATGGCAAGCCCGTGTCCTGTAACGAAAAGCTCAAGATGCTCGCGGAAAACCACAAGGAAGCCGCGACGGTGCTGCGCGATGTGTTTGAAGACGCCGTGCTGATGGGCGTGGATGAGGCCGCGATGCGCGCGATTTTGCAGGAAATGATCGCCGCCTTGCCAAGCCCGAAGCTTGGCGCATGAAACGGCTTTTGGCCTTGGCGCTGTTGTGCCTGCCAAACCTGGCGCAGGCGCAGGAATGGGTGCCTCGGCAACAGGCGCGTATCCAGGCCTTGGATAAGGTGACAGCGCGCGTGACCGTGCTGGAAGGCCGTGTTGGTGAAAATGTCAGCTTCGGCACGCTCACGATTCGTATTGGCGCCTGCCATGCGCGCCCGCCCACCGAGGTGCCGGATTCCGCCGCCTGGTTTGAAATGACCGATAGCCGCGCGCCACAGGGCAGCCCGCCAGTGTTTCGCGGCTGGATGTTCGCCGAAGCGCCTGGCGTGAATATGCTGGAACATCCCGTCTATGATGTGCGCATCTTGAGCTGCCGGTAGGGCAGCACCTTCCTGAACGCAGGTTGGGACCTTATATTAGTAGCTGCTTTAGGAAGTTCAGCCCATGTCCTATGTCAGCATCAGGCCGTTTTTCGATGAGGCGACCAATACGGTCAGCTACCTGATCTTCGACCCCGCCACGCGCCAGGGTGCGGTGATTGATCCCGTGCTGGATTGGGACCATCGCAGCGGCGAAGCGGATACGCGTTCGGCGGATCAGTTGATTGAAACCGCGCAGCAGGAAGGCGTTGCGATTGCGCTGATCCTGGAAACCCATGCCCATGCGGATCATCTGACCGCGGCGCCATACATCAAGCAGCGCTGCGGTGGGCAGATCGCCATCGGGGAACACATCAAGGATGTGCAGCGCATCTTCCGCCCGGTTTTCGCCGCCGATGATGTGAAGCCCGAAGGTGCTGATTTCGATTTATTGTTGCGTGATGGGGAACGCCTTAAGCTTGGCACCTTGGAAATTGAGGTGATCCATACGCCGGGCCACACACCCGCCTGTGTCTGCTACCGGATTGGCGATGATGTTTTCGTGGGCGATACGCTCTTCATGCATGATTACGGCACGGCGCGGGCGGATTTTCCGGGCGGCGATGCGCGCGCCTTATTCCGTTCCATCAAGCGCCTGCTGGCACTGCCGCCCGAAACACGGCTTTGGATGTGCCATGACTATAAGGCGCCGGGGCGCGATGATTACGCCTGGCAAAGCACCGTTGCAGAGCAGCGCGCGCATAATCCGCATGTGAAGGATGGCGTAACCGAGGATGAATTCGTGGCCTTCCGCCAAGCGCGCGATGCGAAGCTTGCCGCCCCCACGCTGTTGCTGCCCTCCATTCAGGTGAATATCCGTGCGGGGCGCTTCCCGGAAGCTGAGAGCAATGGCGTGCGCTATCTGAAGATACCGGTGAAGGCACGTGCGGGGGTTGCATAAAGCTTTGGCTTGCCGGGGCGGTGGCCTTTGTGCTCTGAGGCAACGCTAGAATAATCACGAGGAGAGAGACGCAGATGAAAAGACGCCTTTTGCTTGGGGCTGGCATGGGCATGGCCCTTGCCGCGCCGGCCATCGCCCAAGGCCTGCCCGATCGGCCCATTACACTCGTCAGCGGTTTTGCGCCGGGCGGTTCCACCGATATCACCGCGCGCCTGTTGGCGGAGCGTATGCAGGCGCATATGGGTGGCAATGCGCGCGTGGTGGTGGAAAATCGCCCGGGCGCTTCCGGCACGGTGGCCGCCGAATGGCTGCGCCGCCAGCCCGCCGATGGCACGGTGCTGATGCTGAATGAGGCATCATCCCATGCGCTGATCCCCGCCGCCATGCAGGGCGGCACGCGCTACGACCCGATCGCTGATTTCAGCCATGTCGCGATTGCCGCCAATGGCCCCTTGATCCTGGTATCGGCGCCAAATTTCCCGGCGGCAAACGCGGCGGAGGCAGTCGCAAAACTGCGTGCCGGGCCGCAGGATAACCTGCCCTATGCGTCATCCGGTGTCGGGTCCATGCCGCATTTCGCGGCGGAAGCAGTCGCGGTTTCGCTATTGCTGGGCGGGAAATTCTCGCATGTGCCCTATCGTTCCGGTGGGTTGATGGTGGAATCCATCGCGCGCGGGGAAACCGCCTGGGGGGTTGCGGTGCTGGCCTCAGCCGCCGCGCAGGTGCGCGATAATCGCGTGCGTGGCATCGCGATTACGGGTCTGGAGCGCTTCCCGGCCTTCCCGGATATTCCCACACTGGCTGAATCCGGCATGCCTGGTTTTGACATTGGCAATTGGTTCGCCGTGGTCGGGCCGCCGCGGATGCCGGAAGGGACCGTGGCAGCGCTGAACCGCGTGATCAATGCGTCGCTTGCGGATGCGCAACTGCGTGAGCGCTTCCTGATTGCCGGAATCTCACCCTGGTCGCGGCCCAATACGCCCGCCGATGCACGCGCCTTTTTTCAGGCTGAGCTTTTGAAGTTCAAGGGCGTGGTGGAGCGCACCGGCGTGAAGATGGAACAGTGATCGGCAAAGGGTGATGAATTCCCGAGCGCTTGATTCAGTTCATTGTAAAGGCTGTTACACCACGGTATCTGATCACGCTTTCATCGTGGAATGCGTGCGGCGTTTCAAAGGGGCGTCATGGCCGAGACCGAATTGAGCAATGTCGCGTCACCTGATCGCTTTTTCATTGACGACAAGGAAGGCGTTCCCGTCAGTATTCCAGGGCAGGGGCAGCGCCTTTCCCTACCGAGCCTGTTGCAGGCATTAAGACGCAATATCCTTTCCGCCTGGCCCAAACACGCCTACGAGAGGGATGTCTTTGGCGTTAAACTGATGCAGCAGCGCTATCTTGTCTGCAATAGCGCCGAAAGTGTTCGTCGTGTTTTTTTGTCAGAACACGATAATTACGACCGCAAAAGTCCGCAGATGCGCCATGCGCTGGAACCACTGCTGGGGGATGGCCTTTTCGTGAGCGATGGCGCGCTATGGCAAGCGCGTCGTGCGCTGTGCGCGCCTGCATTTGAACCTAATTTAATGCAGGATTTCGCGACCGTGATGACTGAGGAAGCGGGCCGCCTTGCCGATCAATGGCAAGCGCTGAAACCAGGCAGCGCGGTCCATATGCTTGAGGAAATGGCGCGCTTGACCGCACGCATCATCGGCCGAACCGTCTTTGGCGATGAGACAAGTGACGCAGAGGCAGCGCGGGTCGTACGTGGCTTTTCGGAGTATCAACGAGAAATAGAACAAAGCGGCTTGGCTGATACATTGGGCCTTCCCGCACTTGGCTGGCTTTCAAATCCGCTTCGGCGTTACCGCGCCCGCAAGGCCGCGCAAATGGTGCAGGATGTCATTGATCACATTATTCAACGCCATCGCAGCGGTAGTGCAGGTGGACGCTTTACGCTGCTGTCCCACTTGTTGAAGCATGGTGAAGATAACGGCGGTGGTTGCCCTGTCAGCGCAAATGCCGCGCGTAATGAAGCGATTGTGATGTTCATGGCCGGGCATGAGACAACGGCGAACTCCCTCGCCTGGTGCTGGTATCTTTTGGACCATAGTCCACGCGCCGCAGCCAGGCTGCATGAAGAACTCGATGAGGTGCTTGGTGGGCGGGCACCAAGCCTAGAAGATGTACCCCGGCTGCAGTATACACGCGCAGTCTTCGAAGAAGCGTTGCGGCTTTATC
>JBIKXA010000051.1:0-19847 GCA_044356015.1 Roseomonas sp.
GCGCGCACTCGCTTCCTATGATCGCGTGGTCTGGATTGCGGGTGGGCTTGCCAAGGAAGGCGGCATTGCGCCGCTGGCGCCCTTTTTTCCGCGTATCGCCAAGGCGTTCTTGATCGGGCGGGATGCGTCCATCATGGCAGCGACATTGCGCGAAGCCGGTGTGGCGCATGAAATCATTGGCACGCTGGAAGCGGCCGTGCCGGCGGCGGCGCAAACAGCCTTTGCCGGTGCGGCGCCAGTGGTGTTGTTGTCCCCTGCTGCGGCTTCCTTCGATCAATTCTCCGGCTTTGATGCGCGTGGCGATCGCTTTCGTGATCTGGCGCGCGCGCTGATCGCAGGACAGCAGCGGAGGGCCGGCTGATGGCGCTTTCGCGGGCGGATAATTCCATTCTTGGGCGCTGGTGGTGGACAGTGGATCGCTGGACACTCGCCGCGCTGATGGTACTGATTGCCTTTGGGTATGTCATGATGTTGGCCGCATCGCCAGCGGTGGCCGAGCGTATCGGCGCATCATCGCGCCATATGTTTTTTCTGAAGCAGGTTTTTTATCTTGGTTTGGCGGCGGCGGTGATGGTGGTGGTTTCGCTGCTCTCGCCCCGTGGTGTACGGCGCTTTGCCTTGCTCGGTTGCGCCGGCGCTTTGGTGCTGACGGCGGCGACACTGGTGGTGGGGGTTGAAATCAAGGGCGCGCGGCGCTGGCTGCCCATCCCAGGATTTTCCTTGCAACCGTCAGAATTTCTCAAGCCTTTCTTTGCGGTGGTGGCCGCTTGGTTGATCGCAGAGGGTATGGCGCCGGGTTCGCGCGTCTGGGGACGCGCCATCGCGGTTGGCCTGTTTGCGGTGATTGCCGTGATCATGAAAAGCCAGCCCGATATCGGCATGCTGCTGGTCATGACCGCCGTGTTATTCGCGCAGTTTGTGGTCGCTGGCTTGAATTTCTTTATTGTGGGCGGGCTTGCCGTGCTTGGCGCCGGGGTTGGTGTTCTTGCTTATTTGCTCTTCCCGCATGTGCAATCCCGCGTGCACCGCTTTCTTGATCCAAGCTCAGGCGATTCCTATCAGGTGAGTGTCGCCATGGAAGCCTTCGCCAATGGCGGGCTTTTGGGGCGCGGGCCAGGTGAAGGGCGCGTCAAGAATGTGCTGCCTGATGCGCATGCCGATTTCGTCTTTGCTGTCGCGGGGGAGGAATTCGGCATGGTGGTCTGCCTGATTATCCTTGCACTTTTCGCCTTCATCGTGCTGCGCGGCTTGATGAGACTTTTGGCAGAGACTGATTTTTTTGTGGTGCTAGCGGCGACCGGCCTGCTGACGCAATTCGGCTTGCAGGCTTTCGTGAATATGGCGTCCACGCTGCATCTGATCCCGACCAAGGGCATGACGCTGCCCTTCGTTTCCTATGGCGGGTCTTCTGTGCTCGCCATCGCGCTTGGCATGGGGATGCTTTTGGCACTCACGCGCAAGCGCATTGGTGAACGCGCGGCCAGCACGGGCTTGCCGCATGGCGCGCTGGCCGCGGGTGGCGCGCGGTGAGGGGCCCCATGGTGCAGCCCATCATCATCGCCGCAGGCGGCACGGGTGGGCATCTTTTCCCCGCCGAGGCTTTGGCGGCGGAATTGCTGCGGCGTGGAGAGCGTGTGGCGTTGATGACCGATGCGCGATCGGCAGCCTATGACAGCCCAGTTTTTGCCAATGCTGAACGTTTTGTCTTGCAAGGGTCTGGCCTTTCCGGGCGCGGGGTGAGCCAGGCTTTGCGTGGTGCGTCAGCGCTGTTCATGGGCACGCTGCAGGCGCGCCGGCATATTAGTGATTTGTCGCCGAGTGCGATTGTCGGTTTTGGTGGCTATCCTTCCTTCCCGCCCTTAGCAGCGGCGCGGTTGATGCGCGCATCGCGTCGCCCGGCGTTGATCCTGCATGAACAGAATGCCGTGCTGGGCCGCGCCAATCGGCTGATGGCGCGCGGCGCTGATTTGCTGGCGCTTTCCTATGCCGATACGGCGATGGTGCCGGAAGGCACCAGAAGCGCCGTTGTGGGCAATCCGGTGCGGCCTGCGCTCGCGGCCTTGGCGGGGCAGCCCTATCCGCTGCCGGCGGAAGGCACGGTGCTGCGCGTGTTGGTGCTGGGTGGATCGCTCGGCGCGCGGATTTTTGCCGATGTGGTTCCGGCGGCGATCAGCGCCTTGCCGGAAGCCTTGCGTGCGCGGCTTTTGGTGACGCAGCAATGCCGTGCCGAGGATTTGGCACGCACGCGCAGCGCCTATGAAGCCGCAGGCGTGCCTGCGGATTTGGCGCCCTTCTTTCCTGATGTGGCCGGGCGTCTTGCCACGGCGCATCTGGTGATTGGGCGTGCGGGGGCTTCAACCGTGGCGGAGATTTCCTGCGCCGGCCGGCCTTCCATTCTGGTGCCGCTGCCATCCGCGATTGACGACCATCAAACCGCGAATGCGCGCGCCTTGGCGGCGGCGGATGCGGCGCGGGTTTTCGCGCAAACAGCCTTCACGCCGCAAACGCTTGCTGATGCGCTGGCGTCCTTCCTGAGTTTCCCGGCGCGCATGGCATCCGCTGCGGCGGCGGCGGCGGCTTTGGCGCGGCCCCATGCGGCGCGTGATCTCGCGGACCGCGTTATGGCGCTGGCACGGCGCGATTTGGTGGGGGCTTCCTGATGCGTGCGCTTCCTATCAGTATCGGCGCCATTCACTTCGTCGGTATCGGCGGCATTGGCATGTCTGGCATTGCCGAGGTGCTGCATACGCTTGGCTATCAGGTACAGGGCAGCGATGTGGCCGAAGGTGCGAATGTTGCGCGGCTGCGCGCTGCGGGCATTCCGGTCACGATTGGCCATGATGCTGCCAATATTGGCAATGCGCAGGTGTTGGTGGTGTCCACTGCCGTCAAGCGTGATAATCCGGAAGTGGCGGCGGCGCGTCAGCGTTTGATTCCGATTGTGCGGCGTGCGGAAATGCTGGCCGAACTCATGCGCCTCAAATGGTCCATCGCCATTGGTGGCACGCATGGCAAGACCACCACCACAAGTCTCGTTGCCGCCGTCCTGGAAGCTGCGCGGCTTGATCCCACTGTCATCAATGGCGGCATCATCAATGCCTATGGCACGAATACGCGCATGGGCAGCGGCGAATGGATGGTGGTGGAAGCGGATGAAAGCGATGGTTCCTTCCTGAAACTGCCCGCTGTTGTTGCCGTGGTCACGAATATGGACCCGGAACATCTGGACCATTGGGGCACGGAAGAAGCGATGAAGGAAGGCTATGCCCAATTCGTCGGCAATATTCCCTTCTACGGTTTCGCGGTGCTGTGCATTGATCATCCCGAAGTACAGGCGATGATTCCGCGCCTTTCGGATCGGCGTATCGTCACTTACGGTTTTTCACCGCAAGCCGATGTCCGTGCGGATCGTGTGATCACAGATCGCATGGGTGCGACCTTTGAAGTGACCGTGACGGATCGGCTGAGCGGGCGCATACGCCACATGAAGCCCTTCCGCCTTCCCATGCTGGGTCAGCATAATGTGCAGAATGCTTTGGCCGCCGTTGCCATCGCGGCTGAGCTGGGCGTGGATGAGGCAACAATCCGCACCGCGCTTGCCGGCTTCAAGGGTGTGAAGCGGCGCTTCACGCGCACTGGTGAAGCAGGTGGCGTCACGGTGATTGACGATTACGGCCATCACCCGGTGGAAATCGCTGCTGTGCTGAAGGCTGCTCGGCAGGCAGGCGCGCGTGATGTGATTGCCGTGGTCCAGCCGCATCGCTACACGCGGCTTGCCACCCTGTTCGAAGAATTTTGCGCCTGCATGAATGATGCGGGCACGGTGATTGTCGCCGATGTCTATGCCGCTGGCGAAGCGCCAATGGAAGGCGTGGACAAGGATGCGTTGGTGGAAGGGCTTCGCGCGCGCGGGCATCGTTCCGTGGTGCCTTTGCCAGGGCCGGATAGTCTCGCGGAAATGGTACATGCCATTGCGCGGCCTGGTGATTATGTTGTCTGCCTTGGCGCGGGCAGCATCACGAATTGGGCGCATGCGCTGCCCGCGCAATTGACTGATTTGCAGTCACGTGCACGTGGGCGTCTGGCGGGGGCAATGAAATGATGCCCCAACCCATCAACCATGCCGTGCTGCCACCTTTGCGCGGGCGCGTGGAACGTGATGCGCCGCTGGGTGCGGCGACGTGGTTCCGCGTGGGTGGTCCGGCGGATGTGCTGGTGCGCCCCGCCGATCTTGATGATCTGTTGTTGCTGCTACGCGACATGCCCCCCGATATGCCGCTGACGGTGCTAGGTTCTGCTTCCAACCTGATTATTCGTGATGGCGGTATCGCGGGCGTGGTACTGCGCCTTGCACGCGGTTTTGGTGATGTTGTGGTGGAAGCCAATGGCATCATTGCCGGTGCTGCGGCTTTGGATGTGACTGTGGCAGAAACCGCTGCCGCTTCGGGGCTTGGTGGGCTTGAGTTTCTGGTCGGCATTCCCGGCAGTATCGGCGGCGCGGTCGCGATGAATGCCGGTGCCTATGGCGTTGAGATCAAGGATGTTCTGGATTGGGTGGAAATCGCAACCCCTGATGGCTTGCTGCGCCTGGATGCGTCGGCGCTGCATTTCGCCTATCGTCATGCGCAATTGCCGGCACGCGGTGTTGTGGTGCGCGCCAGGCTGCGCGCGCTTGCTGGCGACAAGACTACCATCGCCGCGCGGCTCGCTGAAATCCGCGCCGCTCGGGAAGCAACCCAGCCTGTGCGGGCGCGCACCGGCGGTTCCACCTTCAAGAACCCCCATGGTGAGCGCAAGGCTTGGGAATTGATTGATGCCGCCGGCTGCCGCGGCCTAAAGCACGGCGCCGCGCAGGTCAGCGAAAAACACTGCAATTTCCTGCTCAATCTGGGGGGCGCTAGCGCCGCTGAGATCGAAGCGCTGGGGGAGGAAGTGCGCGCGCGCGTGCTGGCGCATTCCGGCATTGCGCTGGAATGGGAAATCCGCCGCATCGGAAGGGCGCTGCCATGAAGAAGCGCGTCGCGGTGCTTTATGGCGGGCGTTCGGCGGAACGCGAAGTCTCGCTCTCCTCCGGGCGGCAGGTAATTGCCGCTTTGCAAGAAGCGGGTTTTGCCGTGACGTCGATTGATGTTGGCGATGATCTGGCCGCCGTGATCCAGGCGCTGAGCGATCCGCGCCCCGATGTTGTCTTCAATGCGCTGCATGGTCGTTTTGGTGAAGATGGTTGCATCCAGGGCATGCTGGATTGGCTTGGTTTGCCTTACACGCATTCGGGTCTGCGTGCCTCGGCACTTGCGATGGATAAGGCCGCCGCGAAGGCCGTGTTTCGTGCGGCTGGCTTGCCGGTTGCGGATGATCGCGTGGTGACGCGCGCCGAATTGGAAGCGGCGGACCCGCTGCCGCGCCCCTTTGTCGTGAAGCCTGTCAATGAAGGTTCTTCTGTCGGCGTCACCATTTTGCATGAGGGCGATAATCGCCGCGCCGCCATTGCGCGGGGTTGGACGCATGGCGATGCCATCATGGTCGAACGCTTCATCCCCGGTCGAGAATTGACCGTGGGTGTGATGGGCGATCGCGCGCTGGCGGTGACGGATATTCTGGCGGATGCCGGGCAATTCTACGATTACGAAAGCAAATACGCTGCCGGCGGCTCGCGCCATATCCTGCCCGCACGGGTGGTGCCTCAGGCTTATGCTGAGGCGATGGATATCGCGCTGCGCGCGCATCGTGCGCTTGGCTGCCGCGGCGCATCGCGCACCGATCTTCGTTATGATGATACGCATGGTGAGCCAGGCCGGCTGATCCTGCTGGAAGTCAATACGCAGCCCGGCCTGACGCCCACATCGCTGCTGCCCGAACAGGCGGCGCATTGTGGCATGTCCTTCGCTGCGCTTTGCGCCTGGATGGTGGAGCAAGCTCGTTATGGCGCGTGAACGCTTGGTCACCACCTCAACGCGCAAGAAGAAGGAGCAAGGGCGGCCTTCGGCGCTGCGCATCGCGCTGCGTCGGTCGCGTCGTTTTGCGCGGCCTGCGCTATATGGTGTGCTGATCCTGTGTGGCTTTGGTGCGATTGCCTATGGCATCGCACTGGTAGACCCGGCGGGTCAGGCGCGGCGCATGCTGGATCAGGTCACCATGATTGGGCCGGATCGCAGCATGACAGTGCAGGCGGTGATCGTGGATGGGCGGCAGAACACGCCGCTGCCCCTGCTGCGCGAAGCGCTGGGCGTTTCGCGTGGCGATTCCATGCTGGAATTCTCTCCAGAAGCGGCACGGCAAAGATTGGAATCAATCCCCTGGGTGGCGCGCGCGCATGTTGAACGCCATTTGCCCGGCACCATTGTGCTGCGGCTGGAAGAACGTCGGCCTTTCGCCATTTGGCAGAATCAAGGCCGCTTCGTGATTGTGGACCGCGACGGCAAAACGGTCGCGACGGATGGGCTTGATCAATTCGGTCCGCTGCCGCTGATTGTTGGCCCCGGTGCGGATAGGGCCGCCGCTGCGCTTTACGATCTTTTGGCAGCGGAAGCAGCAGTGGCAGAACGCGTGCAGGCCATGGTGCGCATTGGCGAAAGGCGCTGGAATCTCCGCTTGCATAGCGGCACGGATGTGCTGCTGCCCGAAGCTGCCGAAGCCGCCGCCATCAAGCGTCTGGCGGAATTACAGCAGGAAGCGAAGCTTTTGGATCGCCCGCTGGCAGCGATTGATCTTCGTCTGCCGGATCGGCTCGTGGTGCGCACCAATCGTGAAACACCTGAAAACCAGCCGGTACGCCCAGTCGCGCGAAGGGAACGCGGATGAATCAGCTCACCCGCCTGCCTGGCGTTTTTGAACCTGCGGCCGCCCCGCCCCGTCGGCGCCGTCAGGCACGCAGCGGTGTTTTCGGTGTGCTGGATATCGGGTCCACGAAAGTTGTTTGCCTGATTGCGCGCATTGAAAGCGATGGCAGTCCGCGTGTGTTGGGCTTTGGCTGGCAACGCGGGCGCGGCGTGAAGGGCGGGTCCATTGTGGATCTGGAAGAAGCCGAACGCGCGATTCGTGCTGCCGTGGGTCAGGCTGAAGAAATGGCCGACACAAGGCTTTCTGGCGCCATCGTCAATCTTTCCTGTGGCCAGCCGGATAGTCGGCCTTTGCATCTGCAATGGGACATCAATGGCCGCGCGGTGACCGAGCCTGATTTGCGCGCCATTCTGAATGAAGGCCGCCGCCGCACGGCTGAAGAAGGGCGAGAGACGGTTCATGCCATCCCGCTTGGCTTCACCGTGGATGCAACACCTGGCGTTGATGATCCGCGCGGCATGATTTGCGAAGTGCTGGGCGCGCGGCTGCATATGGTCTCGGCGGCTGAGGCATCGCTCCGCAATCTTGGTGCCTGCCTGATGCGGTGTGATCTGGAAGTGGAGGAATTGGTCTCCGCCCCGCTTGCAGCTGGGCTTGCGACACTTGTGGAAGACGAAAAGCAGCTTGGCGCTACGGTAATTGACATGGGCGGCGGCACCACAAGCCTTGCGGTCTTCAGCGAAGGGCATCTGGTGCATACCGCGCAAATCCCGGTGGGTGGCGGCCAGGTGACAAATGATCTGGCGACCATCCTGTCCACGCCGGTTGCACATGCGGAACGGATGAAAACGCTGCATGGCGCGGTGCATGGCGGTGCGGATGATGAACGCGAATATCTGCCCGTACCGCTTTTGGGCGAAGATGAACATCATATCGCACGGATTCCCCGCGCCATGGTGGTTGGCATCATCAAGCCAAGGCTTGAAGAAACCTTCGAACTGCTGAAGGACAAGCTGGATCAGAGCGGACTTGGCAAGGAAGGCGGCGCACGCGTGGTGCTGACGGGCGGCGCGTCGCAGCTTGTTGGTGTGCGCGAAATGGCTGCACGTATCCTTGATCGTCAGGTGCGCCTTGGTCGCCCGCACGCCTTGCGCGGCCTTGCCGAAGCAGCCTCTGGCCCCGCTTTTGCGGGCGCGGTCGGGCTTTTGATGTGGGGCGCCGGCGAAGGCCGCCCCGTTCTGGATATCGCGCCGGGCCCCGTAAAGGCCGGCGGCGCGTTCCGTCGTTTGATTCATTGGCTGAAGGATCGTGTGTAATGCGCGCATCTTTCGCCGCCCCTGCCAACCCAAGCTGCCCATCACTGCGTGAGGAGGAAAATCAATGACCTTGAACCTGACCATTCCGCAAAATCAACATACAGATTTCACGCCGCGGATTACGGTGGTGGGTGTTGGTGGTGGCGGCACCAATGCCGTCAACAACATGATTTCCATGGGCCTTGATGGCGTGGAATTCCTGGTCGCGAATACGGATGCGCAATCGCTGATCCATTCCCGCGCTGATCGTCGCGTGCAGCTTGGCCCGCACCTCACGCAGGGCCTTGGCGCCGGCGCGAAGCCTGAAATTGGCCGTGCCGCCGCAGAAGAAGCGACCGAGGAATTGGCCCGCCATATTGAAGGCGTGCACATGATTTTCATCACGGCCGGCATGGGTGGCGGCACCGGCACGGGGGCAGCGCCGGTGATTGCGCGCATGGCGCGTGAGCGTGGCATCCTGACAGTGGGTGTGGTGACCAAGCCCTTCGATTTCGAAGGGCCGAAGCGGCGCAAATCCGCCGATCAGGGAATCGAGGAATTGCAGCAATTCGTGGATACGCTGATCATCATCCCCAACCAGAACCTGTTTCGTCTTGCGAATGAACGCACCACCTTCCAGGAAGCGTTCAAGATGGCCGATAATGTGCTTTACATGGGTGTGCGTGGCGTGACGGATTTGATGGTCAATCCCGGCATGGTCAATCTGGATTTCGCCGATATCCGCACCGTCATGGCCGAAATGGGCAAGGCCATGATGGGCACCGGTGAGGCTGAGGGTGAAGATCGTGCCCGCCGTGCGGCAGAATCCGCCATCAGCAATCCGCTGCTGGAAGATATTTCCATGCGCGGCGCCAAGGGTGTGCTGATCAATATCACCGGCGGCTATGACATGACACTGTTTGAGGTGGACGGCGCGGCCAATCGTATCCGTGAAGAAGTGGATGAGGATGCGAATATCATCTTCGGTACTTCGGTGGACGAATCCATGAATGGCCGGGTGCGTGTTTCCGTGGTGGCAACGGGCATTGATGCAGCCCAGTTCAGGGAAGCAGAAAAACCCAAGCTGGTGGCGATGGGTGGCGGTGCGGCGCAGCCGCTCAATGCTGTCGCGAATCAGGGCATTGGCGCGGCGCCAGCCGGGGGGCCAGGTCTGCCCTTCATGCGGCGCGCAGCGCAGGCCGCGCCGGCGCTGCGCCCGGCCATTGTGGAAACAGCGCCGGTCATTGAGCCGGAACCAGCGCCGGTTGAGGAGCCGCCTGTGATGTTGGCGCCGACGCCTGCTCCGCTGCCAGAGATGCCACAGCTTCGTGTGCCGGTCAGCGACCCGCATGAACCGCAACTGGCACCAGATGCACCACGGTCTGCCGGGCTGCGTGGGCTTTTCGGCAGGGTCAGCGGCATGGGCAGCATGATGAAGCGTAACCTGTCGCCGCAAGCTGAACCGCAGCGAGAAAGCGCACCCGCCACGCGGATGGAGCCAATCGCTGCACCCGAACCCGCGCCGCGCTTTGAGCCCACGCGGCCGGCGCAGCAGGATGAAATGAGCCTTGAAATCCCGGCCTTTCTGCGCCGTCAACGAAGCTAGCATTCAAGGCATCAGCATCATGCATAGCGGCCGTGTCGTTCCAAACGGATGACACGGCCAAACTACATCGTGATCATTTGATGAAACAAAAAAGCTGCCGTGCAACGCGCATGCAGGCGACGCCAGCAAAGGATTAGGTAAACGTCCATGGAGGATACCGCGTTCAGATGGGATAGTCTGAACCGGTGAAGCTGCGCGAGGCACAACGATGAACACCGGGTTGCGTGAACCCATGTTGACGCAACATACTCCAACCAAGGCTAGCTTGGCTGCGTCGCTTACGAAAGGCGTATCATTCGTGCCAAGTGATGTTATCAAGCCGCGCGGCAGGACTGGGGTGCCAGGTGGAAGCTCTGGGTCGGTGCACCCTTATCGGCCAGCGGTGGCAACGCAATAAATGATCATTCGTGCGGCTCAGGCGAGCGGGCTTCGCACCCAGGCGGCATCGGTCGCGACCGTCACTCGGCGCAATTGCGCCACTACCGCGTCCAGCTCCTCCGGCCGGGCGGAGCTGCTGACCAGGGTCGCCAATATCGCCACCTGCCCGTCCTGCAACGCATGCTGTTCCCACCCCGCCACGGGGAAGCCGCCCGCCGAGAGCGCCTTGCCCAGCGCCTCTCGCGCTTCCGCCACTGCAGGATCGGGCACGGTGACGGCCACTTGGTAGCGCGCCTCAGCCGCCTGGTCGCGGACCGGCAAGCGGTCAATCAATATGCCAAGCGGCCGCAGCGCGGTGTTGCAGACCAGCACAAAGCCCGCAATCGCAACCGCCTGCACCGGCAGATTGGCCCCCGCTGCCGCACCGACCGCCGCCGAGCACCAAACGGTCGCCGCCGTGTTCAGCCCGCGGATCGTCCCGCCTTCCCTGAGGATCAGCCCGGCGCCAAGGAAGCCAACCCCGGTGACCACATTCGCCAGCACGCGCATCGCGCCATCGCTGCCGCCCATCTGAATGCCCAAATCCACAAAGGCCGCCGCACCGAGCGCAACCAGGACATTGGTACGGAGCGAGGCTATACGCTCCCGATACTGACGCTCCGCCCCGATCACCGCGCCAAGCAGCAGCGCAAGCGCCAGGCTGCCGGCGGTATCAGCGATACTTGTAAGGCTTTCGGGGGTCATGCCGCAGCCAGCAGCGGGTGGCGGGTTTCCATGACCGCCACTGCCCTATCATCCGCGAAGCGCAGCCTGTTTTTCATCCCGTGTTTTTATCCGGCTTTTCTGACTGTTATCATGTCCTATTGACAATAATCCGGGGAGCGGGGGAAGGCCACAGGGGTCTTTGCCCCCTGGCCCCCCCACCGGGGTTACTGCGGGCGGATGCCCGCGGCGCGCGCAGGTTTGGTGTGGCGGCTGCGCGCCAAACAAAGGCGTTTCTGCTTGTGGGGGCGATCAAAGCCGAGGCTGGCGAGGCTTTGTTGCCGCATGGAGGCCACCCTCAACGCTTGAAGGGCCGATGCAAGACAGACACAGAAAATCAGTGACAGGCCAGAGGGTAAGGTTCAAGTCATAGGGGCCTTAATTAAAGCCTATATTCAATGCATGCACTGTGCCTCCTGCAAAAGCTTGCCCGGTGATGCAGTGGCAGGACGCAAGAAAGCGACTTTGGCAAATCGGCAGGTTTTCCGTTAAAATGACATCTCTCGGCCAACGGAGCCCCCGCCCATGCCCATCCCCATCGCGTCCGACCATGCCGGCCTGCCGCTCAAACAGGCGCTGATCGCCACCCTGGAAGCCGAGGGGCTGGTTTTCGATGATTTGGGCACGCATGGCCCTGAATCGGTGGATTACCCGGATTTCGCCCATGCGGTTTGCGCCCAGGTGGCGGGCACCGAAGCCTTCGGCATTCTGGTCTGCGGCACGGGGATTGGCATGGCCATCGCCGCCAATCGCCACCCCGGCATTCGCGCTGCCGTGCTGCATAACGCGACCGAAGCGCGGCTGACGCGCGCCCATAACAACGCCAATATCGCCTGCCTCGGCGCCCGCACGACGGGGATCGAGGTTGCGCTGGATGCCATCCGGGCTTTTCTGGCCTCACCCTTTGAAGGCGGGCGGCATGTTGGGCGGGTACAAAAACTCGATCCAGCGCTTGCCAAGCAGGGCGCGGCGGGCGCAAAAACAACGTCATGAAAACTCCCCTCCCTGCCCTGGTCCGTGCGCCGGAAGGCCTCGGCGCCGCCCCGCCCCCTGCCGGCTTTTTCACCGCGAGCCTGGCCGCATCCGATCCTGAAATCGCCGCCGCCGTGGCGCAGGAATTGGAACGCGAACAGGATGGGATTGAGCTGATCGCCTCAGAAAACATCGTCTCCCGCGCTGTGATGGAAGCGCAGGGGTCGGTGATGACGAATAAATACGCCGAAGGCTATCCGGGCCGGCGCTATTATGGCGGCTGCGAGGCGGTGGATATCGCCGAACGTCTCGCCATTGAACGCGCCTGCAAGCTGTTTGACTGCGGCTTTGCGAATGTGCAGCCGCATTCCGGCGCGCAGGCCAATCAGGCGGTGTTCCTGGCGCTATTGCAGCCCGGTGATTGCTTCATGGGGCTTGATCTCGCGGCCGGTGGGCATTTGACGCATGGCTCACTCGCCAATCTTTCCGGCAAATGGTTCAAGCCGGTGCCCTATACGGTGCGGCGTGAAGACCAGCAGATTGATATGGCGGAAGTGGCGCGCATTGCGCGTGAAGCAAAGCCAAAGCTGATCATCGCCGGCGGCAGCGCCTATGCCCGCATTTGGGATTTCGCGGCCTTCCGCGCCATTGCCGATGAGGTCGGCGCCTATTTCATGGTGGATATGGCGCATTTCGCGGGGCTGGTTGCCGGCGGCGCGCATCCTTCGCCCTTCCCCCATGCGCATGTCGCCACCACCACCACGCATAAAACCCTGCGTGGCCCGCGCGGCGGCATGATCCTGACGAATGACGAGGCTTTGGCGAAGAAATTCAACTCCGCTGTTTTCCCTGGTTTGCAGGGTGGGCCGCTGATGCATGTGATCGCCGCCAAGGCGGTAGCGTTCGGCGAAGCGCTGCGCCCGGAATTCCGCACCTATTCGCGCCAGATTGTCGCCAATGCCAAGGCTCTGGCGGGCGAATTGCAGGCGCAGGGTTTGGATCTGGTGACGGGTGGCACGGATAATCATTTGTTGCTTGTTGATCTCAGGCCCAAGAAGCTGACAGGAAAGGTCGCGGAAGCGGCACTCAATCGCGCGCATCTGACCTGCAACAAGAACGCCATTCCCTTTGACCCCGAAAAGCCGATGGTGACATCGGGCGTGCGCCTTGGCACGCCTGCCGGCACCACGCGCGGCTTTGGGGAGGCGGAATTCCGCCAGATCGGCAAGCTGATCGGTGAAGTGCTGGATGGCGCGGCGCGCGCCAATGATGAAGCCGGCAATAGCGCGGTGGAGGCTTCGGTGAAGGCGCGGGTGATGGAACTCTGCCGCCGCTTCCCGATCTACCCCGCATGAAATGCCCCTTCTGCGGATTTGACGATACACAGGTAAAGGATAGCCGCCCGGCGGAGGATAGCGCGGCCATTCGCCGTCGCCGCGCCTGCCCGGAATGCGGCGCGCGTTTCACCACCTTTGAACGGGTGCAGTTGCGCGAGATCACCATCATCAAGACCGATGGGCGGCGCGTGCCGTTTGAACGGGAAAAGCTTGCGCGTTCCATCCGCGTGGCACTCCGCAAACGTCCGGTGGATGAGGACCGTATCGAAAAACTGGTCAATTCCATCCAGCGCCGCCTGGAAACCGAAGGCGAAAGCGAAATCCCCTCCAACAAGATCGGGGAGATTGTGATGGAAACGCTGAAGGAATTGGACCAGGTGGCCTATGTGCGCTTCGCCAGCGTCTATCGCAATTTCGGCGAGGCGAAGGATTTCCAGGCCTTTCTTGGTGAATTGGGCCGGAAGGAATAGCGCCGGCGCGGTGCTTACCCAGATGATGCCGCGATGAACGAGGATTTGATTCACATGCGCGCGGCGCTTGCACTCGCGCGGCGGGGCCTGGGCAATGCCTGGCCCAACCCCGCTGTGGGCTGCGTGCTGGTGAAGGATGGCCGCGTGATTGGCCGAGGCTGGACCCAACCCGGCGGACGCCCCCATGCGGAAACCGAAGCCTTGCGCCGTGCGGGCGCCGCCGCGCGCGGCGCCACCGCCTATGTGACGCTGGAACCCTGTTCCCATCATGGCCGCACACCGCCCTGTTGTGAGGCTTTGGCAGGGGCCGGCATTGCCCGCGTGGTGATGGCGATGCGCGATCCCGATCCGCGCGTGAATGGCCGTGGGCTCGCCATGCTGCGCGGTGCCGGCATTGCGGTGGAAGAAGGGCTGCTGGAAGCGGAAGCCCGCGCACTCAATGCCGGGTTTTTCCGCCGCATCCAGGCGGGCATGCCGGTGGTGACGCTGAAGCTGGCCTCCACCTTGGATGGCCGCATCGCGACGGCTACCGGCGAAAGCCGTTGGATCACCGGGGAAGCCGCGCGGCGGGAAGTGCATGCGCTGCGCGCCAGGCATGATGCGATACTGGTGGGCTCAGGCACGGTGCTGGCCGATGATCCGGACCTGACCTGCCGGATTCCGGGGATGGAACGCGTGCCCATGCTGCGCGTGGTGGCGGATGCCAGGCTGCGCACGCCGCCAAGCGCCCGGCTGGTGCAAAGCGCGGGGGTGGCGCCGGTGTTGATCATGACCGCGCACGGCCATCCGCCGGCGGCGCAGGCGCCCTTCATGGAAGCTGGTGCGGATATGGTGACCGTGCCTGCCCATGCGGTCGGCGGGCTTGATTTACCTTCCCTGCTGCGCGCCCTTGGCCGACGCGGCGTGACGCGCGTGCTGGCCGAAGGCGGCGCGGGGCTTGCGGCGGCGTTGCTCCGGCAGGGCTTGGTGGACCGGCTGGCTTGGTTCCATGCCCCCGCCGTGATGGGCGGCGATGGCCATCCGGCAACTGAGGGCTTGCGTCTTGCCGCGCTCAGCGCCATGCCTCGTTTTCGTCGCGTGGCCCTAAGGGCGCTTGGCGATGATATGCTCTCTGAATTCGAACGCATTGGGGATTAGCGCCATGTTCACCGGCATTGTCACAGCGCTTGGCACGGTCAGGGAAGTGCAGCCGATTGGCGGCGGCCACGATCTGCGCCTAGTGATGGGCGTGACCCCCGATTTCCTGCTGCAACCAACGCCGGCAGTGCTCGGCGCTTCCATTTGCTGTTCGGGCGTTTGCCTGACGGTAGTGCAGCTTTCGGCGGATTCCTTCAGCGTGGATGCCTCGGCTGAGACGGTTGCCAAAACCACTTTGGGTGGCTGGAAGAAAGGCGCCAAGGTCAATCTGGAACGCGCGCTGAGGCTTGGCGACGAGCTGGGCGGGCATTTGGTCTCCGGCCATGTGGATGGCGTGGCGGAGGTGATTTCGGCAATACCCGAAAATGCCTCGGTCCGCTGGCGCTTCCGCGCGCCGGATGCTTTGGCGCCCTTCATCGCGCCGAAAGGTTCGGTCGCGCTTGATGGTGTTTCGCTGACAGTGAATGAGGTTGACGGCGCCACCTTCGGCGTCAACATCATCCCCCATACCGCCGCGATGACCGGCTTTGGCACCTTGCAGCCCGGTGATCGCGTCAATATCGAAATAGACACGCTGGCCCGTTACGTCGCCCGCATGATGGAGTTCAGGGCATGACTTCCCAAACCGCGGAAACCCCCATCCGCACTTCCTTCGGCGACTTCATCTCGCCAACCGAGGAATTGCTGGAAGAAGCGCGCCGCGGGCGCATGTTCATCCTGGTGGATGATGAAGACCGCGAGAATGAGGGCGATCTGGTGATCCCCGCGCAATTCGCGACCCCGGATGCAATCAATTTCATGGCGCGTTATGCGCGCGGCCTGATCTGCCTTTCCATGACGCGCGCAAGGGTGGATCAGCTGGGCCTGCCGCTGATGGCGCAATCCAACGGCACGCGGCACCAAACCGCCTTCACCGTTTCCATTGAAGCGCGCGATGGTGTGACAACGGGCATTTCAGCGGCGGATCGTGCGCGCACCGTCGCCGTTGCGATCAATCCCGAATTGGGGCGGGAGCATATCGTCACACCCGGCCATGTGTTTCCCTTGGTGGCGCGCGAAGGCGGCACGTTGGTGCGTGCCGGCCATACGGAAGCGGCGGTGGATTTCGCGCGTCTGGCGGGGCTCAATCCTTCCGGCGTGATCTGCGAGATCATGAATGATGATGGCAGCATGGCGCGCATGCCGGATCTGGTGGCCTTCGCGCAGCATCATGGGCTGAAGCTTGGCACGATTGCGGATTTGATCGCGCATCGCCGCCGCACGGAAAAGCTGGTGCGCCGCGTTGAGGAAGGTGAGGTTGAGCAAGCCATCGGCGGCACCTGGCGCGCCATTGTCTATGAAAGCACGGCGGCACCTGGTGAGCATTTGGCGCTGGTGAAGGGCGATGTCAGCGGTGATGCGCCGGTGCTGGTGCGCATGCATGCGGCGTCCCTGTTCCGGGAAATTGTCTCGGGCCGCGGGCTTGGCGATTTGCATGCGGCGATGCGCGTGATTGATGCGGCGGGGCGCGGCGTTGTGGTGTTGCTGCGAGACCCACGGCCCGATGCGCTTTCCATTCGCTTGAAGCGCGGGCCGAGCCATGCGATCGCGCCAGAAATTCGCGATTACGGCATTGGCGCGCAAATCCTGGACGATCTGGGCGTGAAGCGCATCATCCGGCTTTCCAATAATCCGCGCCCGCTGATCGGGCTTGAAGGTTACGGGCTGCAAGTGCTGGAAACCCGCCCCATCATCTCGGAGAAAACGCCATGAGCACGATCAATGCGCCAACGCGGGGCCGCGCGCATCTTGATGGTGATGCGCCGCGCATTTTGGTGATCCAGGCGCCTTATTACCGCAATGTTGTGGAAGGCATGCGCCTGGGTGCCATGGCGGTTTTTCACGATTTGAAAGCCGAGATTGAAACCGTGGATGTCGCCGGTGGCTATGAATTGCCCGCTGCGCTGCGGATGGCGATGAAGGCCAGGCGCCGCTGGGATGGGTATTTGTTGTTGGGCTGCGTGGTGAAGGGTGAGACGGATCACTACACCTTCATCTGCGACGCCATCTGCAAGGGTGTGATGGACATCGCGGTTGAAACCGGCGCGCCGATTGGCTTTGGCTTGCTGACGGTGGACACACTCGCGCAGGCAGAAGCACGGTCGCGCCCTGATCGCATGAATAAGGGCATTGAAGCCGCCCATGCGCTTGTCGCGCAAATTACGCTCGCGCGAGGTTGGGGTTTGGCATGAAGGCTGAAAGGCGCGCGTCGCGCGCGTCGGCGCGCCCACGTACCGGCGCCCGCGTGGCTGCGGTGCAGGCGCTGTTCCAAAGCGAGCATACGGGCGAAAGCGTTGAAACGGTCGCGGATCAATTCATCCGCCACCGCATCGGCGCGCCCGCCGGCGCGATTGAATTCGAAGAAGGCGGCGTGCCGGAAGCGCATATTCCGCTGTTTCAGGCGATCCTGAAGCAGGTGGCCGATCATGCGGAAGCCGCTGATGCGGCCATCATTGATTGCCTGCAAAAGGGCTGGACCTTGGACCGGCTTGATCCCGTGCTGCGCGCCTTATTGCGCGCGGCGACGGGTGAGTTGATGCAGCAAAATGAACCGCCGGCGCGGGTTGTGATCAACGAATATCTGGATATCGCAGCGGGCTTTCTGGATGAGGAAGCAACGCGCTTCGCCAATGGCATGCTGGATACGCTGGCGCATCGGCTACGCCCGGCGGATTTCGTGCCAGGCGCCTGAAGCGCGCCATGGGCCTGCCCCGCGAATTTGCCCTGATCGCGCGGCATTTCCGCCCGCTGGCTGGCGATGGCGCGCTGGATTTGGGTGATGATGCCGCGCTGCTGACACCACCCGCCGGGCAGCAATTGGTGCTGGCCGCGGATGCGCTGGTGGCAGGCGTGCATTTCCTGCCCGATGATCCGCCCGGCATGATCGCGCGTAAATTGCTGCGGGTGAATCTATCCGACCTCGCCGCGATGGGCGCCGCGCCGCTGGGCTATCTGATGACCACGGCCTTCACGCGCGGCACAGCGGATTCATGGATTGCGGATTTCGTCGCGGGCTTGGCGGAAGATCAGCAGCGTTTCGGCATTGCCGTGCTGGGTGGCGATACGGTGGCAACCCCCGGCCCCGCCTGTTTTTCGCTGACCATCATTGGCGTTGTGCCACCGGGGCAGGCTTTGCATCGGCGCGGTGCGCGGATTGGCGATGAGATTTGGGTCTCGGGCAGCATTGGCGATGGCGCCCTTGGGTTGCGGGTTTTGCAGGGCAAGTTGGCGGCGGATGCTGAAGGCCATTTGGCGCGGCGCTATCGCCTGCCGGAACCACGCTTGGCTTTGGGTCAGGCATTGCGCGGCGTGGCGCGGGCGGCGATGGATGTCTCCGACGGATTGGTGCAGGATTTGGGGCATCTCTGCCGCGCGGCGGGCTGCGGGGCAGAAATCAACGCCGCTGCCGTGCCGCTTTCCGCCGCTGCAAGCGCCGCACTTGCTGGCGATGCGGCGCTGTTGCCGCTGATGCTGACCGGCGGCGATGATTACGAATTGCTTTTCGCTGCCGCGCCGGAGGATGCCGCTGCGGTGCGCGCCGCCGGCGAAAAGGCTGGCGTGCCGGTGGCGCGCATTGGGCGCTTCATTGCCGGCGAAGCCGTTGTGGTGCGTGATGGCTCAGGTGCCGCCATCACGCTGCCGCAAGGCGGCTGGAGCCATTTCTGAAGGGCCTTACTTGTCCTTCTGCCCCGGCGCGTAACCGCCACCATCCGTTGGGCGCAGCGCTTCGAACATTTCCGTCACCGCCGCGTAATCGCGATAGCCGCAGCGCGCCAAGGGCTGCGCCTTCGCGGTATCGAAGCGGCCATTGGTGATATAGGCCTCATCGATGTGAACGCCGACCACCTGGCCGATGATGATCCAGCCCTTCAGCGGTGCGCCATTCATGTCCTGCAACTGCATGGAATGCGTCACCTTGCATTCCAAAGCGGCGGGCGCGGCGGCCACGCGCGGCGCCTTCACAATGCGGCAAGGCGCGGTGGCAAGCCCAGCGGCTTCGAATTCGCTGACACCCTCAGGCAAGGTATCTGAGGAGATGTTCATGGCATCAAATAGCGCGTGCGTGCAGAGGTTGAAGACGAATTCCCCAGTGGCGATCGCATTGGCTGCGCTGTGCTTCATGCTTTCGCTGGTGAAGGCCAGCATGGGCGGGCTGGAATGCACCGCGTTGAAAAAACTGTAGGGCGCCAGATTGGGCCGGCCTTGCTGATCGAGGCTCGAAATCCAGCCAATCGGGCGCGGCGCGATAATGGCCTTGAAGGGATCATGCGGCAGGCCGTGGCCCAGATGCGGTTCGTAGAACATGCGAAAGCCTTTCTTGCGGTTGCCTGTGCTGTAACCCCGGCAGCGCATTCGGGAAAGCGCGGATGCTTTCTGGCCTATCCCTGCAACCGGGTTGGGTGCAAAGGGGGGCGATGAACCCGAAACTTATCCTGGGTCTGGCCTTTGGCCTTGCGTCCGCCCTGATCTGGGGCGGCCATGCGGTGATTGCGCGCCCGGTGCTGGCGGATGGCAGCTTTGGCAGCTTCGATCTGGCGGCGTTTCGCTACGGGGTCGGCATGATGGCGCTGCTGCCCTTTGCCTGGGCGGCGCGCGCCACGCTGCTGCGCTTGGGGCTGCGGCGCATCCTGCTGCTGGCGCTGTTCGGTGGCGCGCCCAATCTGCTGCTGTTTCTGGTGGCGCTGGTTTATGCGCCGGCTTCGCATGGCGGCACCATCGCGCCCATGACCGCGCCCATTGTGGGGGCAATTCTGGCGATACCGCTGTTGAAGGAATGGCCAACACGCGGGCGGGCCATGGCGCTTTCCGTCATGGTGACGGGGGTGCTCATGATCGGCTGGGATGGCGTGATGGGGGATTACCCCGGCGCCTGGCGCGGCGATTTGCTGTTGATGGCGTCCGGCGCCACCTGGGCGGTGTTTACGCTGCTGCTGCGGCGCTGGCAGGTGCCGGCGATCCCCGCCACGGCGGCCATCACCATTGTCTCCGGCCTTGCCATCCTGCCCTTCTGGCTGCCGCTGCGCGCGGCGGAAGTTTTCGCCATGCCGGCGGGCCTGGTGCTGTTCCACCT
>JBIKXA010000205.1:0-6041 GCA_044356015.1 Roseomonas sp.
GCATCCAAGCCCGGCGCGCGGCAGCGTTCCACCGAATCCCGCACATAGCGGCGCGCGAAGGCATTGGCGTGTTCGATGCTCAAAAAGCCGCGCACCTCTTCCACCGGGTCGGAACCATTGCCGCCCGACAAATCCATGATGCGCACAATGACATCACCACCGCCGAAAAGCTGGGGATCGAGACCGGCACTCATGAAATCAGCGCCGTGAAGCCATTGGTGATCGGGTAGCGCCGATCCCGCCCAAAGGCGCGCGGTGTGATCTTCACACCTGGTGGCGCCTGGCGGCGCTTATATTCGGCGCGGTCCAGCAGGCGCCAGACGCGCAGCACCAGCGCGCGATCAAAGCCATCGGCCACCAGCGCATCCACGGATTTTTCGCCTTCCACCAGCCCTTCCAGAATGGCGTCCAGCACCTCATAAGGCGGCAGGCTGTCCTGGTCCTTCTGGTCGGGCTTCAATTCGGCGCTGGGTGGTTTGGTAATCACGCGTTCCGGCATCACCATGCCGCGCGGCCCCAGGCCGCCTTCGGGGCGGTGTTCATTGCGCCAACGAGACAGCGCGAAAACCGTGGTTTTATAGACATCCTTCAACACGGAATAACCACCGCACATATCACCATAGATGGTGGCATAGCCCGTGCTCATCTCACTCTTATTGCCGGTGGTCAGCAGCATGTCGCCGAACTTGTTCGACAGCGCCATCAGCGTCACACCACGGATGCGCGATTGCAGGTTTTCTTCCGTGATATCGGGCGGGCGATTGCCAAAGGCAGGGGCGAGCATGGCGTGGAAGGCCTCCATCGCCGGACCGATGCCGATATTCTCATAGCGGATACCCAGAAGCTGCGCGCATTCGGCGGCATCTTCCAGGCTTTCAATGCTGGTATAGGGCGATGGCATCATCACCGCGCGCACGCGATCCGGTCCCAAGGCATCCACGGCGACGGCTGCGGAAATCGCGGAATCAATCCCGCCGGAAAGGCCAAGCACCACGCCCGGAAAGCGGTTCTTGTTCACGTAATCGCGCAAACCCAACACCATGGCGCCGTAAATCTGTTCCAGCCTTGGCAGCGCGGGCGCGATTTCTCCCGCTGCGCAAACCAGCACGCCGCCATCGCGCCGCCATTCGGTGATGCGCAGCCCTTCGGTGAACATGGGCAGCACATGCGCGAGTGACCGATCAGCATTCATCACAAAGGATGCGCCTTCGAACACCAGCTCATCCTGCCCGCCCACTTGGTTCACAAACACAAAGCCAAGCCCGGTTTCGACGCAACGCGCCACCGCCAGATCAAGCCGCGCCTGATGCTTCTCCGCCTCAAACGGCGAACCATTGATGGCAATCAGGATTTCCGCGCCGGTTTCACTCAAAGTTTCGGAAACCGTTGGGAACCACCAATCTTCGCAAATCATCAGGCCAAGACGAAAACCGCGAAAGGGAATAGGGCCGGGCGCGGGGCCGGCATCAAAAACGCGCTTGTCGTCAAACACGCCGTAATTCGGCAATTCATGCTTTGCGCGCCGCGCGGCGATTTGCCCGGCTTCCAGCAGGAAAAGCGCATTGAAGACCTTCTCCCCATCCCGCCAGGGGCCACCCACCACCAGGCCAGGGCCGCCATCGGCGGTCTCGGCGGCGAGCGCGGCAATTTCGGCTTCGCAGGCGGCGATGAAGGCGGGCTTGCGCACTAGATCTTCCGGCGGATAGCCGGCGATGGAAAATTCCGGCGTCACCACCAGGTCAGCCCCAAGCCGCGCTGCCTCGGCCCGCGCCTTGCGGATCAGCGCCGCATTGGCGGTGAGCGCGCCTTCATGGGGATTGAGTTGCGCAAGCGCGATTTTCAGGGTTTCAGCCATGCGCGCCTTCTAGAGCTTTTCTTCGGCAGGCGAAATCACCCAAAGTGAGGGGTATCAGCCCTGCCCACCATTGCGCCGGCGCCCTTCCCCGCGTTTCAATAGGAACTCGCGGCCAAGCTTCACGCGCGGCACACCATCATAGGCAACGATATCCGCCGTGGCATAGGTTTCGGACCAGGTATTGGGGATGAAGCTGCCCGTGCCCACCACATCAATCGGCGCCTTGGCTTCCGCCATGACCCGGCATTTGGTGACCCCAAAGCCCGAGGAAGCGACAATCCGCACCTTGGGGAAGCCGGCCTCATCCAGCGCTTCGCGCATCCGCCAAACGGCAGCGGCGGAAACCCCGGTGCCGGTCAGGTGGCGCAATTCCGTCTCGCTCCGGTAGCGCCGCGTTGCCTGCGGGGCGTGGCGTTCCAAAACGGCGTAGCTTTCCGCGGGGTCGAGGCCTTCCAGAAAGCGCCCACCATGGGTATCGAGCCGCATGGCAAGCCGCCCAGCCGCGGCCAATGCCGGGAAGCGCCGCGCGACGGCCAGGCCATCGGATACTTCACGGCCAAAGTAATCCACCAACACGGTCAGGTTTTCATCCGGGAAGGTTTCGTGGAACATCTCGGCGGCGCGCACCGTGCTGCCGGCATAGCCGATCAGCGCATGCGGCATGGTGCCATAGCCCTTGGGGGCGCCGAACCAATGGGCGGTGGCGTCATTGGCATTGCCAATGAACCCCTTGGCCCCTTCCGCCTGCGCTGCCTTGCTGCCGACGGAAGCGGCATAGGCCATCATATCCTGCATTTCAGCGCCCGCGCAGTGGCGCGCTTCCATCGCCAGAAAGGCGGTTTGCGGCAATTCGACACACATCTGATAGGCGTTATGCGCCGCGACACAAGCCGCCCCAAGTTTCTGGAGCAGCATGGTTTCCAGATCCACCAATTGCACGAAAGACCCAGTGATATAAAGCAAAGGATCGCCCGCGCCGACCCATTGGCCTTCTTCATGCATCACTTCAATGTGAAATTCAGTGCCGCGAGACGCCGCCACAGCGCGCAACCAATCCAGCATCAACATGGGCGCGGCAATCACCGGGCGACGCAGAAACACCGCATAGGTCACTTGCGTATCGCCAAAGCGGCTGACCACCGCCTTGGTGCGGTTGAAATAGCTATCGGCACGGGCGGTGATCACCGCATCCGTCACATCGGATGCTGCCGGAAGGGTTGTCCCCTCCCGGCTGCTGGGTGCGCTCACTGCGCTGCCTGAGCCGGTGCCGTGAGGCCGGCCACGCGCCGCGCCTTCAATTCCTCGGCGATCAGGAAGGCGAGTTCCAGCGATTGTTCCGCATTGAGCCGCGGGTCGCAGGAAGTGGCGTAATTCGCAGCAAGATCGGCTTCCGAAAGCTTATGGGCGCCGCCCAGGCATTCGGTCACATTGCTGCCGGTCATTTCCACATGCACGCCGCCGGCGAAGCTGCCTTCCGCTTCATGCACATCGAAAAAGCCGCGCACCTCGGCAATAATGGCGTCAAAAGGCCGGGTCTTATAGCCGGCAACCGTTGTGGTATTGCCGTGCATCGGGTCACAAAGCCACACCACATTTCGCCCCGCGCGTGTGATGGCACGCACCAGCGGCGCCAGCTTCGCTTCCACCTTATCCGCCCCCATGCGGGAAATCAGCGTCAGCCGCCCCTTTTCATTGGCGGGGTTCAGGATTTCCGTCAGCCGCACCAATTCATCCGGCTCCATGGTCGGGCCGACCTTCATGCCGATGGGGTTCTTCACGCCGCGCAGGAATTCCACATGCGCGCCATCCGGCTGGCGCGTACGATCCCCGATCCAAAGGAAATGCGCCGAACAGGCATACCAATCGCCCGAGGTGGAATCGACCCGCGTCATGGCCTGTTCATACGGCAGCAACAGGCTTTCATGGCTGGTGTAGAAATCAGTCTCCCGCACTTGCGGCAGGTCTGACATGCCGCAGGCCTGCATGAAGGCAAGCGTCTGATCAATGCGCGTCGCCAAATCCGCATAGCGCTCTGCAAGCGGGCTGCGTTCCACAAAGCCCAGATTCCAGCGATGCACCTCATGCAAATCGGCATAGCCGCCTGTGGCAAAAGCGCGCAGCAGATTGACCGTGCCGGCGGATTGCATATAGGCGAATTCCATCCGTGCGGGGTCTGGAATGCGCGATGCCGCATCGAAATCCGGGCCATTGATGATATCACCGCGATAGGAAGGCAGCGTCACACCATCGCGCGTTTCACTATCGGAAGACCGCGGCTTCGCGAATTGCCCGGCCATGCGGCCAAGCTTCACCACCGGGGAGGCGCCGCCAAAGGTCAGCACCACCGCCATTTGCAGCAGCACGCGGAAGGTATCGCGGATCACATTCGCGGTGAAATCACCGAAGCTTTCCGCGCAATCGCCCCCTTGCAGGACGAAAGCCTGGCCATCACCGGCCCGCGCCAAGGAGGCCTTAAGGCGCCTGGCCTCACCCGCAAAAACCAAGGGGGGAAATCGCGCGATCTTGGCTTCCATTGCGGCCAAGGCCGCCTGGTCGGGATATTCCGGCACTTGCCTGATCGGCATGTTCCGCCATGAATCCGGGCTCCAGCCCCGCGCAGTCATTTCCGCCTATCTCCTTGATACAAGACAGGGCACAATAAACACGAGCCCGCACTTAGGGGAAGAGCAGCAGGGCGGCGCCTTTGGGCAGAAAAGGATTTCAAGCCATGGACAGGCAGCAAAATATCGCGATCCGGATGCAGAAAGCCGTCCAGGCCGGGGAAATCCCGGGCATGGTGCTGGCGCTGGGGGATCGGCACGACACGCGCATGGAAGCGAGCTTCGGCAGCCGCGCCTTGGGCAGCGCCGAGGCCATGGCGCCCGATAGTGTCTTCTGGATTGCTTCCATGACCAAGGCGATTACCGGCGCGGCGGCGATGATGCTGGTGGAAGCCGGCAAGCTTTCCCTGGATGCGCCCGCGAATACGCTGGTGCCGGAGATCGGCGCGCTTGGCGTGCTGGAAGGCTTTGATGAGGCCGGGCAACCCAAAATGCGCCCCGCCAAGCGCCCGATCACGCTGCGCCACTTGCTGACCCATACTTCCGGCTATGCCTATGACATGTGGAGCAGCGACATCGCCCGCTTCCGCAAGGCAACCGGAACGCCCGCCGTTGGCACTTGCCGCAATGCCGCGCTTGCCCTGCCCCTGCTGTTCGATCCTGGCGAGGATTGGTCCTATGGCATCGGCATAGATTGGGCCGGCAAAATGATTGAAGCGGCCTGTGGCGAAAGGCTTGGCGCGCATTTGCAGCGCGTGATTTTTGAACCGCTCGGCATGGTGGATACCTCCTTCAAGCTGCGCCCGGATCAAAGGGCGCGGCTTGTTGCCATGCATGGGCGCGGTGCGGATGGGGCGCTTTCCGTCATTCCCTTTGAAGTGCCGCAGGAGCCGGAATTTGAGACAGGAGGCGGCGGGCTTTACGGCACGGCGCGGGATTACCTGGCTTTCGCGCGCATGATCCTGAATGGCGGGCGGCATGGCGATATCCGCCTGCTGAAGCCGGAAACCGTGGCCGAGATGGCGCGCGACCAGATCGCGCCGCTTTCCGTCCGCCCCATGATTTCCGCCGTGCCCAGCGCCACGCGGGATGCGGATTTCTTCCCCGGCATGGCGAATGGCTGGGGACTGAGTTTTTTGGTGAACCGCAAGCCGTCACCGCAGGGCCGTGCAGCGGGGGGCCTCGCCTGGGCGGGGCTTGGCAATACCTTCTATTGGATTGACCATGGCCGCGGCACGGCAGGGATTTTCCTCAGTCAAATCCTGCCGTTTTTTGACCCGCACGCGATTGCGCTGTTCCGTGACTTCGAAAGTCTGGTCAACGCGGGTTAGGTGGGTTCAGAACACCACCACGGATCGGATGGATTTGCCTTCATGCATCAGATCGAAGGCATCGTTGATTTTCTCAAGCGGCATGGTGTGGGTGATCAGATCATCAATATTGATCTTCCCTTCCATGTACCAATCAACAATCTTCGGCACATCCGTCCGCCCCCGCGCACCGCCAAAGGCTGAACCTTTCCAAACGCGGCCTGTCACAAGCTGGAAGGGGCGCGTGGCGATTTCCGCACCCGAAGGCGCGACGCCGATGATGATGCTCTCCCCCCAGCCGCGGTGGCAGCATTC
>JBIKXA010000052.1:0-19682 GCA_044356015.1 Roseomonas sp.
CAGGCAGGTGCTGGATTTGGCCGCCCCCATCCTGCTGTCGCCGCCGCATCTGACCGGGCGGGAGATCGCCGCGCTGGAAGCGAGCCTAGCCTCGGGCTGGCTCGCCCCCGCTGGCCCCGCGCCGCGCGCCTTTGAGGCCGCCTTTGCCGAGGCCACCGGCTTTGCCCATGTGCTGGCTGTGGCCTCTGGCACCGCAGCGCTCACGCTTGCGTTTCGGGCGCTGGATATTGGGCCGGGGGATGAGGTTTGGGCGCCCAGCTTCACCTTCATCGCCTCGGTGGCGCCGGCAGTGCAAATGGGCGCCCGGCCCCGCTTTCTGGATGTCTGCCCCGCAAGCTGGACGCTTGATCCCGCGCTATTGGCGGCGGAGCTGCGGCAGGCTGCGCGGCATGGCAGGCTGCCCAAGGCGGTGGTCGCGGTGGATATTTATGGCCAATGCGCTGCCTTGCACGCGATTGCGCCGATTTGCGCCCAATATGGCGTGGCGCTGATCTCCGACAGTGCTGAGGGGTTGGGGGCCTCTCAATCCGGGTTGGCTGCCGGGCGCGGCGCGCGGCTCGCGGCGTTTTCCTTCAATGGCAATAAGATCATCACGGCTGGCGGGGGCGGGGCGCTGGCTTCCGATGATCCAGGGCTGATCGCTCATGCCCGCAGCCTCGCCGATCAGGCCAGATCCCCGGCACCGCATTATGAACATGCCAGCACGGGCTATTCCTTTGGCATGTCGTCCCTGCTGGCGGCGGTGGGGCTCGCGCAATTGGTGAAGCTCGGTGATCGCGTGGCGCGGCGTCGGGCGATTTTTGCGCGCTATCAGGAAGCGCTTGAAGATGTGCCAGGCATCACCTTCATGCCGGAAGCGCCTTGGGGGCGGTCCTCACGCTGGTTGACCGCCATGCTGATGGACCGCGACGCCTTTGGCCTGGAACCTGAGGCGCTGCGCCGGCTGCTGGCCGCTGAGGGAATTGAAACCCGCCCGACCTTCAAGCCCTTGCATCTGCAGCCGGTCTTCCGCGATGCGCCGCGCATGGGTGGGGCGGTGGCAGAGGCGCTTTTCGCCCAGGGGATTTGCCTGCCCTCCGGTAGCGGCATGACAAGCGCTGCGCAGGATCGCGTGATCCGCGCCATCCGTGCCGCGGCGCGCGGCTGACGCGGATGCACATTCTCTATCTGCATCAGCATTTCAGCACGCCGGCCGGCAGCACGGCCACGCGAAGCTTCGCCTTCGCCCGCGCTTTGGCCGCCCGCGGCCATCACGTGACGCTGGCAACCGGGCGCTGCCAGGGCGCAGAGACCGGGCTTTCCGGCCCCTTCCGCCGGGGAAGGCGGGAAGGGCGGGTGGCGGGGTTTCAGGTGGTGGAATGGGATATCCCTTACGCCAATGCCATGGGCATCGCCGCCCGTAGTGCGGCGTTTTTGCGCTATGCGGCGGCGGCGACGCGGCTTGCGCTCCGGGAAAAGCCTGATCTGATCATTGCGTCCTCAACGCCGCTGACCATTGCCTTGCCGGCGTTATGCGCCAAGGCGCTGCGGGGCATTCCCTTCATTTTCGAAATCCGCGACCCCTGGCCGGAATTGCCGCGCGCCATGGGTGTGCTGCCGGCAGCCATCGCCCCCTTCATGGAAGGGATCGCCAATCTCGCCTGTCGCCACGCGGCTGCGGTGGTGGCGCTTTCGGAAGGCATGGCCGAGACCGCCCGCGCGCGCGGTGCTGATCCCGCACGGGTGCAGGTGATCGGCAATGGCTGTGATCTTGATCTTTTCGGCCCCCATATCGCCCCCTGGCGCCCGCCTGAGGCGGCGCCTTGGGAAGTTCTGGCGCTTTATGCCGGCGCCCATGGGCGCGCCAATGGGCTTGGGGTTGTGGTGGAAGCGGCGCGGCTTTTGGCCGCCCAGGGTGAAAGCCGGCTCCGTATTCTGCTGGTGGGCGAAGGGGCGGAGAAAACCGCCCTGATGCGCGCTGCCGCAGGCCTGCCCAATCTCACCTTCCTGCCGCCCATGGCAAAGCGCGATGTGGCGGGGCTTTTCGCCGGCAGCCAGATTGCGCTGCATATCCTGGCGGATTGCCCTGCCTTCGCCGCCTGGACCGCGCCCAATAAGCTGATGGATGGGCTGGCAGCGGGCCGGCCCGTGATCAGCAACCTCCCCGGCGATGCCGCGCGGCTTTTGACCGAAGGTGGTGCCGGCGTGGCGGTCACCCCTGGCGATGCGGCTGGTCTGGCGGCAGCGCTGATCGGCCTGGTTGAAGACCCCGCGCGCCGCGCCGCCATGGGCGCTGCGGCGCGCGGCCTTGCGGTGCGGCAATATGACCGGCGCCTGCTGGCCGCGCGCTTTGCCGCGCTGGTGGAGGGCATTCCAACCGCCCAGCCCGCGCTGCCCAAAGCGGCGCAAATTGCCATGTCAGGAAAGGGCTGATCATGCTGCCCGAGCTCCATCTTGTTGCCGCCGCCAGACCCAATTTGCCGAAACTCGCAGCCCTTTGGCATGCATTGGCTGAGGGGCCGGAATTCTGCAAACCCGTGCTGGTCCATACCGGTCAGCATGAAGACCCGGCCATGTTTGGCGTACATTTCGCTGATCTTGGACTACCCGCGCCCGATATTGCGCTTGGCATTTCAGGTGGCAGCCATGCGGTGCTGACTGGGCGTTCGATGATCGCCTGCGAAACCGTTTGGAAAGCGCGGCGCCCCGCCGCTGTGGTGGTGGCGGGCGATGTGGATGGCGCGCTGGCGGCGGCGCTTGCCGCGCGCAAGCTCGGTATCCGGGTGATCCATCTGGAAGCGGGGCTCCGATCCGGGGAGCGTGATTTGCCCGAGGAAATCAATCGCCGCGCCATTGATGCCATTTCCGATATCCTTTGGGCACCGGATGAGGCGACGGCGGCGCGGCTCCGCCAGGAAGGCCATGCGGCGGCGGCAGTGCGCGCGGTGGGCAATGCCATGGTGGATACGCAGCTGCGCCATTTGGCGGCGGCGCGCGCCAAACGCCTGCCGCGCGGGCTCTCACGCGGGGGGTATGGGATGGTGACGCTGCATCGCGCCGGTAATGTGGACAAGCCAGAGCGCTTGATTGCGCTGTTGGATGCGCTTACCGCCGCCGCACGGCATCTGCCGCTGGTTTGGCCCATTCATCCACGCGCTGCGGCGCAGATGAAATCCTTTGGTTTTGTGCCGCCTGCCGGTGTGCGCATTACGCCGCCGCTCGGGTATCTTGAGTTTCTGTCCTTGCTCTGCCGCGCGCGGCTGGTGGCTACCGATAGCGGCGGCGTGCAGGAAGAAGCCACCGCGCTTGGCCTGCCTTGCCTGACCCTCCGTGGCGCCACTGAAAGGCCAGTGACCATTACGGCTGGCATGAACAGGCTGACCTCGCCCGAGGAATTGCCGCAGCGTGTTGCCGAGATTCTGAACACCGCGGCACGACCCATGCGCCCCATTCCTCTATGGGATGGGCGGGCGGGGCTTCGCATGCGGGAGCATTTGCAGGCATTGCTGGAAGGTGACGAATGCCGCGCGATGGTGGCTTGACGCCGGTTTGGCTTGCGCCGCCCAAGGTTCTTTTGCTTTCCGCCGCGCATCCGCCTGCCGATATTCGCGTGGTGATGAAAGAAGGCAGGAGCCTGGCTGAGGCTGGCTATGCGGTCACGCATCTATGCCCCGCACCTGCTTCAGAGAGCACGCCCGTGATGGTGGCCGGCGTTGCGATAAGCACCTTCCCCGCGCGGCGGGGTGCCTGGCGCCGGGTGTTTGGTATTCCGCGCCTTGCGCTGCTCGCAGCGAAGCAGCGGGCGGAGGTGATCCATGCCTCGGAACCCGATGCCTGGGCGGCGGCGCTGCTGGCGGGGTGGTGGATTGGGGCGCGCGTCATTCTGGATGTGCATGAACATTATCCTTCGCGGCTGGATGGCAGGGTGCCGGCCTTGATTCGGCCAGCCTTGCGCCGCCTGCTGCATGGCGCTTGCTGGGCGATGGGGCGCGCTGCCGATGCGGTGGTGGTGGCGAAGGATGGTCTTGGCGCCCCCTTTGGCGGAGAAGGGGGCGTGGTAAAGGCGCGCAATTACGCGCTTGGCGCGGTTTTGCCGCGTATCCATGTGCCCGGCCCCGTGACATTGGTGCATCTGGGGGCGCTCAGCCGCGCGCGTGGTGCGCTGCATATGCTGGAAGCGCTGGCGCTTTGCCCGCCCGAGACACGGCTTTGGCTGATTGGCCGCTTCACCGATGATAGTGAGGCTGATTTCTGGGCGCGGGCGGAGGCACTTGGCCTGACCCTGCGCATCACTTCCTTGGGTTGGTTGCCGCATGAGGCGGCTTTGGAGGCTGCATCGCGCTGCGACATCGCGCTGATCCTGTTTCAGCCGGGCGCGGAAAATCATCGCCTGGCGCTGCCGCATAAGCTGTTCGACGCCATGCTGGCCGGCCTGCCGGTGATTGCACCCGCGGGAGCCGAGGAAGTGGCCGCCGTGATTGAAGACGCTGCCTGCGGCGCCTTGGTGGATACCGCCGATCCCGGTGCAATTGCCGCCGAGGTAGCGCGCATGGCGGACCCGGTGAGGCGCAGCGCCTTGGGCAGGGCGGGGCGAAAGGCAGCGCTGGCGCAATTCTCCTGGGAAGGGGAGGCCGCGCGGCTTGTGGCGCTTTACGGTCGGCTGACGGGCTTCATGATGCGTCCCATGGCCGGGGTTAAGTGAAGCGATTCCACCCCGCACCATTATGGGCTAGGAAAGCATTGTGACGCGCCGCCCTTCCCACCGGATTCTACTGAATCTTGCCCTTGATGGCCTGATTGCGCTGCTGGCGCTGATGCTGGCGGTTTGGGCAATTGCGCCGCGCCATTGGCCATCCGGGGCCTGGTGGGCGGTGGCGGCACCGGGTGCGGTGCTGGCCTTGCTCGCTGCCGGGGCAGTGTTGCGGCTGCCACAGCAATATTGGCGCTTTGTGGGCTTGCGCGATTTGCTGGCGGTGGCGGGCGCCGCTGTCGGTGGCGCTTTCCTGTTCTGGCTGGGTAGCCAGATGCTTGGCGGGTGGGAACCTTCCAACTCGGCCTTTCCGCTGATCCATGCCTTGCTATTGGGCGCGCTGCTGATCGGGGCGCGGGTTTTGGCCCTGGTGCAGGCCACACGCCATGCCGGCGAAGCGGCTGCCGATGCGCAAGCGGTGTTGTTGGTCGGTGCGGCGGAAGGCACTGATCTTTTCATTCGCGCGCTGGAACGGGATCGCCGCGCGCCGTATCGGGTGATTGGCATCCTCTCACTCCGCGCGCGGCAAGCCGGGCGCCGGATGCAGGGGCATTTGATCCTGGGCACGGTCGAGGAAGCGGATGCGGTGCTGGATCGGCTGCGCGCCGAAGGGCGGCTGCCGGGGCTGATTGTGCTTTCGGGGCCCGATATCGAAGGCCCCGCACTGGAGGCGCTGTTGGATGCCGCCGATCGGCATGGTGTGCCTTTGCGCCGCGCACCAGCGCCAACGCGGCTTGATCCGGCGGGGAGTGAGGCCGCGCGCCGCGTCGAATTGCGGCCTGTTTCGATTGAGGATTTGCTCGATCGCCCGCAAGTACCGCTTGACCGGGAAGGCATGGCGCGGCTGGTGCAAGGCAGGCGCGTGCTGGTGACCGGCGCGGGCGGGACGATTGGCGGCGAATTGGCGCGGCAAGTCGCGGCCCTTGGTCCGGCGATGCTGGTCTTGCTCGATCACGGCGAGTTTCTGCTGTACGAAATTGATCTGGAATTGCGCGAAAAGCACCCCGATGTGCCGCGCCGCGCCGTGCTGGCCGATGTGCGTGACGAGGCACGTATTCGCCGGTTATTTGAGGATATCAAACCCGAATTGGTCTTTCACGCCGCCGCGCTGAAGCATGTCCCGATGGTGGAAAATGATCCGCTGGAAGGTGTGCTGACCAATGCCTTCGGCACGCGTGTTGTGGCGGAAGCGGCGCGTTCGGTCGGCACGGCGGCGATGGTGTTCATCTCCACCGACAAGGCCGTGAACCCGACATCGGTGATGGGCGCATCGAAGCGCCTGGCTGAGATGTATTGCCAGGCTTTGGACCGAGAAGCGCGTCATGGTCGCGCGGGCATGCGCTGCATCACGGTGCGCTTTGGCAATGTTTTGGGCTCGACCGGCAGTGTGGTGCCGCTATTCCGCCGGCAATTGGAACGCGGTGGGCCTTTGACCGTCACGCATCCTGATATGCGGCGCTATTTCATGACCGTGCGCGAAGCGGTGGGGCTTGTTTTGCAGGCGAGTGTGGTTGGCACGACCGATCCTGCCGATCAGCCGCCGGAATTGGCCGAAGGCGGCATCTTTGTTTTGGATATGGGCCAGCCGGTGAAGATTGTGGATCTGGCGCGGCGCATGATCCGCCTGGCGGGGCTCCGCCCTGATGAGGATGTGGAAATCCGCTTCACGGGGCTGCGCCCTGGTGAGCGGCTTTATGAGGAATTGTTCCACGGCCAGGAACCGCCGCGCCCAACCGCTTTCCCTGGGCTTTTGGTGGCAACACCGCGCACGGCGGATTCTGCCCTGGTGGGGCGCGCGATTGATGAAATGGCGGCGGCGGGGCGCGCAGGGAATGCGCGGCTTGCTTTGCAGCAATTGGCGCGGCTGGTGCCGGAATTTGCCCATGCGCCAGAGGGCACGGCAGCGGCAGGGCCACGATAAGTTATGTGACGATCAGAGGGTGAAAAGCCGCCCCGCACCCTGGATCATGGCGGGATCGCGCCCCGCCGCACGAATAGCGCCCCATAACGCGACCGCGACGGAATCCAACACCGGAATACCCGTTTCACCTTCGATCCCAACGGCACCGGGCAGGCCACGGAAATTGGTGCAATGGATCACGATGGCATCTGGCTTGGCCGCAGCCGCTTCGCGCACCAGCGTATCCACCCGGGCAGCGCTGTGTTCGGCGAAGCTGTAATTGCCGGGGTCTTCCAGATGGCGTTCCACCATGGTTTCAACGCCAAGCCCTGCGAAGTTTTCAATGATGGCGGTCTGCACCGTATTCAGATAGGGCGTGACCAGCCCGATACGTTTGGCCCCAAGCGCAGCCAAGGCATCAAACAGCGCGAGTGTCGCCGTGGTGCAGGGCAGCCCGGTTTCGTGGGTGATGGTGGCGCATAATGCGCGGTCACTTTCCAGGCCAAGCCAGGCGCCGGAAGTACCGTTCCAGCAGAGCGCATGCACTTTGGCATCCGCAAGCAGCGCCGCCGCATCGGCCATCGGGCGTGGGTCAAACTGGCTATTGGCATCCGCGCCAAGATTGATCGCCAATACGCGCAAGCGCTGAAAATGCGCTGTGATCCAGGGGGTATTGGCGAGCAGCGCAGCGGTGAGGGGTTCCAACACCGTATTGGAACTTGGCGTCATCATGCCAAGGCGAAGCGGCGCTTCCCCCATGTCTTCAGCCCCCGGCGGCCAGGCGCGGATCCTGCTGGCCGCGCGTGGCCCAGCCGGTGGTGCGTTCTTCAATCGTCACCGCAACCCAATACATCGCAACCCCCATCACGCCGGTGATGATCAGGCCGGCAAAGACCAGCGGCACATCGAAGCGAGAGGAAGCAACCAGCATCAAATGCCCAATGCCTTCATTGGCGGCGACGGTTTCGCTGATGATGGAACCCACAAAAGCCACCGTGATGGCAACCTTCAAGGAGGCAAAGAAATACGGCATGGCGCGCGGCAGCCCAACCTTGCGGATGATATCCGTCTGGCTTGCGCCAAGCGCACGCAGCACATCGCGCAATTCGGGTTCCACGGTTGCGATACCGGTCGCGACATTCACCACAATCGGGAAGAATGAAATCAAAAAGGCGGTCAGCACGGCGGGCCAGAAACCGGCACCGAACCAGATCACCAGCACCGGCACCACGGCAACCTTGGGCACGGAATTGAAGGCGATCAGCAACGGATAAAGCCCGCGATAGACCAGCACGGAAGAACCAATCACCACGCCCAACAACAACCCAAAGACAATGGCCATGGCAAAGCCGATAACGGTCGTAAGCAGCGTTGCCCAGGAATTGGCGAGCAAGGGTTGCCACCATTTCAGCATGCTCGCCGCAATCGCTGAAGGTGCGGGCAGGATGAAGGGCTGAATATTGAAGGCCCAAACAGCGGCTTCCCAAATCAGGAACATGCCGGCAATCACCAGCCAGGGCAGCCAGGCTTCCAGCCGACGGCGGCGGCGCGCGGCAGCGGCCAAGGCTTCCGGGCTGCGGAGCGCTTTACGAGGCATCGGCAATTTCCTCAGCATCGCGGGCATCGCTGATGCGATCACGCAATTCATGCACCAAATCCTGGAATTCGGTGGTGTAGGTGGTCTCCATGGTGCGCTCTCGCGGGAAATCCACGCGGCGTTCGGCAATGATGCGGCCGGGGCGGGATGACATGACCAGCACGCGATCCGCCAGATAGGCCGCTTCGCGCAAATCATGCGTCACCAGAATGACCGTGGGCCGGCGCGCGAGCCAGAGCTTTTGCATTACCGCCCAAAGGTCTTCGCGCGTGAAGATATCAAGCGCGCCGAAGGGTTCATCCAGCATCAGCAAGCGCGGCTGATGGATCAAGGCGCGGCAGAGCGATGCGCGCTGCTGCATGCCGCCCGAAAGCTGCCAGGGAAATTTTGCTTCAAAACCATTCAGCCCTACAAGGGCCAGCAATTCGCGCGCTTGCCGTTCATATTCGGCGCGCTTGGCGCGAAGCTGCCCGCGATGCGGCTGCACCACTTCCAAGGGCAGCATCACATTATCCAGAATATTCCGCCACGGCAGCAAAGTGGGGTTCTGGAAGGCCATGCCGGCGATGGAAAGCGGGCCATCCACTTCCCGCCCATCCACGAAAACCTGCCCCTCAGTGGGTGGCCAAAGCCCGGTCACCAGGCGCATCAGCGTGGATTTGCCGCAGCCAGAAGGCCCGACCACGGCAACAAATTCCCCTTCTGCCACCGCAAGGCTGGTGCCTTTCAGCGCAAGCGTTCCCTCAACGCCGCCATAGCGCATGGCGACATTGGAGATATCCACGAAACCCTGCGCCATGGCGCGGGATCAGACTGCGCGATCGGCAGCGGGGGGCAGGAATTCCGGCGTATAGATTTGCGCCGCCTGCACGCGGGGCGACAGGTTATAGGCTTCCTCCACCGCGCGAATCCCGGTTTGCAGGCGGCCCATATCCACGGCGGAAAGCCCATTGGCGCGCACATGATCAGACATGATGACGCGGGCGACATTCATTTCATGCCGTTCGCGTTCCAGCGCCACATCGGTCAGCGGTTCCACACGCTTCAAATTGTCCAACATTTCCTGACCATTGCGGAGCGTATCGCGGAAGCCGCGCATCAGCGCTGCCGTTGCACCACGCACCACGGCAGGGTTGCGTTCAATGAAGGCGCGCGTGGTCAGGATCGCGCCGCCGTAAAGGTTCAGACCGTGATCGTAATACATCATCACGCGCTGCGCCGGATGGTCGAGCCCGATGCCCTTCAGCGCGAGCGCGGAAGTGGTGACAAAGCCCGTCACACCATCGGCTTCGCGGCGCACCAGCATGGGTTCGCGCAAGGCCGGAGACACTGAAAGGAAAGTCACCTTGCTGGCATCCACACCGGCGGCTTTGGCGAAGGCAGGGAAAAGCTGACGCCCGGCATCGAAATCCGGCGCGGCAAGCCGCTTGCCTTCAAGGTCCTTCGGCGTGCGGATGGGGCCATCGGCGCGCACAATGGCGCAAAGCGGGCTGCGATCATGCAGCACGGCCACCGCGACAATGCCACGATCCGGATTCTCCGCCACGAATTTGATGGCGGGGTTCAGATCGGCATAGCCCATATCATAGGAACCACCCGCGAGAGCGACCGGCACACCGCCCGAGCCCTGGCCGCGATCAATCTGCACATCAATGCCGGCATCGCGGAAATAGCCCTTGTCGCGCGCGAGCAAGGCGAAAGCATTGGGCGCCTGGAAGGCCCAATCCAGCGTGAAGCGCAGCCGCGCCGGCTGGGCGCGGGCGACCATCGGGGCCGCGAGGATTGCCGTGCCGGCAATGAGCGCGCCGCGGCGCGAAATTCCATGAGCCATGTGTGATCTCCCTGTATTCCCGTGACCTCGGTTTTCTGCGCCCTTGGCTTGACGGGAGCAAGGCTTACCCGCGCGGGGCGGGGGCTGCAAAGGCTGCTTCGCACCGGTTTTGCCCTAAATCTGCGCTTAGCTGACGTTTTATTGGGCAAATCACCCCTTACGCCGCCGCCCGCCCTTGCCTTTGGCGGGGTCATAGCCGCCGCCACCCGGCCCCATGGGCTTTGGTTTCCAATCCGCCTTGGCCTTGGGTTTGGCTTCCTGAAGTGACCGCCCGGCCAGATTGGGCGAAAGCCCAAGGTCGAGACTTTCAAGCCGCTTGATTTCATCACGGAGCCGCGCGGCGGTTTCGAATTCCAGATCAGCCGCGGCGGCGCGCATCTTGCGGTCCAGTTCGGCGATGGTGGCCTTCAAATCCTTGCCGACAAATTCGGCGGTTTCCTCGCCTTCCAGCGCGTCAACCGTCACATAATCCTGTTCATAGATGGATTGCAGCGCTTGAGAGATATCGCGCCGGATGGTTTGCGGCGTGATGCCGTGTTCCTTGTTCCAGGCTTCCTGCTTTGCGCGCCGGCGCGCGGTTTCTTCCAAGGCGCGGCGCAAACTCTCCGTCATCACATCGGCATAAAGCACCACGCGGCCATCCACATTGCGCGCGGCGCGGCCAATGGTTTGAATAAGCGATGTGGTGCTGCGCAGAAACCCTTCCTTATCCGCATCCAGAATCGCAACCAGCGCGCATTCCGGAATATCCAGCCCTTCGCGGAGCAGATTGATGCCGATCAGCACATCAAAAACGCCCTTGCGCAAATCCCGGATGATTTCGATACGCTCCAGCGTATCAATATCCGAATGCAGATAGCGCACGCGAATACCCGCTTCGGTCATATATTCGGTCAGGTCTTCGGCCATGCGCTTGGTCAGTGTGGTCACCAACACGCGCCCGCCATGTTTGGCGACTTCGCGGCATTCGGCCAGCAGATCATCCACCTGCTTTTCGACAGGGCGGATTTCCGTGAGGGGATCAACCAGGCCGGTCGGGCGGATGACCTGTTCGGCAAAGGCCCCGCCGGTGCGTTCCATCTCCCACGGGCCAGGCGTGGCGCTCACGAAGATGGAAGGCGGGCGATAGGTATCCCATTCTTCAAACTTGAGGGGGCGGTTATCCGTGCAACTTGGCAGGCGGAAGCCGTATTCGGATAGTACGGTCTTGCGGTTATAGTCACCGCGATACATGCCGCCAATTTGCGGCACGGTGACATGGCTTTCATCCACGATCAGCAGCGCGTTTTCCGGCAGATACTCAAAAAGCGTGGGCGGCGGTTCACCCGGATTGCGGCCTGTCAGGTAGCGGCTGTAATTCTCGATTCCCTTGCAGGAACCGGTGGTTTCCATCATTTCAATGTCGAAAATGGTGCGCTGTTCCAGCCTTTGCGCTTCCAGCAATTTGCCTTCCGCATGCAGCTTCGCCAGATGTTCCTTCAATTCATCCTTGATGCGCGTGATGGCCTGCGTCAGTGTCGGACGCGGCGTGACATAGTGGCTATTGGCGTAGATGGAAACGCGCTCCATCTCGGCGGTGATTTCGCCCGTCAGCGGATCAAATTCGCGGATCGCTTCGATCTCATCGCCAAAGAGCGAGACACGCCAGGCGCGATCTTCCAAATGGCTCGGCCACAGATCCACGGTTTCGCCGCGAATGCGAAAGGTGCCGCGGGCGAAGAAATTGTCGTTGCGGCGATATTGCTGTTCCACCAGGCCCTTCACCAGCACATCTCGGTCAATCTGTCCGCCGGCTTCAAGCTTCACCACCATGCGCGAATAGGTCTCGACCGAGCCGATACCGTAAATGCAGGAAACCGAGGCGACGATCACCACATCATTGCGTTCCAGCAGCGCCTGTGTCGCGGAATGGCGCATGCGGTCTATCTGTTCGTTGATCTGCGCATCTTTTTCGATGTAGGTATCGGTGCGCGGCACATAGGCTTCCGGCTGGTAATAGTCATAATAGGATACGAAATACTCAACCGCATTGTCCGGGAAGAAGCTTTTCATCTCGCCGTAAAGCTGCGCGGCGAGAGTCTTGTTCGGTGCCAGAATCAGGGTTGGGCGCTGCACGGCTTCAATCACCTTGGCCATGGTGAAGGTCTTGCCGGAACCTGTCACACCCAACAGCACCTGATCGCGTTCGGCGGCTTGCAGGCCCGCCACAAGGTCAGCAATGGCGCGCGGCTGGTCGCCATTCGGTTCATAAGGCGCGGTTACGGCAAGACGCCGCGTCGCCGGCGGCGCGGGGCGCTTTTCCGGCATGAACAGCACGGGGCCGGGGGCGATGACATTCATGCCCCCAAGATGGCGCCAGAGCGGCCTCAGCGCCAGGGTGGGGCTTGTCGGGCAGGGCCGAATTATGAGAGGGCAGCGCCATGTCCAAGCATCCCATCCCGCGCCCGGCCCTGTTGCTCGGCGCTGCCGGCCTATTGCCGAGCCTTGCCATGCCCGTTCTGCTGGCCGCGGGCGGTAGTGCGGCGGATTTCGCGCTGCACGCCGGGCCGGCCTATGGCGCCCTGATCGCGAGTTTCATTGGCGGCGCCTGGTGGGGGCTGGCGGCGAATAAGGCCGGTGGCGCGGCGCTGACGCGCTGGTTGGTGGCTTCCGTGCTGCCCATGCTGGCGGCCTGGGTGGCGTTATTGGTGCCACACCAAGCGGGGCTTTTGCTGCTGGCGGTGATTTTCGCGCTGCTACCGCTGGCGGATCGTGCCGCGCAGGCGGCAAGCTTGGCGCCGGCGTGGTGGTGGCGCCTTCGCTTGCCGCTTTCGCTTTTGATGGCCTGCCTGCATGGCGTTTCCGCCGGCATGGTGGCGTAGTTAAGCTTCAGCCTTCCAGCTTCACATTCCCCGCACGCGCCACTTCGCGCCATTTCGCCACCTCGCTGCGCACAAAGGTGCCGAATTGCTCTGGCGTCAGCGGGTCAGCGACCGCGCCCATTGCCTCGATCCTTTTGGTAATGGCGGGGTCGCGCAGAATGGCAACCACATCGGCATTGATGCGGTTGACGATCTCGGCTGGCGTACCGGCGGGCGCCACCAGACCGGACCAGCCGGCGGCTTCGTAGCCAGGCACGAGGGATTCTGCGATGGTCGGCACATCCGGCAATTGCGGCACCCGCCGCGTGCTGCAGAGTGCAATCGGGCGCACACGGCCCGATTGAATATGCGGCAGGGCAGAGGCGACGGAATCCGTCATCAGCTTCACATTGCCGGCGATAACATCGGCAATAGCCGGCCCGCTGCCGCGGTAATGCACGATGTTGAAGCGAATGCCGGCGCGCAGCATCAGCAATTCGGCGGCCATGTGCTGGCTGGTGGCAGGGCCGGCAGAGGCCATGTCTATCTGCCCGGGCCGCGCCTTGGCGCTGGCGGCCAATTCCTGAATGGTGCGTTCGGTGACTGATGGATGCGCAATCACCAGCAGCGGCACCATCACCACATTGCTGATGAAGGCGAAATCCTTTTCCACATCATAAGGCAGGCGCGGCATCACCGAAGGGTTGACGCCAAGCGGGCCGGATGTGCCCGTCAGCAGCGTATAGCCATCAGCCGGCGCGCGCACCACGGATTCAACGCCGGGCACTGAAGCACCACCGGCGCGGTTTTCCACCACCACACGCTGCGGCCAGCGCTTGGAAAGCTCATCGGCGAGCAGGCGGGTAAAAATATCGGCGGCCTGACCAGGCGGGAAAGGTACCACAATGCGCACGGGGCGATTGGGCCAATCGGATTGCGCTTGCGCCGCAAAGGGGGCGAGCGCGGCAGCACCCATGACGGCGCGACGGCTGAGCTTCAAGGACATGGCTTTTCTCCCGGTGATTTGAACGAAACTTAACCACAACCAGGTCACACCCGGCAAGATTGCTCAATAGGTATCAAGGCCCATAATGCCATCCACGCCGCCCGCATCCGCCAAAATGCGCTTGCCGATAAGATCGCGCAGCGATTCCGAAGACCCGCCACCGAGCGAGCCATACCGCGCGCCGCGATAGAGCCGAGAGACTGGATATTCATCGGTAAAGCCGTAGCCGCCATGGACTTGCACCGCTTCACTGGTGACGCGCAGCGACATTTCATTGCAGAATACCTTGGCGGTGGCGGCCATAAAGGGATCAGGGAAGGGATTGGCGGTGAGGCAGGCGCGATAGAGCAAGCCTCGCCCGGCTTCAATATCCTTGAACATATCGGCGAATTTCCAGCGAATGCCCTGGAAATCCGCGATGGATTTGCTGAACAGCTTGCGGTCATTGACATAGCGCACAGCCTCATCAAAGGCGCCTTCCGCCAGCCCCAAGGAAATGCTGGGATTGAGGCAGCGCTGCGTGTTGAAGGCGGTCAGCAATTTCTTGAAGCCATCCTGTTCGATCACCAGGTTTTCAGGCGGCAATTCGCAATCATTGAATTGCACTTCGTGCAAATTCTCGCCCCCCATGGTGTGGTAGGTGCCGGTGACGGAAAGACCCGGCGTGCCCTGTTCCACCAAGACGCAACCAATCCCTTCGCGCCCTGCCTTGCCATCCACGCGGGTGAAGACCACGAACATGCCGGCTTCTGCGGCGCGGGAGATCAGTGTTTTCGTGCCGTTCAGCACCAGATGATTGCCATGGCGCTTGGTATTGGTGCGGTAATTGGCAACATCCGTGCCGGCATGCGGTTCCGTCATGCAAATCGCCAGGATGCAGTCACCGGAAATCACGCGCGGCAGGATGCGTTCCTTGATGGCTTTCGGTGCGTAATGGGAAATGACGCGGGTTTGCACCCCGGCTTCCCCCAGCACCGCCATGGCGGTGACATAATCCACCTTGGCGATTTCTTCCAGGATCAGGGCAGAATCCAGAATGGAAAGGCCAAGCCCGCCATATTCTTCCGGCACCGACATGCCCAAAACGCCAAGCCCCGCGAGCTTCTTGATATTGGGCCAGGGGAAAGTGCCATCCATCCATTTGGGCGCATCCTGCTTGAATTCGTTCTGCGCCAATTGCCTGACGGCGGCGATCATTTCCCGCTGTTCAGCGCCAATCTTGAAGTCCATGCTTGCCTTCCGCTTTTTCGTGATGCGTCTTCAACCCGCTTCGCCCTTCAGCGTATCCAAGGCGCCCTTCAGGGCGGATTGGAATACACTGACATCAGAACCATAGCACAGGCAGCGAAAGCCCTTGGCGCGCCAGCCGCGCACCATGTCCATCCCCGCACCCAATACGCCGGCGGGCTTGCCCGCTTCTTCGCAGGCTTTCAGGAAACGGGTGAGTGCGGCCTGGAATGTCGGATGTTCGAATTGCGCGGTGATGCCGAGCGAATCACTCAAATCATAATGGCCGAACCAACCCAAATCCACGCCGGGAACGGCCATGATCGCTTCCACATTTTCGATCCCTTTGGCGGTTTCGATCAGCGGAATCACCATAACGCGGTCATTCTCCGCCTTCATGCCGACGATCACATCCTGGCCCTGATAATCATCATGCGCATAACCAAAGCCAACGCCGCGCTGGCCTTCGGGGCGATAGCGACACCAGGCCGCCAATTCTTCCGCCTGCGCGCGCGTTTCCACCATGGGTTCCATGATGCCCATGGCGCCCGCATCAAGAATGGGCGCGATCAGGTGGTAATGATGGCCGGTCACGCGCACCAATGGCACTACGCCAACATTACGCGCAAAGGCGCATTGCGCCTTGATCGCGTCAATGCCCATGCCGCCATGTTCCATATCGAAGATGACGTAGTCTGCACCTGCATTGGCAAGGATTTGGCAAAGCCCCGGTGTCAGGAATTCCGTTGCCATAATGCCATGGGCCATGCGGCCTTGGCGGAGTGCGGTGCGAACAGGGTTTTGGCGCATGATGTGTTCCTCAGGTCAGGATCATGCCGGCATAGCCCGCTGCCGCAACCTCATCACATTTCGCGCGATAGGCTGGCGCGCCGCCCTGATATTGCAGAATGCGTCGCTGATCGCGGCCTTCGACATTGCGGTTGATCCCGGTCGCCCAGGAATCAATCTGGGTGTAAAGCAGGCCTTCAGCCAGGGTTTCGATATGGTGTGACCATTCGGCCTCTGCGGCCTCCGTTGCCTCAAACCGCGTGATGCCCTTGTCACGCACATGGCGCATCAAATCCGTCACCCATTCCACATTCTGTTCAATGCAGCGCGGAATATTGCAGCGGGTGGAGGCATTATGCGGCCCCACAATCGTCAGCATATTCGGAAATCCTGCGGATTGCAGACCAAGATAAGTCTTCGGCCCATCCGCCCATTTATCCTTCAGACGCTTCCCGCCCACGCCCCTGAAATCAATGCGATCAAAGGCGCCGGTAATCGCATCAAAACCCGTGGCATAGATGATCATGTCAAATTCATATTCGGCGTCGCTGGTCTTGATGCCATTCGGCGTAATGCGCTCGATGGGGGTTTCATTGATGTCCACCAGCCGCACATTTTCGCGGTTATAGGCCTCAAAGTAGCGGGTTTCGAGCGGGACGCGGCGCGTACCAAACCCGTGATTTTTCGGGATCAGCTTCTCAGCAACCGCAGGGTCTTTAACGCGCTGGCGGATCTTGCGCGCGATGAAATCGCTGATCAGCGCATTGGCCTTGGGATCGGTCAGGATATCGCGGTAATTCGCCTGCCAAATGCCAAAGCCCGGTTCGGCGTAGCGCTGTTCCCAAAAGGCTTCGCGTTCTTCGGGTGTCACGTCGAACACGCTTCGCGGATCGGCATTATGGATATAGCAGCCCGGCGTGGTGCGGAGCAGCGCGAAAAGGGCCGGGTAATTGCCCTTGATCTGGCGCTGTTCTTCTTCCGTAATCGGGCGATTATGCAAGGGCGCGCACCAATTGGGTGTGCGCTGAAACACCGTCAGCGAGCCAACTTCGGGCGCAATGGTCTGGATCACCTGCACGCCAGTGGCCCCGGTGCCGATCACCGCCACACGCTTGCCCGCGAAACTAACGGGTTCATGCGGCCAGCGATAGGTATGGAAGGATTGGCCGGCAAAGCTTTCCACACCTGGTATGCGTGGCAGCGTATCGGCGGAAAGCGGGCCGAGTGCGGTGATCAGAAAGCGACATCTATGCTGTGCGCCGGCATCAAGCGTGACAGTCCAGCGCAGGGTGGCCTCATCAAACTGTGCGCTGACAACGCGGCTATTGAATTGGATGTGCCGACGCAGATCGAACCTGTCTGCCACATGCTGCAAATAGCGGAGCGTTTCCGGTTGCGGGGCGAAATGCTCACTCCAGCTCCATTCCTGGAGCAGCTTATCGGAAAAGGAATAGCCGTATGTATAGCTTTCGGAATCAAACCGTGCGCCGGGGTAGCGATTCCAATACCAGGTGCCGCCCAGATCGCTGCCTGTTTCAAACACCTGGACTGAATAGCCAAGTTCCCGCAACCGATACAGTTGATAAAGGCCGGAAATGCCAGCGCCGATGATGATCACATCCGGGTCCGTCAAAGCCGGCTTGGCGCTTGCCGGCATGGTCCGCCGCATTTCATTCATCGCATCCATCCTTTCTGGCGGGGCTTGGCGCCGCACCGCATAACAGGAACGTCATGAACCCAAGCCCAGGGCTTGCGCGCCAAGTGGGACGGAGGCGAGTATTCCCCGAAACGCGAGAACCGCCAATGCCAAGCCGTCTTTTTTTGCCCTTTACCCTGCGCGGGTGATGACCTCCACAAGGCTGCCCCCCACAGGCTGAAACAGGCCCTTGACTGAAAGCGCATCCGGGCGGAGCCTTCCGAGCAAATAACAGCGCGGGCCGCGCACGCCCGGCGCAAAAGCAATGAGGAATGTCATGCGGCTTGGTTTCATCGGCCTTGGGAATATTGGTGGCGTTATGGCGCGGCGCCTGGTGAAGGCTGGCCATGCGCTGGTGGTGCATGATCTTGATGGGAAAGCGGTAGCATCTCTCACCGCCATGGGCGCCACCGTCGCGACCAGCGCGCGTGATGTTGCGGATCAATGCGATGCGGTGCTGCTCAGCCTGCCAACACCCGCCGCGGTGGAAGCGGTCGCTTTGGGCGCGGATGGGCTGGTGCAGGGCAGCAAGGCGAAGATCGTGGTGGATCTTTCTACCACCGGGCCGACAGTCGCACGGCGTGTGGCGGAAGGCCTCGCCGCCAAGGGCATCCACTTGATTGATGGCCCGGTCAGCGGCGGCGTTTCGGGCGCTGAGGCCGGTACGCTTGCCATCATGACATCGGGTGATGCTGCGTCCCAGAAAGCGGTCGAGCCGGTGCTGAAGCAGATCGGCCAGAATATTTTCTACCTTGGCGCGGAACCCGGCCTTGGGCAGACGATGAAACTGGTGAACAATGTGATTCTTGCCAGCAATACACTCGCCTGTTTGGAAGGCATGGTGCTGGGCGCCAAGGCGGGCCTTGATACCAAGCTGATGTTTGACGTGCTGAATGCCTCCAGCGGGCGTTCCTTCATGTCGGAAAAGCGCGTGCCGCAGGCCATCACGGAACGTGCCCAGGGTTTCCCGGTGCGTTTCGCCGCAGGGCTGATGCACAAGGATGTGAAGCTATGCCTGGAAGAAGCCGAACGCTTTGGCGTGCCCATGTTCATGGGCCCGGCAGCGCGGCAATATCTTTCCATGGCCTTGGCGATGGGCTCGGGGCCAGAGGATTTTGTTTCTACCATTCAGCATATGGAAAAACTGGCAGGTATTGAGGTGCGCGCCACGCCCAAGGAAGCGGGCGGCTGAAGCCACCACCAGCAAAACGGCAGGAGGAAGCAATCATGGAATTCGGCATTCTGATGACCAGCCACCCCAATCCGGTGGAAGAACCCTATCCGCATCAGGGCGTGACCGCGCGCACGACCGAGGAAATTCTGCGCGCTGAAGCGCTCGGCTACGATACCGCCTGGATCGCGGAACATCACTTCAGCACGACCTACGGGATTATGCCGGATTGCTTTGTGTATATGTCCTATCTTGCGGCGCGCACCAGCCGCATCAAGCTTGCCGCCGGCGTGATCACGCTGCCGCTTTATGACCCGATCCGCGTGGTGGAAAACACCGCTTTCGTGGATGTGCTTTCCAATGGCCGTGTCATGCTTGGCCTTGGCAGTGGCTATCGGCCCTATGAGTTTGAAGGGCTGGGCAAGGATTTTGAGGCGCGGCGCGATATTGTCGAAGAAAGCGTGCAACTGATTTTCGATGGCTTTCATCGCAGGCGTTGGACGCATCAAGGCAAATTCTATAAGGGCAAGGTTGAAGGGCAATATGAAATGCTGCCCGTGCCGATCCAGCTTCCCCATCCGCCGCTCTATATGGCGGGCGGTACGGATCGGTCCATTGGTTATGCCGGTCGCAATGGTTTCGGGCTGATGCTGAGCACGCTGCCGGGGATTGAAACCCTATCAGCACAGGCGAAGATTTACCGTGAAGCCTTGGCCACCGCGCCCTCGCCTCAGCGCAATAACCCGGCGGCGGGGCATATTGATATCGCGCGCATGGTCTATGTTGCGGAAACCGATGAACAGGCGCGCGCCGATACGGAAGAACACATCCTGCACCATATCCGCAATTTCAACAGCGCCGGCACCAGCGGCTATCTGGGATCGGTTTCTGAAAAG
>JBIKXA010000206.1:0-6023 GCA_044356015.1 Roseomonas sp.
CGGCATGTCTCCCTCGGGCGCAGCGAGCCGAGCGAGGCACAAGTGAAGGCTACCAGCGACGCCCTTGCCGCGCAGGGGCTTTCCGGATGGCTGGCACGCATGCAAGGCGAATACTACAGCCGGGGAAAAGTGACGCTTGAACCTCTCAAGCGCATTGGCGCCGATCGCGAAGCAGACTGGCAAGCCGCCCTTGCCGCATTCCACGCAGCGCGCCGCTGATCGAACTCTACAGGCACTCGGCAGCCAAGTCCTCATTTCGGCACTTGTTCTCGGATTTGTCGCACAAACCATATGGCCAAAGTCAAGATGACGATTTTTCGTTAATTTAAGTAAACGACAAAATAGATAGAAAGCCGCATTTATGCCCGTAAGGGGCTTCGGCCCATTAGCCAAGCTGGCTCCCCTCATCTTTACTCTTGACGAAAGACCCGGGCACCCCGCAACCTTCCCATACCAAGAAGTACAAGCCGGCCAAGATCGGCTGGGTCGGTGGGAAGCAACAACAAAGGCGGTCTCTGGCGGTTCAGGCTGTCAGAAGCCCCAAGAATGTCCATGAGGGAGGACCTGAGCATGAATTGGACCAAGCGAAGCCTATTGGGATTGGCGGGCGCCTTTGCCCTTTCCTGGGGGATGAGCACGCCGGCTGTGGCGCAGCAGCAACCGCCCATCCGCATTGGGATTCTGGTGGCCTTGGAAGGCGCCTTCGCCGCAGGTGGGCGCGATGCCGTGCGCAATGTGGAATTGGCGCTGCGGCAGGTGAACCATACCGTTGCCGGGCGGCGCATCGAAACCATCGTGGCGCCAACGGATACCCGCCCCGATACGGCTGTGCGCCAGGCGCGGAAGCTGATTGAACAGGATCGCGTGGATTTCATCATCGGCCCGCTTTCCGGTTCGGAAGGCATCGCAATCCGCGACTACGCCAAGACAATTCCCGATCGCACCATCATCAATGGCATTTCTGGTGCGCTGGAAATGACCTGGGTTGACCCGGCGCCGAATGTCTTCCGCTTCAACCTGGATGGCGCGCAATGGGGCAGCGGGCTTGGCACCTATGTGGTGCGCACCAAGGGCTGGCGCCGTATTGCGACCGTCTCTGCGGATTATTCCTTCGGCTATACCAATTTCCTTGGCTTCGCCGTTGATTTCTGCCGCGCCGGCGGCACGATTGTGCAGCGTTTCTGGGTACCTCTGGGGGCCGCGGATTTCGGCGGCGTCATTGCGCAATTGCCGGATAATGTTGATGCCATCTATCTCGGCATGGGTGGTACGGATGCGATCAACTTCCTCAATCAATGGCAGCAGGCCGGCGCCGGCACAAGGCTGATCGGCGGCACCATCATGGCCGACCAGACCGTGCTTTCAGCACGTGGCCGCGCCAAGGATGCGCTGATTGGCACGCCAACCTCGGGCCCCCTTGCGGAGGACAATAGTGATCCTGCCTGGCAGAATTACGTGCGCCTTTATCGCGAAGCCTTCCCGGCCAATGAGCGCTTCAATAGCCCATCTTTGTTCGGTGTTGGCTATTACATTGCAACCTCTGCCGCCATTGCTGGGTTGAACGCGGTGAATGGCGATCTGAGCGATGGCCAGCGCCGGTTCAATGCTGCGCTTTCCTCACTCAAGCTTGCCACACCGCTCGGTGAGGTGAGCCTGAATGAGAATCGTCAGGCAACGGGCACGGTATTCGTGAACGAAGTTGCGGAAGGCCCAGGCGGTACGCTGGTGAATCGCATGGTCGCCCGCGTGGACGGCGTGAACCAAACCTTGGGCATGACCGCCGAGCAGTTCCGCGCCATGGGCCTGCCTTCACGGACCAACCCCGATTGCCGCGCCCTGGGCGGGGGCTGATCCAAGACATTGGCAGCGTGATCCCGGCGAAGCCTTTTTTGCTGGGATCATCGCTGCCCTTGTCGGCTTGGGCTCAAGCGCGAAATCCTTTTCAGTTTCGCGGCCTTCGGTGGCCAAGGGTGGGGCGTTCGCGTTTCTGTCCTTGCCACGCCCCTCGCATCGCATGGAGACGGAGCAGCCATGACAGAATTCACGCGACGCCATCCGCTTTGGTCTCTGATCATTGTCGTGCTGGCTGCGCTGCTGCTTTGGCTTATTCTGGCGCCTTGGACCCCGGGTGTAGAGGCTGTGCTTGGGCGCAAACGTGTCTTTCTCAACGCGGTTTTCGGCGGATTGACTCTCGGTGCGTTGTATTTCCTGGTAGCATCCGGCTTCACGCTGATTTTTGGATTGATGCGTAATGTCAATCTGGCGCATGGTTCACTTTATTTGCTTGGCGGCTATATCGGCTATGTCGTCTCAAACGTGACGGGCGAATTATGGATCACCTTGCCGGTCGTCTTCATTGTCGTCGCCTTGCTTGGCCTTTTGCTGCAGCATCAGGTGTTTCGCCGCATGGAGGGTCAGGAGCTGCGCCAGACAATGGTGACGATTGGTCTTTCGGTGGTGCTGGCTGATCTGATGCTTTGGGTTTGGGGTGGCCAATCCTATACCCTGCAGACCCCGCAATGGCTGACAGGGCCTGCAACCTTGCCAATTGTGGTGGGTGCGGATCGCAGTGGCAATCCGGTCTATATGCGGTTTCCGCAGGTACGTATTGCCATTCTGGTCATGGCCATCATCATTGGGGTCGCGATGTGGCTGGTGCTCAATCGTACGCGCCTTGGCATGTTGATCCGTGCCGGCGTTGATGATCGTGAAATGCTCACCGCTTCGGGTGTGCGCATCCATTATGTGTTCCTGGCGGTATTCGGTTTCGGCGCCGGGCTTGCGGGCATAGCGGGTGTTGTTGGGGGCACCTTCCAATCCCTCGCCCCGGGCGAAGATACGCGATTTCTATTGGCGAGCCTTGTCGTCGTGATTGTGGGCGGCATGGGGTCCATACCCGGGGCGGCGCTTGGTGCGCTCATTATCGGGCTGGTCGAACAAATCGGGCTTGTCTATGCGCCAACCTATTCCGTTGTTTTCACCTTCCTGATCATGGCCCTGGTGCTGGCGTTTCGTCCGCAGGGATTGATGGGAAGCCGGCGATGAAAGGGCAGCACCATGGCGGTGAATGAAGCATCGCGCGCCAATGGCGTGTATTCCCCCTTGGCGGAAAGTGGCTTCGCGCGCTTGCCGGCAGCCTATTGGGCGGTTGGCTTCATCCTGCTGATCATGCCCGTATTTGCGGGCAGTTTCTGGCTGTTTCAGATTTTCGGCTGGTCCTTCTGCCTTGGCATCATCGCGCTGTCGCTGATGTTTCTGGCCGGCTATGGCGGCATGGTAAGCTTGGTGCAGATGACCGTGGCGGCACTCGCGGGCTATGCGGTCGCCATCCTTGGCACTTCGGGCGTCCAGCAAATCAGCCTTGGCATGCCCTGGTGGCTCTATATCCCCTTGGCGATCACCATCGCCGCGATTTTTGCCACATTGGTCGGCGCGCTCGCGGTGCGGACTGAGGGCATCTATACCATCATGATCACGCTGGCGATTGCCAGTGCCTTCTTCTACTTTACACGCCAGAACTACGATATCTTCAACGGCTATAATGGCTTCAATTTCGTTGTTCCGCCGCGCCTTTTTGGTGTGGATTGGCGCCAGCCGACGGCGTTCTATTACCTGAGCTTGGGCATGGCGGTGCTGTGCTATCTGGCCGTGCTTTATGTTGCACGCTCCCCCTTCGGTTTGGCCCTGCAAGGCGTGCGCGATAATCCGCGGCGCATGGCTGCCATGGGCTTCAATGTCACCGCGCATCGCATTGCCGCTTATGCGTTTTCCGGCGTGATCGCCGCGATTGGTGGCATTTTGTTGGTTTGGCAGAATACGCAGGTCGCTCCCTTCACCGCCGGCATTCCGGCGGTGATTGACATCCTGATCATCGCCGTGATTGGCGGGCTGCGCCGCCCCATCGGTCCCTTTGTGGGTGCTTTCATCTATGTGCTGCTGAGCACTTTCAGCCCCGATGTGCTTTCAAGCTTTGGTCTTTCAACGGAACGCTTCAAGCTGCTTGTGGGGCTTGGTTTCCTTGCTGTGGTCTTCTTTTCCCCCGATGGCGCCTTGGGGCTTTGGGATCGCTGGCGCGAGAGGCAGCGCAAGAACCTTGACCCGCTGACGGGGCGGCCAAGAACCGCGGGGACAGCATGAATACACCCGCGCCCAATACGCCCGTGATGGAGCGGATCGGCGCCGCCGGTGCTGGCAATGCGCTGGAATTGCGCGGCGTCACCAAGCTTTTTGGTGCGCTTTCGGCCATTGCAGACATCACCATGACCGTGGAAGCGGGCGAAAGACGGGCGGTGCTTGGTTCCAACGGCGCGGGCAAGACCACCTTGTTCAACTGCGTCACAGGCGATTTCCTGCCGAGTTCCGGCACGATCCGTTTGTTTGGTGAGGATGTGACGGAATTTCCCGCGCATGAACGCATCCGGCGTGGCCTTCGTCGGACCTATCAGATTTCGCTGCTTTTTGGTGGCCTCAGCGTTGCCGATAATGTCTATCTGGCGTGCCGCGGTGTCAGCCGCAATCGCTTTTCCCTGCTGAGACCGCGGCGCGGTGATCCTTTGCTGACCCGCAGCGAGGAATTGATCGAAGCGGTCCACCTTACTGAAGTGCAGCAAAAGCTGGTGAGTGAGTTGAGCTATGGTCAGCAGCGCCAGCTTGAAATCGCGTTGGCACTTGCCGGCGCACCGCGGCTTATCCTGTTTGATGAACCCGCTGCCGGGCTTTCACCGACCGAACGCGCGGAACTCATCGCCATTCTTACCAATATGCCGCCGCATATCGGCTTCATCATCATCGAACATGATATGGATGTCGCGCTGCGTGTCGCTCAGCGTGTGACCATGATGCATAATGGCCGCGTCTTCAAGGAAGGCACGCCCGCGGAGATCGAGGAAGATCCGCAAGTGCAGGAACTCTATCTTGGGGATGGCCGCCATGCGCATGCCTGAGAAACCGGGTCCTGCCGCGCTTGAGATTCGCGGGTTGAATGTTTTCTACGGCGCGAGTCATGCCCTGCAAGGCGTTGATCTGCGGCTTGATACGGGGGCGCTTTCCGTTGTTGGTCGCAATGGCATGGGCAAGACTACGCTCTGTAAGGCGATCATGGGCCTGGTGCCGGTTGCCTCCGGTTCGATCAGTTTTCATGGTCAGCCCCTGGTCGGGCGGTCGCCGGCCGATATCGCGCGCGCGGGCATTGGCTATGTACCGCAGGGCAGACGGCTCTGGCGCTCCCTGACCGTCGAAGAACATTTGAAGATGGTGGAGCGCAAGGGCGGCGCCTGGACCATTGAAAGGATTTTCTCGACCTTCCCGCGCCTTGCGGAACGGCGCGGCAATGGTGGCGCGCAGCTATCAGGCGGCGAGCAGCAAATGCTCGCCATCAGCCGCGCGCTGCTGATGAATCCGAAGCTGCTGGTGATGGATGAGCCGACCGAAGGGCTCGCGCCGGTCATTGTCGCGCAGCTTGAAGAATTACTGGTGCAACTCGCGCAAGATGGCGAGATTGATGTGCTGGTGATTGAACAGAATATCGGCGTTGCCTGCGCCATCGCGGATACGGTCGCCATTATGGTGAATGGCCGCATCAATCGCAGCGCGCCGGCGCGCGAATTGGCAGCGGATCGAGAATTGCAGCAGCGCCTATTGGGCGTTGGCCGCCATGGCCATGAGGATATCCCGGTAGCGCCAAGCGCCGATTTGATGCCGGAAGCAGCACCCACGACAATGGGTGGGCCGATCAAGATCTACAACTCAAACCCAACGCCCCCTACGCGTTGGTCGAAGCCGGTGCCGGTTGAGGTGCTGGAACGCACAGCGCGTGTCTTGACCGCGCAGCCGCTGATGAGCGCCGCTGCTGCGCAAGCCGAAATTCATCCGCTTTCCATGCCAGGGGCGGAGGTGATTCTGGTAGCCGGCACGCTGGATACCAAAGGGGCTGAGCTGCGCTTCATGCGCGACCAGATCCGCGCCGCTGGCCTGCCTGTCAGGCTTGTTGATCTTTCCACCACGGGCGGCCATTCCGGCGCCGA
>JBIKXA010000207.1:0-6018 GCA_044356015.1 Roseomonas sp.
TCGCCCGCCATGCTGGGCGCGGCCAATGGCATGTTCTTCGCGTCCTTGCTGGTGATGCAGCTGCCGGTGGGCATTGCGCTGGATCGGCTCGGCCCGCGGCTGGTGGTGGCGGGGCTGAGTGCCATCGCCGTGCTGGGCTTGGTGCTGCAAGCCTTTGCGACGGATGGCACCACCTTGCTGATCGCGCGTGCGCTGATCGGCATTGGTTGCGCGGCTTCTTTCATGTCGGCGGTCGTGCTTTGTGCGCGCTGGTATGGTGGCGGGCACATGACGCTCGCCCTGTCTCGGGTTTTTGCCTTTTCGCAACTGGGGATTCTGCTGGCCGGCGCGCCGCTGGCCTGGCTGGCGGGCTGGCTTGGCTGGCGCGCGGCCTTTCTGATCTCTGCCCTGCTGACGGGGCTTGCAGCGATTGCCTGGTGGCGGTTGGTGCGGAATGACCCGCCGGATTGGCCCGCCCCCGCGCGCCAGCCGGAAAACCTGAAGGAGGCGCTGCGCGGGCAGTTTTCCATCTGGCGCCTGCCGGGCCTTCCCCGGGTGCTGGCCCTGCATCTGGTCGCCTATGCCGCTGCCGCGACCGTGATCGGGCTTTGGGCCGGGCCTTATTTTGCCGATGTGCATGGCCTGAATGCCAATGAACGCGGGCTGGCCTTGGCCGCGATGGGCCTTGCCATGCCGATCGGGCTTTTGCTGGTTGGCCCGATGGAGCGGCGCTTCTTCCGCCGCAGCGCCATGATCAGCACCGGCGCGGCGCTTTCGGCGGCCATGCTGCTGGCCTTGGCCCTTTGGCCCGCGCCGCCCTTGCCGATGGCGCTCGGCCTGCTGGTTGGGCTGGTGCTGTTTTCCAGCTATCCGGTGCTGCTGGTGACGGAAGCGCGCATGTTGTTTCCCGATCATCTGGTCGGGCGCGGCGCAAGCACGGTGAATATGGCGCAGGTTCTGGGGTCTTCCCTGTTGCCGCTGCTGGTTGGCTTGGTGATCGGCTTCTTTCCCATGGAGGAAGCCGCGCGGCCCGAGGCCGCCTATCGCGCCGGTTTCGCCGTCTTGGCGGGTAGCCTTGTGCTGGGTCTGGCGGGTTGGCTTTTGCTGCCGCGCGCCAAAATATGATCACACGGCCCGATTTCAGCCTGGAAGCGGCACTTGGCGGGCGCGTGGCGGGCGTAGATGAGGCCGGGCGCGGCCCCCTCGCTGGCCCGGTATTGGCCGCTGCCCTGGTCTTCCGGGTGCCGCCACCCGAAAGCCTTGCGGCGCTCTTGCAGGATTCCAAGAAGCTCAAGGAAGCGGCGCGCGATGCCGCCTTTGCCGCACTGCAAGCCGCCAAAGCCGAAGGGCTGGTTGAAATCGGCGTCGGCGCGGCGTCAGCCACTGAGATCGGGCGGCTCAATATCCTGCGCGCCACGCATCTGGCCATGCGCCGCGCGGTGGCGAAGCTGCCAATGCCCCCCGATCACGCGCTGGTGGATGGCAATCAGCCGCCACCCCTCGCCTGCCCAGTGAGGTGTGTGGTCGGCGGGGATGGGCTTAGCTTTTCCATCGCGGGCGCTTCGATCATCGCCAAGGTGCTCAGGGATCGGGCCATGCGAAGGCTCGACCCGCGTTGGCCTGAATATGGCTTCGCCCGCCATGCCGGCTACCCGACAGCGACGCATCGGGAAGCCCTCGCACGGCTCGGCCCATCCCCCCACCACCGGCGCGGCTTTGGCCCGGTGGATCAGTCCGTTTTGAACCTGACTTGACCGCGCGACTCGGGCGCGCGATTCTTGCGTGATCAACAAGGGATTTCACGGTGGGAACGCAGCTGGAGCTGCTCTTGGACCAGGTCCTGGTCGGGGATTCGATTGCCATGCTGCGCCGCCTGCCGCCCGCCAGCGTGCATGCGATTTTTGCTGACCCGCCCTATAATCTGCAGTTGAAGGGCGAATTGCGCCGCCCGGATGAGAGCATTGTTGATGGCGTGGATGACGCCTGGGACCGCTTTCCCGATCTGGCCGCCTATGACGCCTTTACCCGCGCCTGGCTGACCGAGTGCCGCCGCGTTTTGCGCAAGGATGGCACCATTTGGGTGATGGGCGCCTATCACAATGTGTTCCGCCTGGGCGTCGCGCTGCAGGATCTCGGCTTTTGGATTCTGAATGATGTGATCTGGCGCAAGGCCAATCCCATGCCGAATTTCCGCGGCCGGCGCTTCACCAATGCGCATGAAACGCTGATCTGGGCGGCGCATGGGCAGGAATCCAAATACCGCTTCAACTACGCCGCCATGAAGACGCTGAATGATGATGTGCAGATGCGGAGCGATTGGTTCATCCCGCTTTGCACCGGCGGAGAGCGCCTGCGCGATGAAAACGGCGACAAGCTGCACCCAACACAAAAGCCGGAAGCCCTGCTGCATCGCGTAATTCTTTCCTGCACCCAACCGGGAGAGGTTGTGCTCGACCCCTTCCTGGGTTCCGGCACCACGGCAGCGGTCGCGAAACGCCTGGGTCGGCGTTTCATCGGCATTGAACGGGAAGAACGCTACGCCAAGGGGGCGCGTGCCCGGCTCGCAGCCGTGGAGCCCATGCCGGAATCAGCCGCGCTTGCCCTGCCATCACGGCGCGAACAGCCGCGCATCCCCTTCGGTGTTCTGGTGGAACGCGGGCTGGTGCCGGCGGGCAGTGTGCTGACCGATGCGCGCCGGCGTTGGCGGGCCGAGGTCGGTGCCGATGGCACGCTCCGCTGCGGCAAGGCGGCAGGGTCCATTCATCAAGTGGGGGCGGCGGTGCAGGAAGTGCCTTCCTGCAATGGTTGGCTGTTCTGGCATGTGGAAAACAAGGTGGGCGGCTTGCGCGTATTGGATGAGCTGCGCGCGGAAGTCGCGGGGGGCTGAGGCAGCCGCGGATGGCCTGCGCATGTGAAATCGCCCCAAACCTGCCCAAAGCCTCGGCAAGTTCCATCGGGAACCTATAAACCGCCCGGAATCAGGGCATTTGTTGGCTAGAATCGTCACTAAGTTTCTTTTCTGAATTGTGTCTGTCTTGTAATTTCATCTTGGCTGGGCAATCTCCGCCCCCAAGCGCGACGGGCTTCGTCCGCTGGGAGAAGTGGGAGAAAGACATGAAATTCAAGTTTCTCGCGGCCGCCGCGGCGGCCTTCATGACCTTTGGCGTGGGCGAAGCCCTTGCCGGGCGCGATTTGGATCAGATTCGCCAGCGCGGCACGCTCCGCTGCGGCGTGCAGGGTCCGTCCAACCCAGGCTTCGGCGTGCCGGATAGCCAGGGCCGCTGGGGCGGCTTCAATGTTGAAGTCTGCCGCGCCATCGCCATCACCATCTTCAATGACCCAAGCAAGGTGGAATTCGTCCCCGTCACCACGCAAAGCCGCTTCCCGGCGCTTTCCTCGGGTGAAGTCGATGTGCTGTCCAACAACACTACCTGGACCTTGACACGCGATTCCAATGTGAACCGCTTCAACTTCCCGGCCATTACCTTCTATGATGGTCAGGCCATCATGGTGCCGCGCCGCCTGAATGTGACCAGCGCGCGCCAGCTGAACGGTGCGACGGTTTGCGTGCAGCCGGGCACGACCACGGAATTGAATATTGCCGATTTCTTCCGCGCCAATAATCTGCGCTTCACCCCGGTGGTGATCGCCGATCTGGATGAAATCCGCCGCGCCTATGATAGCGGCCGCTGCGATGTTTTCACCAATGACTTCGCCGCATTGGCCGCGCAGCGCACCCTGCTGACCCGCCCGGCAGATCACGTAATCCTGCCCGAGCGCCTGTCCAAGGAACCGCTGGCTGTGACCGTCCGTCAGGGTGATGAGGAACTGACCAATATCGTCGCCTGGACCACCTTCGCGCTGATTGACGCCGAGGAAATGGGCATCACCCAGGCCAATGTGGAACAGATCGCCACCACCGCGACCAATCCGGTGATCCGCCGCCTGCTGGGCGTTGAAGGCAATATGGGTGAGAGCATCGGTGCCGCCCGCGCTGATTTTGCGCGCGTCATCATCCGCACCTTTGGCAATTATGGTGAGATTTTTGAACGTCACCTCGGCACCAATACGCCGCTGGGTCTTGAGCGCGGGCAGAACAATATCTGGACCCGCGGCGGCCTGCTTTATGCGCCGCCGCTGCGCTGATTTTCAGGCGTAACGCAAAGCCGCGCGCTGTCAGGGCGCGCGGTGATTTTCCTGGGTGGCGGGTGATGCAAACAGCCACCACCCTTTCCTGCCTTATGTCGCCGCTGGAATCCGCCGCATGAGTGTGTCCACCGCCATACCGCCTTCGCGGGGCATCATTCCCCTGTCGGGATCGCGCCGGGGCTTGCTTATCCAGGCCGGGCTGCTGGTGGCGGTGGTGCTGCTTGGCTGGTGGTTCTGGTCCAATGCGCAAACGAATATGGCAGCGCGCGGCTTGCAATTCGGTTTCGGCTTTCTGGACCGTTCAGCCGGCATTCCGATCGGCGAATACATGATCGCCTATACGCCTGCCGATACCTATCGCCGGGCGCTGACAGTCGGGCTTTTGAATACGTTGCGTGTCGCCATTGTCGGCATCGCGCTTTGCACGGTGTTTGGGATTTTGTTGGGCCTCGCACGGCTTTCGTCAAACCCGCTGCTGCGCGGCCTGGTGGGCGGGTATATTGAGGTCATTCGCAATACGCCGCTCGTGCTACAGCTTGTGTTTTGGCATGCGGTGCTCCTGCAACTGCCTTCGGTGCGGCAGGCGCTGCATCCTCTGCCTGGGGTGTTTCTGTCCCAGCGCGGCTTGATGATGCCAGGGCTGATGGCGGATACCGCGTTGCTGGTCTTTCTGCTGGCCGCGCTGATTGGCGCCATTGGCTGGTGGCTGCTGCTGCGGCGCGAACGCGCGCGGCAGATCGCAACCGGGGATCGGCGCGCCACGCTATTGCCGGGGCTGCTGATGCTATTCGGCTTTCCGGCGCTTGGGATGGCGTTGGGTTTTGTGCCGATTGTGGAATGGCCGGAATTAGCCGGCTTCAATTTCGAAGGCGGGTTGGCGCTTTCGCCGGAATTCTTCGCGCTGCTGGTGGGGTTGGTGGTCTATACCTCGGCCTTCATTGCGGAGATTGTGCGTTCGGGCATTCAAAGCGTCCATAAGGGGCAATGGGAAGCGGCGCGCGCATTGGGCTTGCCGCCGGGGCGCATCATGCGGCTTGTGATTCTGCCGCAGGCGCTCCGCGTCATCATCCCGCCGCTGACGTCGCAATATCTGAACCTGACAAAGAATTCCTCACTCGCCATCGTGATCGGCTATCCGGATTTGGTGAGTGTCGCCAATACCTCGATCAATCAGACCGGGCAGGCGATTGAGGTGATTTCGATTTTCATGGCGGTCTACCTGATCATCAGCCTGGTCACCTCAGGCTTGATGAATTGGTATAACGCCAAAGTCGCCCTGTTGAAGGAGCGTTGATCCGATGCAGGCGACCATTTCCACCCAGGCCGCGCCGCGTGGACCAAATTTTGCCGAAAGGTTGCAGGCTTTCATCAAGGCCTGCTTTACGGGGCCGCTCAATACGCTGATCACACTGGCGTGTCTGGCCGTGCTGTATTTCGCGGTACCGCCCTTCTGGGCCTGGGCTGTGACGAATGCCACATGGGATGGCAATGCACAGGCCTGTCGTGCTGCGGGCGGTGCCTGCTGGGCCTTTGTGCGGGAGAAATTCTGGTTCTCCATTTTCGGCCTTTATCCCTATGAGGAACGCTGGCGCCCCGCGACCATGATTGTGATCCTGGTGGCCATGGTGCTGCTTTCCACGATCAGGCGCTTTTGGGGCCGCTGGCTTTTGCTCGGCTGGGCAATTGCGGCGCCGGCCATGTGGCTGCTGATGCAGGGCGGCGTATTTGGGCTGCCCTTTGTGCAGACACGGCAATGGGGCGGGCTCACCATCACCGGCATCATCGCGGTTTATGGGCTGGCGCTTGGTTATCCTCTCGCGATCATGCTGGCGCTTGGCCGGCGCAGCGAATTGAAGCTGGTGCGCTGGTTTTCCACCGCCATCATTGAAT
>JBIKXA010000208.1:0-6016 GCA_044356015.1 Roseomonas sp.
AGGTCCAGATCCGGCCCGCCCAGGCGGCTTGCCGCCACGCAGGAACCGGACAGAAACGCGGTCTCAAACCCTGCGCCAGCAGCCATCTTGGCGGAAAGCCCATCCCATACGGCGGGCATGACAACGAAATCAGGCTTGGCGAGCAAGGCGCGCATTCTCTCAGGCGGGGTCATGGTGTTTCCTCAAAAAGGGTGAATAGAGTGCAAGCTAGGCCGAATTGCACGGGCAACCAAGGGCCGCGCCTTGCTGGCCCGGAAGGCAGCGCCTAACCTCGCGCCACAAAAACACAATCCGAGGAACCGCCATGCCGATTATTGACGCGCAAGTTCATGCCTATGAACGCAACCATCTCGGCCGCCCCTGGCATGCGGTGCTGCATGGCCCGCCGGAGGTGACGGGTGCCGATATGGTGAAGGCCATGGACGCGGTCGGCGTGCATGGCGCCATTCTGGTTTCCGCCTTCACCATGTATCGCTTTGACGCGAGCTACGCGGTTTCCGTCCGCAATACCTATCCGGATCGTTTCGCACTGGTGAAGCCCGTTGATCCCAATGATCCTGCAGTGGCGGAAACCATCGCGGATTGGCAGGCAACCCCTGGCGCGGTTGGCATTCGCATCATGATGCGCGGCGATGTCTCTGCCGATCCTGCCGATCCCGGCATCAATCACGTGCTGGCCACCGCGGCGAAGCGCGATCTGCCGGTGAACCTGCTCTGCTGGGGCAGGCTTGATCAGGTGCATGAATTGGCGCGGCGCAATCCGGATACGCGGCTCGTGATTGATCACCTTGGCCTGCAACAGCCTTTTGAGCCGCCACGGATGGAAAACGGCTTTGCTGAATTGCCGAAGCTGCTGGCGCTGGCAGCTTTCCCCAATATTGTCGTGAAAATCACCGGCGCCTGCACGCTATCGCGCGGCGAGTATCCTTACGCTGATATCTGGGCACCGCTTGCGCGTATTTTCGATGCCTTTGGCTTGCAGCGCTGCCTGTGGGGCACGGATTGGACTCGCGCGGTGGAGTTGATGAGCTATGCCGAAGGCGTGGATGCCTTCCTGAAATCGGATCGGCTTTCCGATTCTGATCGCGCCATGCTGATGGGGGACTCCACGGCCCGCACCTATCGCTGGTCTCCTGGTGTGAAATAGCCCCTGGCGCGGCATCGGCAAAGCTGCCAGCCTTCACTAAAATCTTGCCGAGGAAACCCTGCATGAAGCGACGCCATCATGATGCGTGACAGCCGCTTGGATGGCCGCGCTGCCTGGACGCGCCTGGGTATCGCATTATTGATCAGCATGATCGGCAGCGCACCCATGTGGACGGTTGTCGTGGTGCTGCCCACCGTGCAAGCGGAATTCGGCACACTACGCGCCGGCGCTTCGCTTCCCTATACTATGACCATGGTGGGTTTCATGGTGGGTGGCGTGCTCATGGGCAGGCTGTCTGATCGTTTTGGCGTCATGGTGCCGGTGCTGATCGGCGCCACCTCCATCGGGCTTGGCGGCATAGCGATTTATTTTGCGCCAGGCCTTTTCTCCTTCGGTCTTGCCTATGGCGTGCTGCTGAGTTGCTTTGGCGCGGCGGCAGTGTTTAGCCCGCTAATCGCCGATGTCTCGCTATGGTTCGAAAAGCGCCGCGGCATTGCCTTGGCGCTGGCTGCTTCCGGCAATTACTTCGCCGGCACTTTCTGGCCGACCTTGCTGCAATGGGGCGTTTCCACGATCGGCTGGCGCCAGGCGCATTTGATCATGGGCATTACGAGCTTCCTTACCATCGTCCCGCTCGCCTTGCTGTTGCGCACCCGCGCCCCAATGCCAGCAGCGCCGCAGCCCGGTGCCATTACGCCGCGCAATCCCATGGCGCTTGGGCTACCGCCGAATGTCTTGCAGACACTGATCATCCTGGCCGGCATCACCTGCTGCATCGCCATGGCCATGCCGCAAGTGCATATCGTCGCCTATTGCGTTGATCTTGGTTTCGGCGCGGCGCGCGGGGCGCAAATGCTCTCCGTCATGCTCGCCAGCGGCATCGCTTCACGGCTGATATTCGGCTTCATCATGGACCGTATCGGTGGTGTCAGAACGCTTGTGCTTTCATCACTGTTGCAAGGCATCGCGCTGCTAATGTTCCTGCCATCTGACGGCTTGATGGCGCTGTTTTTGGTATCCTTCATGTTCGGCCTGTTTCAGGGCGGTTTGGTGCCCTGCTACGCGATGATTGTGCGTGAAAACTTTCCATCCTCTCAGGCCGGCAGCCGTGTTGGCCTAGCGCTGTCTTCAACCATGGTTGGCATGGCCATTGGCGGATGGATGGCAGGCGCGCTGTTTGATGCAACAGGCGGCTATACGGCGGCGATGTGGAACGGCATCGCGTGGAACTTGGTTAATCTATCCATCGCGCTGTGGTTTCTCTGGCGGCTTAAGCGCCGTCAGCAGGCTTTTGCCTGACAGCAGGTAGGGCGCGTTTCAGCCAATTCTCTCCCAATACAATTCCAACTGCTGCATGGCGCCATCCACCATACGTGGCGGCGGCTTCAGCCAAACCCCCGCGCCATCGACGCGGACTTCGCGCACCTGGTCGCCACCAATGCGCTCGGCCAGATTGCTGTCATCCACGCGCGTCACCAAAAGCCGGCCATCGAAGGTGTAATTGCCGGTATAGGCGGACCAGAAGCGCTTCACGCCAGGCGGCAGCACGGCACGACCATCGCCTGTCGCGGCCTGCATGCGCTTTGCACCGAATTGCACAATGCCGGTGGGTTCAGGCCCGTATTGGTGATGTGCGAGTGGCTTTCCCGCCGCATCGGTTGCGGTCACGCGCAGCAATTGCCAGGTACCAAGCAGGGAAATCATGTCCATCCTTTCAGGCGGCTGCCCGCGCATCTTCCAGAATCATATCCGCCGCTTTTTCACCAATCATGATGGAAGGCGCATTGGTATTGCCGGCGACAACGGAAGGCATGATGGAAGCATCCGCCACGCGCAGCCCCGCCACGCCATGCACACATAGCCTGGGGTCCACCACGCTATTGCTGCCAATGCCCATGGCGCAGCTGCTGGAAGGATGGTGATTGGTTGACCCTGTTTCGCGCACAAAGCGTTCCATATCTGCATCGCTGGTGAAGGCTTCGCCCGGCACCAATTCCCCCATCGCAAAGGCCTTCAAGGCCGGCTGTTCCACCAGCCGCCGGGCCAGTTTGATGCCATTGAGCATAGCGCGCATATCATAATCGGAAGCAAGAAACCCGAAGGTGATCGCAGGCGCCGCAAAGGGATCGGGGCTTGCCAGCCGCACCGTGCCGCGCCCTTCCGGGGCCAGATGCACCGGGCTTAGCGTGAAGCCGGAAAAGGGATGCGGAATGACACCCTTTTTGTTGCGCTCGAGCGTGCTCCATTCCAGCAGATTGATCTGCAAATCCGGCTGTTCCAGGCGCGGATCGGATCGCGTCAATATCCCTGTGCGCACGGCATTCACCGCCATGGGCCCGCTGCGGAACAGCCCATATTGTAAGGCGGCGGCAATCTTGCGCGGCCAACTTTTTTCCAGATCGTTGAAGGTGACGGGCTTGGCGCAGCGCCACATCAGATAGACGCAGAAGTGATCATGCAAATTCGCGCCCACTGCCGGCATATCGCGCAACACCGGAATGCCCATGGCCTGCAAATGCGCGGCCGGCCCCAGCCCTGACAATTGCAGCAATTGCGGCGACCCATAAGCACCGCCGGAGACAATCACCTCGCGCCGCGCCCGCACACGCTTAAACCCGCTGCGGTCGCGATATTCCAAGCCGGTGGCGCGACCATTTTCAATCACCACGCGCGTGGCATGGGCATTGGTGCGGATATCCAGATTGGCGCGCCCCTTCGTCGGCGCCAGATAGGCGCGCGCCGTGCTCCACCGCCGATTGGCGCTGGTGGTGGATTGGTAATAGCCGGTGCCTTCCTGCACGCGGCCATTGAAATCCGGGTTGCGCGGAATGCCGGCCTGTTCGGCGGCGCTGATCATGGCCTCTGTCAATTCCGTTGTGCCGGTGTGGTCCGAAACATGAAGCGGCCCGCCAACACCATGAAACTCATCCGCCCCGCGCGCCTGGTTCTCGCTTTTCTTGAAGTAAGGCAGGACAGAATCATAATCCCAGCCCGTGCAGCCGCGCTGGCGCCAGCCATCATAATCGCGCGGATGGCCACGCATATAAACCATGCCATTGATGGAACTTGTGCCGCCCAGTGTCTTCCCGCGCGGGACAAAGAACTTCCGGCCATTCAGTCGCTCTTGAGGCTGGCTCTCAAAGCACCAATTGATCGCCTCATTGGCATAGACCTTGGCGAAACCAAGCGGAATATGAATCCACGGGTTGCGATCCGGCGGCCCGGCTTCCAATAGGCACACCGTATAACGCCCATCTTCCGAAAGCCGCGCCGCCACTGCCGCCCCTGCGGAACCGGCGCCCGAGACAACGAAATCAAAAACCCCGGCTTCTTCAGCGCTGGTCATGCCGCGCCCCTCCAAACACCATCCGCTGCCACCAGCCGCCCCGCGTGGAAAACCCGCCGGCGCGGCGGATGCGCGCCAATGGCATCCGGAATATTCTCAGCCGCAATGGTAAAGAAATGCGCGGGATTGCCGGGCGCGATGCCGTAATCCGAAATGCCCAGCGCCGCGGCACCTTCTGATGACACCATCCCGAATAATTCAAGGATCAGCGGATCGTGGCGCAAATCTTCCCGCCAGCCGATCACCGAAGCGCGTTCCAGCATATCGGCATTGCCATAGGGGCTCCAGGTATCGCGCACATCATCATTGCCGCAAAATACGCGCACCCCGGCGCGGCGCAGCAGCATGAGCGGCGGCATGGTCGCACTGCCCGCGCCATGCGTCACCAGCGCAACACCGCAGGAAGCCATCATCTCGGCGGCGGCCTTCTGTTTTGATTCGGCAATGCCCCCCAAACAAAATCCATGGCTGATCGTGGCGCGCCCCGCCATGCCATGCGCGCGCACACGGGCGCAGATTTCAAGCAGGCTGAACAGGCCAAGCTCGCCCGGTTCATGCAGATGAATATCCACGCCGACACCGCGCTTCTCAGCAATGGCGAAAATCCCGTTCAATTGCCCGCGCGGGTCGCGATCCACCTCGCAAGGGTCAATGCCGCCCACCAATTCCGCCCCCGCAGCAATGGCGGCATCCAGCAGGTCAAGCATGGGCTTGCCACCCGCGCGCATCACGCCCGCCTGGGGGAAGGCCACAATCTGCACCGTCGCGGCGGCCTGATGCGCTTCCCGCGCCGCCAGCACCCCTTCCAGGGCGGAAAGCCCAAAGGCCGGCGTGATATCGGCATGGGTGCGGATATGCGCCGTGCCATTGGCCACGCAACGCTGGATCAGCGCCCCGGCCCGCGCGGCGGTATCCAAGGGCAGCGCAGGCAGCAGCGCCTGATCGGTCGCAATCCGGCTCATGCGGAAGGGCTCGGCGGTATGGGGCGTCCAGGGCAGGCCAAACAGGGTCTTATCCAGATGCATATGCCCATCCACCAGGGCGGGCAGCAGCAAATCCCCGTCCAAATCCAGCACCTGGCCCGCCTTGGGGGTGGGCGCATCGGCGGGCAGAATGGCCGCAATCCGCCCATCCTTCAGCGCCAGGCGCTGTCCCGGCGGCCCGCCATCGGCCAGGCGGAAATGCTGCAAAACCGTGTCATAGGGTGCATCAGCCATGCCCATCCTCCCCTTTCGGCGTGGGGATGCCCACCGCGCCTTCGCTTTCCCAGCCATTTCGGGGATGATGCGGGCCGCTTTCCGCCAGCGTCAATCGCTTTTCAGGGCGCTTCAGGTTGACGGAGTGCGCCTGCTCTCCCTATAGGAACGCCACCCCGCCGGGGTAGGTCCGTCAATGGCCTGCCGCCGGCGCTCTTTCTTTGCCTTATGGCTACGACCCTCTGGGAGAAGTATCGTGAAGCGTACCTATCAGCCCTCCAAGCTCGTCCGGAAGCGTCGCCATGGCTTTCGCTCCCGCCTTTCGAC
>JBIKXA010000053.1:0-19635 GCA_044356015.1 Roseomonas sp.
GAGATCGGAATGAACCTTAATGTCTATCGCTGTGATGGCGCCTTGCTGGCGGTGGATTGCGGGCTTGGCTTTGCCGGGCCGGATCAGCCGGAAGTGGATGTCATGGTGCCGGATGCTGTCTGGCTCGCGGAAAATCGCGGCGCGCTGCAAGCGCTGATCATCACCCATGCGCATGAAGATCATATCGGCGCGGTGGTGCATGTGTGGCGGCAATTGCGCTGCCCGATCTATGGCACGGCTTTCGTGCTTTCTGTGCTGCGCCGCAAGCTTGGCGAAGCAGGCATGATCCATGAAGTGCGCCTGCATGAATTGCCGCCGGGCGGGCGCGTGAAGCTTGGCCCTTTCGATTGCAGCTTCATCCCCGTCACGCATTCCATCCCGGAAGCCCAGGCCCTGGTGCTGCGCACGCCTTATGGCCTTGTGCTGCACACCGGCGATTGGAAGCTTGACCCCACGCCGCTGATCGGCGCGCCCACGGATGAAAGCGCGTTTGAGCGGCTTGGCGCTGAAGGCGTGCTCGCCATGGTGTGTGATTCGACCAATGCTCTCGTTGAAGGCCATTCGGGCAGTGAAGCTGATGTGCGCGCTTCGCTCACCGAATTGATCAAGGGCATCAAGGGGCGGATTGCTGTTACCTGCTTCGCATCAAATGTCGCACGCCTGGAAAGCATTGCGGTGGCGGGCCGCGCGGCGGGGCGACAAGTGGCGCTGCTCGGGCGGTCTTTGCGGAATATGGAAGCCTCGGCGCGGGAATGCGGCTATCTGAAATCCCTCCCGCCCTTTTTGGATGAGGAAGAAGCGGGCTTCCTGCCCGATGATGAGATTCTGCTGATCTGCACGGGAAGCCAGGGGGAACCGCGTTCCGCCATGGCGAAGATTGCGGAAGACAAGCACCCGGCGATTGCGCTTGGTGAAGGCGATACGGTGATCTTTTCCTCTCGCCAGATACCGGGGAATGAGGTCGCCATTCAGCGTGTGCAGGATGGGCTGGTGCGGCGCGGCTGCCGTGTGATCACCGATGAACAGGCCATGGTGCATGTCTCCGGCCACCCGGCGCGGGAAGAATTGCGGCGCCTCTACGCGCTTGTAAAACCGCGCATCGCCGTGCCGGTGCATGGCGAATGGCGCCATATGCAGGAACATGCGGATTTGGCGCGTGCCGCTGGCGCAAAGCCGATCCTGTTGAATGATGGCGATGTGCTGCGCCTTTCCGGCAACCGGGCTGAGGTGGTTGAAGCCGTCCCCACCGGCCGCCTTGCGGTGGATGGCGAACGCCTGCTGCCCCTGGATGGCGATGTCATCGCCGCGCGCCGCCGCATGATGTTCAATGGCGTGGTGCTGGCTTCTGTCGCGCTTGATCGACAGGGCAGGGTGCTGGGTGATCCCATGATCACCGCGCCGGGGCTTTTCGCGGAAGCGGATGCCGAACCTGGCCTGGTCGCGGCAGAGCTTCGCCGCAGCATTGCCGATTTGCCGGCGGGGCTGCGTGATGATGATGAGACATTGCGCGAATCGCTTCGCGGCGCCTTGCGCAAGGCGCTGGGGCGGCGCTTCAAGAAGCGGCCCAATGTCGAAATTCATGTGATCAGGGTTTAAGCCATGTCGGTCTTCACCGGCGTCATTCTCTATCTGCTGATCTGGTGGCTCGCGCTGTTCTGCGTGCTGCCTGTCGGCACCCGGCCCGATTCGCAGGGCAAGCTGGAAGAAGGCGGCTGGCGCGGTGCGCCGCAAAAGCATCTGATGGGCTGGAAGCTGCTTGGCACCACGGCGCTGGCGGGGGTGATCTGGTTTGTGATTTACCTGCTGATCGAAAGCGAGTGGCTGTCTTTCCGCAGCGGAATCCTCTCGATGCCCCCCAATTAAGCGAAAAACCGACCCTGGGGTCGGTTTTGCCTTATATCCGGGCAATGTCAGTCTGGTAGCCGCTTTTTCGACCTTGCTTCTGGCCTTTTTTGGTTGAGCCTTCGAAGCTGGTCCGCCATTCTGCTCAAACGAGAGGGAGATTGGTTTCTTCCTCTGCCGTGTGACTGGCGTTTCCTCCCTAAACTTGGGCCGCTGCCTGATGGTGGCGGCCTTTTCTTTTGTAAGTGTTTGTTCTGCCGCCTGGCAAGCATGAAAATGTCATAAACGCGCCCAAAATGACGAATTGCTGCGCCGCACAATCGAATTTTATCGTTTTCTTGCGTGGTGGCGGCAGGTGATTCCCCCGAAGCGTCTTCTGCATTAGGGTGCGCCGCCCGACCAGACCAGGATGAAGGATCAAACCCTTGCGCCTTTCCCGCGCCTTTTTGCCGACACTGAAGGAAACCCCGGCCGAGGCGCAAATCGCCTCCCACCGCCTCATGCTGCGCGCGGGCTTGATCCGCCAGACCTCGGCGGGGATTTATGCCTGGCTGCCGGCGGGGCTTCGCGTGCTGCGCCGCGTTGAACAGATTGTGCGTGAAGAACAGGACCGCGCCGGCGCGCATGAAATCCTGATGCCGACCATCCAGCCGGCGGAGTTGTGGCGCGAAAGCGGGCGCTATGATGATTACGGCAAGGAAATGCTCCGCATTCGTGACCGGCATGAACGCGAAATGCTGTTCGGCCCGACCAATGAGGAAATGGTCACCGATATCTTCAAGCAATTCGCCAAATCCTATCGCGATTTGCCGCGCAACCTGTATCACATCCAGTGGAAATTCCGCGATGAGGTGCGCCCACGTTTTGGCGTGATGCGCGGGCGCGAATTCCTGATGAAGGATGCCTATTCCTTTGATCTGACCAAGGAAGGCGCGCAGCATTCCTATCGGCAAATGTTCTTGGCTTATCTGCGCACCTTCGCGCGCATGGGGCTGAAGGCCATTCCAATGCGCGCCGATACCGGGCCGATTGGCGGCAATCTTTCGCATGAATTCATCATCCTGGCCGAGACCGGCGAAAGTCAGGTTTTCGTGAGCCGCGATCTGCTGGAACGCGATGTGCTGGCCGAAGCGCCTGACTATGACAGCGATCTGACGGCACAAGTGGATTTCTGGACCAGCCATTACGCCGCGACCGAGGAAATGCATGACGAAGCTGCCTGGGCCGCGCTTTCGGAAGACAAGCGCGTTTCCGCCCGCGGCATTGAAGTGGGCCATATCTTTTATTTCGGCACCAAATACAGCGCGGCCATGGGCATGGCTGTGACCGGGCCGGATGGCAATGCGGTGATCCCGGAAATGGGCAGCTATGGCATTGGCGTGTCTCGGCTGGTGGGCGCGCTGATCGAAGCCAATCATGATGAAGCCGGCATCAAATGGCCGGATGCGGTGGCACCCTGGGCTGCGGCCATCCTGAATCTGCGCCCCGGTGATGGCGCGACCGATACGATGTGTGAAACGCTCTGCGCGCGGCTGGGCGCTGAGCACGCGGTCTATGATGACCGCCCCGCGCGCGCTGGTGAGAAATTCGCCGATGCGGACCTCATGGGCTTCCCCTGGCAGGCCATCATCGGCCCGCGCGGCGCCGCTGCCGGCCGCGTGGAACTGAAGCGCCGCATGACCGGTGAACGTGAGGAAGTCTCACTCGAAGACGCCATCAACCGCATCAAGGGCGGCTGAGACAGCATGTTCAACGCTTTTGAGCGTATGGTTGCCTTCCGCTATCTGCGCGCGCGGAAGGGGGAGCGTTTTGTCTCGGTGATTGCGATTTTCTCCCTTGTCGGCATCGCGCTTGGCGTTGCCACGCTGATCATTGTGATGAGCGTGATGAATGGCTTTCGCCATGAATTGCTTGGGCGGATTCTGGGCTTGAATGGGCATCTTGGCGTCTATGCCGTTGGCTCATCCTTCACGGATTTTGATGATGTGACAAAGCGCATTCGCGCCGTGCCGGGGGTGGTTTCCGCGACACCGATTGTGGAAGGCCAGGTGCTGATCACCTCGGAAGCTGGCGGTGCGACGGGTGGCTTGGCGCGCGGCATCAGGCCGGATGATCTGCGCGCGCGGCATCTGATCGCGGATGGTATTCGCTTGGGTAATCTGGATGCTTTTGAAGGAGAAGACGCCATCATCATTGGGCGCCGCCTTGCATCGCGTTTGCGGGTTTCAGTGGGTGATAATGTCAGCCTGGTCTCACCCCAGGGCCGCACCACGGTTTTCGGCACGGTGCCTCGTGTGCGCGCTTATCGGGTGGTGGCTTTGTTTGATGTCGGCATGAATGAATATGACAGCAGCTTCGTTTTTCTGCCGCTGGAAGCCGCGCAGATCTACTTCCAGCAGCGCGATGCCGCGACGCAGATTGAGGTTTTCGTACAAGACCCAACGCGGCTGCGCGGTGTCATGCGCCAAATTCAGGAAGCCGCAGGCAGCCGCGTGATTGTGCATTCCTGGCAGGATGCCAATTCCAGCTTCTTCAATGCGGTGCAGGTGGAACGCAATGTCATGTTCCTGATCCTGACGCTGATCATCATCGTCGCGGCCTTCAATATCGTCTCTAGCCTCATCATGCTCGTGAAGGATAAGGGGCGGGATATTGCGGTGCTGCGTACCATGGGTGCCACCAAGGGCGCGGTGATGCGGATTTTCCTGCTCTGTGGCGCTTCCATTGGCGTGCTTGGCACCATGATCGGCTTTGTGCTGGGCCTGGTGTTTTGCCTCAATATCGAAAGCATCAGGCAATTCCTGCAATCGCTGTCCGGCACTGAATTATTCAGCGCAGAGGTCTATTTCCTGACACGCCTGCCCGCGATTCTGGATTACAATGAAGTGGCGCAGGTGGTGGCGATGGGGCTTGGCTTGTCCTTGCTCGCGACGCTTTACCCTTCCTGGCGCGCCGCGCGCACGGACCCGGTGGAGATGCTGCGTAATGAGTGAAGCGCCGCTACGCCTCGCTGCCGTTGAACGCCGCTACCGCACGGAAGCCGGCGAATTGCCGGTGCTGCTGGGTGCAGATCTGACCATTGCGGCAGGCGAGATCGTCGCGCTCGTCGCGCCTTCCGGCACCGGCAAATCAACCTTGCTGCATCTGGCGGGCCTGCTGGAAAAGCCCGATGCCGGAGAGGTTTTTATTCAAGGCAAACCCGCGGGTTCGCTTTCGGATGAGGCGCGCACCACCATCCGCCGCACCACCATCGGCTTTGTCTATCAATTCCATCATCTGCTGCCGGAATTTACCGCCGCCGAGAACATCATTCTGCCGCAACTCGCCGCCGGCAAAAGCCGCGCGGAGGCAACGCAGCGCGCCAAGGATTTGCTCGGCATTTTCGGCTTGCAAGCGCGGCTGGATCATCGCCCCGGCAAGCTTTCGGGCGGCGAACAACAGCGTGTGGCCATAGCCCGCGCGCTGGCCAATCAGCCGCGTTTGCTATTGGCGGATGAACCCACCGGCAATCTGGATGTCGCCACATCTGATCGTGTTTTTGCCGAACTGCTCGAACAGGTGCGCGGTCAGGGCCTGGCCGCGCTGATTGCCACGCATAACCCTGATCTGGCGCGGCGGATGGACCGGGTGGTGACGCTGCGTGATGGGAAGATTGTGGGTGCCTAGGTTTAGGCAGCCGTTGTAAAGGCGGCCCCTGCCCAATTCCATGGCTTGCTCGCCGTTTTGTCTTCGTATTTGCACAGGCAAGGTGCAGTTTCGGTGCACAAAGGCATAAAATTTTCACTCAGCCGCTTTTTTTCCGCGCCGCAATGATTTTCGATTTTCTCCGGCTTCCGTCTCAACAACAAATCCGGAGAACATCATGCCGGCTTCCTTTTCACGTCGTCATCTGCTGCGGGGGGGCGCCGCGCTGGGCGCTGCCGCCGCGCTGCCCTTCGATCTGGCCATGGCCCAGGGGGCGCCGTCTGCGACACTGCTTGTCGGCATGACAGCCTCTGCCATTCCACTTTCCAATGGCGTTCCCGACCAGGGCGGTGAAGGCCATCGTTTTATGGGTATCACCTTATATGACCAGCTTACCATGTGGGATTTGTCATCCTACGAAAAGCCAGCGGTGCTGCGCCCGGGGCTGGCCACAAGTTGGCGCGTGGACCCCGCCAATACCAAACGCTGGATCATCACGCTTCGCGAAGGCGTGAAGTTCCACGACGGCAAGGTGATGACAGCCGATGATGTTGTCTTTTCCTACGATCGCGCCTTCAAACCGGGCGTACCGCATTATGATCCACGCGCTGCGGCGCAGGCGCGCATCCGCATGCCCACAATTGCCAATTGGCGTGCGGAAGGGCCAAACACCTTCATTCTGGAAACCTCTCGTCCGGATGCCTTTGTGCCCTACGGCATGACCTGGATTGGCATCACGCATCAGGGCGCCTGGGAACGCGCCGGGCGCGATTGGGATCGCTATCTGAACATGGCCGTAGGTACTGGGCCTTGGAAGTTGGAACAGTTTGCCATTCGGGAACGCTGCATCATGCTGCGCAATGCGGATTATTGGGAAACGGCGCGCATTCCAAAGGTTGGCCGCCTGGTGCTGCTTCCCCTGCCGGAAGCGAATACGCGCGTTGCTGCCCTTCGTTCCAATCAGGTTGATTTCATTGAAGCGCCGCCGCCAGATGCCATTCCATCGCTCCGTCAGGCCGGCTTTCAGGTAGTATCAAACCAATACCCGCATAATTGGACCTGGCATTTTTCCATGTTGGAAAACTCGCCTTGGCGTGACATTCGCCTGCGTCGTGCGGCAAACTTGGCGATTGATCGGGCCGGCATGAAGGAATTCCTGGGCGGCATGATGCGTGAAGGCGCAGGGCTTCTGCCGCCAGGCCATCCCTGGCATGGCAAGCCCAAGGATCCTGTGCGCACGGATGTGGCAGCCGCGCGCCGCCTGATGACGGAAGCCGGGTTTTCCACCCGTAATCCGCTGCGCACCAAGGTTGCAATTTCACCATCCGGTTCAGGCCAGATGCAGCCACAACCGATGAATGAGGCTATCCAGCAAAACCTCAAGGAAATCGGCATCGAGATCAGCTTTGAAGTGTTGGAATGGAACGCGCTTCTGGGCATTTGGCGCGATGGCGCAAAGGCGCCATCCAATCGCGGGGTCAGCGCCATCAATATTTCCTACGGCGCTTTTGATCCCTTCACGGCCATGCCACGTTTCCTGAAATCGGATATGGTGCCGCCAGCATCCAATAATTGGGGCTATTTCAGCGACCCTGTCTATGATGAATTGATTGGCCGCGCCTATGAAACCTTTGACAGTGACGCGCTTGACGGGCTTCTGGCGGAATTGCATGCCAAGACCGTAGATGATCGTCTGTTTCTCTTTGTTGCGCATGACATGAACCCGCGCGCATTATCGCCGCGCGTTCAAGGCTTTGTTCAGGCGCAAAGCTGGTTTCAGGAATTGACCCCGATTTCGATCCGGGGCTGAAGCGTCAAGGCTGTGGCGGGCAAGCCGCCGCAGCCTTTGATCACAGGCTCAGGAGCAGAACACCAAAGCCAGCAACTGCCGCGCCGCCAAAGCGCAGCGCCCCCGCATAACGCGCGCTCGCTACACCCAGCGCCACGCCAAGCCCATGCAGTAGCGCCGAACCCGCCAGCATGCCAAAGGCGGTGGCACCAGCGTCGCCACCAATCTCACCACCATGCGCCAGGCCATGCACCAGACCGGCCACCAGCACCAAGGGCAGCGCCCAACCCAGGCGGAAAGGCTGCGCCATGGCGAGCATCGCGCCAAGCACAATCAGGCTGGCGGCCACCGCGGTTTCAACCCAACCAAAGTCAAGGCCGATGCCGCCCGCCACGCCAAGCGCAATGCCGCCCGCCATGCCTGCCAGGAAGCCCAGCGGCGGCAGCCAGCCGCGCTGCCAGCCAAGGGACGCCGCCCAAAGACCAATCGCCACCATCGCCGCGACATGATCAGCGCCCATCAGCGGGTGCAGGAAGCCCGCCACCAGGCCATGCTCATGGCCCGCATGGGCCAGGGCAGGGTTGGCACCGAAGGCGAGTGCCAGAACGGGCAGGGCGGTCAAGGCAAGGCGGGGCAGGGACATGACGGGCTCTCCGGTATCAATCCAAAACCATCCTGAGCGGGCAGGGGGCGGCAGGCAAGCCTTTTCATCTGTGCTAGGCTGAAGAGCAACGCGATTCCGGATAACCCGCTGCATGTCCTTTATTCATCTGCACACGCATTCGGCCTATTCGCTTTCCGAAGGCGCGATCAAGGTAGAAAAGCTCGCCGCGCTGGCGGCGGCTGATGGCATGCCGGCTTTGGCGCTGACGGATACCGGAAACCTGTTTGGCGCTTTGGAATTTGCCGAAGCCTGCGCGAAGAAGGGCGTGCAGCCGATCATGGGCTGCCAATTGGGCTTATCGCGCGCCAGCACCGATGCGGAACGCCCCGATGCTTTGCGGCTTGCGCCTGATCCGTTGGTGGCGCTGGCGCTCACGCCGCGTGGTTTGGATAATTTGCAGCGTCTGTCCTCGCTTGGCTTCTTGCGGGATGATGCCTCCGGCAAGGCGGCTATCACGCTTGAACAATTGGCGGAGCACGCGGAAGGGCTTTTCCTGCTGACAGGCGGCACGCTCGGCCCAATCTCCCGCCTTTTGCTTGAAGGCCAGAAGCCCGCTGCGGAAAAGCTGCTCGCGCGCCTCAAGGAAGCCTTTCCGGATCGGCTGGCGGTAGAACTGAACCGCCATGGCCGGGATGAGGAAGCGCGGCTGGAACCTGCCTTGCTGGCCCTGGCCCATGCCGCGCGCCTGCCGATCATCGCCGCCAATGATGTCTATTTCGCTGCCCCCGCCATGTATGAAGCGCATGATGCGCTGCTCTGCATCGCTGAAGGCCGCACCATGGCGGAACGGGACCGCCGGCGCGTGACACCCGAACATTGGTTCAAACCGGCTGAAGCCATGCGCAGGCTTTTCGCGGATTTGCCCGATGCCTGCGACAATACGCTCGCCATTGCGCGCATGAGCGCGGTGATGACCGAAGCGCGCAAGCCCGAATTGCCGATCTGCCCCAAGGTACAGGAAGGCAAGACGGAAGCCGAAACACTCCGCGCCATGGCCGAAGCCGGGCTTGAACAACGCCTGGACGCCATGCGCCCCGCGCCGGATGCAGCAACGCGCACGCAATATCGCGAACGCCTAGCCTATGAAATTGGCGTCATCGAGAAAATGGGTTTTCCCGGCTATTTCTTGATTGTTGCGGATTTCATTCAATGGGCGAAAGCGCAAACCCCGCCCATTCCGGTAGGGCCAGGGCGCGGTTCGGGCGCAGGTTCCGTCGCTGCCTGGTCGCTGCTGATCACGGATTTGGATCCCATCCGTTTTGGTCTGCTGTTTGAACGCTTCCTCAACCCCGAACGCGTTTCCATGCCGGATTTCGATATTGATTTCTGCCAGGACCGGCGCGACGAGGTGATTGCCTATGTCCGGCGCGAATATGGCGAGGATCGCGTCGCGCAAATCATCACCTTCGGCAAGCTGCAAGCCAAGGCCGCGGTGCGCGATGTGGGGCGCGTGCTCGGCATGCCTTACGGCCAAGTGGATAAGATCGCCTCACTCATCCCGAATAATCCCGCCAAGCCCGTCACGCTTTCCCAGGCGATTGAAGGCGAAGCGCGTTTGCAGGAAATGCGCGACAGCGACGAACAGGTCGCGCGGCTATTGGTTATCGCGCTGCAGGTTGAAGGGCTCTATCGCAATGCCTCCACCCATGCTGCCGGCCTGGTGATTGGGCGCAGGCCCTTGATCGAAACCGTGCCGCTCTATCGCGACCCGCGTTCGGAAATGCTGGTCACGCAATATTCGATGAAATACGCCGAGATGGCGAGCCTGGTGAAGTTCGACTTCCTGGGCCTCAAGACGCTGACCGTCATTGAACGCGCGCTGTACATCCTGAAAGGGCAGGGGATTGACGTAGATATCGCCGCCATCCCGCTGGATGATCTGAAAACCTATGAAATGCTCGGGCGCGGCGATGCCGCCGGCGTCTTCCAGTTTGAAGGGCAGGGGATGCGCGATTGCCTACGGCAGATGCGCGCCAACCGCTTTGAAGATTTGGTGGCGGCGGTGGCGCTGTATCGGCCCGGCCCCATGGCGAATATCCCGGCCTATTGCGCGCGCAAACATGGCGAGGCTTGGGAACCGCCGCATGAGGCGATCCGGCACATATTGTCGGAAACCTATGGCATCATGGTCTATCAGGAACAGGTCATGCAGATTGCGCAGGACCTGGCCGGCTATTCGCTCGGCGCCGCTGACCTGTTACGTCGCGCCATGGGCAAGAAGATCCGCAGCGAAATGGAAGCCCAGCGCAAGATTTTCTGCGATGGCGCCGAAGCGCGCGGCATTGAAGCAGCCAAGGCCGCCGAGATTTTCGACCTGATGGAACGCTTCGCAGATTACGGGTTCAACAAATCCCACGCTGCGGCTTATGCGTTGGTGAGCTACCAAACCGCCTGGCTCAAGGCCAATCACACGGTGGCCTTCCTCGCGGCTTCCATGACGCTTGATCTTTCCAATACGGATAAGCTTGCTGGCCATATGCAGGAAGCAGCGCGGCTGGGCATTGCCGTGCTGCCGCCTGATATCAACCGGAGCGGGGCTGATTTCCGAGTTGAAGCGCGGGATGATGGCAAGCAGGCCATTCGCTTTGCGCTCGCCGCCGTGAAGCGCGTGGGCGAAAGCGCGATGCGTGATCTGGTGGCGGCGCGCGATAAGGGCGGTGATTTCGCTTCGCTCGCGGAATTCGCCGCGCGGGTGGACCCCAAGCTGCTCAACAAAATGCAGATCGAAAACCTGGGCCGCGCCGGCGCTTTTGAATGCCTGGATGGCAATCGCGCCCGCGTCATGGCCGGGGCCGAGACCATCCTGCGCCGTGCCCAGGCCAGTGCCGAGGAACGCTCCAGCGGCCAAATCGGCCTTTTCGGTGCTGAGCCCGGCAAGGCGGAAGCGCTGCGCCTGCCGGATGTGCCGGATTGGCAGCCCTTGGATCGGCTTTCCCAGGAAGCGGAGGCGATTGGCTTTCATCTTTCCGCTCATCCTTTGGATGCCTATCGCCAGGCGCTGAAGCGCATTGGTGTGGTGCCATCATCCGCCATTGCGGACCGCGCTAGCCGTGGCGGCGGGCGCGTGAAGCTGGCCGGTACGGTGGTGAATTCCAAGGAACGCACGACCAAGACCGGCAGCCGCATGGCCTGGGTGCGGGTTTCCGATACCCACGGCAGTTTCGAAGTGACCTGCTTTTCCGAGGTGCTGAACCGCAGCCGAGAGCTGCTGGCCGAAGGCAGCGCCATTTTGGTGACCGCCGATTTGCGCATGGAAGGCGAAGCGCTGCGCCTGACGGCGACCGAGCTTGAAAGCCTGGACAAGGTCGCCGCCAATGCCGGTGGTGGGATTAAGCTCTGGCTGGAGGCTACCGCGACGCTTGACCCGATCCGCGCCTTGCTGACGCGCGAAGGCCGCGGCCGAGGCCGGGTTATCCTAGTGCCGCAGCTTGGACCAGCGCAGGAGGTCGAAATCGCGCTGCCAGGCGGCTTCAATGTCGGGCCGCGGCTGATGCAGGCCATGCGGGTGGTGCCGGGCGTGGCGCAGGTTGAGGAGTTTTAGTGTGGCTACCATACAGCCAGATTATTTTCCATAATATACCTTATGCGGGTATTCTATGACCGAACCCCCAAGCCAAAATTCGCCTGAAGCCACGCTGCGCGCCCTGCTCGCCATCATGGCCAAGCTGCGCGACCCGAATGGCGGCTGCCCCTGGGATTTGGTGCAGGATTTCGCCTCAATCGCGCCCTACACCATTGAGGAAGGCTATGAGGTCGCGGATGCCATCGCCGCCAATGACCCCGGCAAGCTGTTGGATGAATTGGGCGATCTGCTGTTCCAGGTGGTCTATCACGCGCAAATGGCGAATGAGCGCGGCTGGTTCGGCTTTACCGATGTCGCGAAATCCATTTCTGACAAGATGATCCGCCGCCATCCTCATGTCTTTGGTGAAGCCGCGGCGCGAGACGCCGAAGCCCAGACAAGCGCCTGGGAGGCGCAAAAAGCCGCCGAACGCGCCGCGCGGGCGGAAAGCGGCGTGCTGGCGGGAATCCCGGATGGCCTCCCTGCCCTGACCCGCGCCGCCAAACTCACGCGCCGCGCCGCGCGGGTTGGCTTTGATTGGCCGGATGCCGGCGCCGTGCTGGATAAGCTGGAAGAAGAAGCGGATGAACTCCGCGCCGAGCTGCAAGGCGCTGATAAATCACGCCTTCAGGATGAGGTTGGCGATCTGCTTTTCGTGCTGGCCAATCTGGCGCGCAAGCTGGATTTGGACCCTGAAGCGGCCTTGCGCCACGCCAATGAGAAATTCACGCACCGCTTTGGCTATATTGAAGAACAGGCTGATAATGCAGGAAAAAGCCTGAACGATATGAGCTTGGCGGAGATGGAGGCGCTTTGGCAGGAAGCCAAAAAACGCCAGGCAAATATCTGACTCTAAAAGAAATTATTCCGCTGGATAGCTGATCCCCACCACCTCAATCTCCTCCATCCCCGCCGGCGTGCGCAGCCGCCGCATATCGCCCACCCGCGCCCCCAAAAGCGCCCGCGCCACCGGCGCCACCCAGGAAATCCGGCCGGCTTCGGCCTCAGCCTCATCCACGCCGACGATGGTGATCGTCACCTCGGCATCATCGGAAGCGCGGGCATAGGTCACGCTGGCGCCAAAAAACACCTGGTCGCGCCGGGTCTGCTGCGCCGGGTCCACCACCTGCACCTTCTCAAGCCGCTTTGTCAGGAAGCGCACGCGCCGGTCAATCTCTCGCAGCCGGCGCTTGCCATACTGGTAATCCGCATTTTCGGAGCGGTCGCCGAGTGCCGCCGCCCAGGAAACAATCTCAACCACCTTGGGGCGTTCTTCTTCCCAAAGCCGCTTCATCTCGGCACGCAAGGCGGCAGCGCCGGTGGGGGTCATGTAGAATGGCGTGCCGGGGGGCAGGCCGGGCGGCCCTGCCCCGTCTTCCTCATCCTCGTCGGTCATGGGACGAAAAGCGCTTCCTGGGCGGCTTCCCAACTCGCGCGGTCTGGCGCGCAGATCAGCCCGCCGCTGGTCAGATGCGGGCCGTAATCGCTGCCATCAAAGCGCGCGGAATGGCCGCCGGCTTCGCGGTGAAGCAACCAGCCCGGCGCATGATCCCAGGGCATCAGCTTGTTATAGACCAGCAAATGCGCATGCCCGCCCGCCGCCAGGCGATATTCATGGGCGGCGCAGCGATAGGAAACCGTCGCCGCCAGGCGCGGCAGCCGGCTGGTCACGCGGGATTTCAGCGGTTCCGGCATGTAACCCCAGGACACAGCCGCCACCATGTCACCCGGCGCGGCGGGGCGCGCCACGCGCAGATCAGCAAAGCGGCGCCCTCCCCCATCAGCCAGCCAAGCCCCCTCCCCGCGCAGCGCCATCGCCGTATCATCGCCCAGCGGGTCATGGATCCAGGCGCCAATGATCTCGCCCCGCCTGACTGCCGCCGCCATGCAGCCGAACAGAGGCACCCCGGCCGCGAAATTCGCCGTGCCATCCACCGGGTCCACCACAAAGGCCAGATCGGCATCGGCCAAGCGCCCCAGCAAGGAAGGATCAGCCGCCGTCGCTTCCTCCCCCACCACCACGCAGCCGGGGAAAAGCTTTTCAAGCCCGGCGGTGATCACACGCTCCGCCGCCTCATCCGCATCCGTCACCAGATCAAGCGGGCCTGATTTGGCGCGCACCGCATCAGCGCCCAGGCGCCGAAAGCGCGGCAGGATTTCCGCCCGCGAAGCCGCGCGCAGCAGCAATGCCAGATCGGCGGCCTGCCCGGCTGAAATGCTCATTTCTGGCCCCGGCTTTCAAAGCGGGCGCGATCCATGGGCGAAAGCCGCACCTTCAGCCGCACCGCATCTTCGGCATCCTGGCGTTCCAGCACTTCACCATGGGCATGCAGCCAGGCGAGGCCCGCACCATCGGAAGGCGGCAGCGCCACGTCCAGCACCACCAACTGCGCCGAAAGCCGGGCATCAATGGCGGCGCGGAGCGCTGGCAAGCCTTCTCCGGTCAGGGCGGAGACCGCCACCGCATCGGGGCTGCGGCGTTCCACAGCGTCAATCCCACCCAGAATATCGGCCTTGTTCAGCACTTCCAGCACACGATCCGGCCAAGCCTCATCCAGTGTCGCGCCCTCGCCATCTGCCATGGCTTCCAAAACGCCCAGCACATCGGCGCGCTGCGCGGCGCTATCGGGGTGGGCGATGTCGCGCACATGCAAAATCAGATCAGCCGCGGCCACTTCTTCCAGAGTGGCGCGGAAGGCTTCCACCAATTGCGTCGGCAGATCGGAAATGAAGCCCACCGTATCCGAAAGGATCACATTTCGCCCGGATGGCAGTTTTATGGCGCGCATGGTGGGATCAAGCGTCGCGAACAACTGATCCTGCGCATAAACCCCTGCACCCGTCAGCGCATTGAACAGCGTTGACTTGCCGGCATTGGTGTAGCCCACCAGCGCCACCACCGGGTAAGGCACGCGTTCGCGCGCGCGCCGATGCAGGCCGCGCGTGCGTCGCACCTGATCCAATTCGCGCTTGAGCCGCACGATCCGGTCCCCGATCAGCCGCCGGTCAATTTCAATCTGGCTTTCCCCTGGCCCGCCGAGGAAGCCGAAGCCCCCGCGCTGACGTTCCAAATGCGTCCAGGACCTGACGAGCCGCGTGCGCTGATATTCCAGATGCGCCAATTCAACCTGCAGGCTGCCTTCGCGCGTGCGCGCCCTTTCGCCGAAGATTTCCAGGATCAGCCCGGTGCGATCAATCACCTTGCAGCCCCAGGCGCGTTCCAGATTGCGCTGCTGCACGGGGCTGAGTGCGGCATCCACCACCACCACACCCACCTGCTGGTCATGCAGCGCACGCTTTTCCATCTCCACCTGGCCTTCACCCATCAGGGTGGAAGGCCGCCGCTCCCGCAGGGGATGGATCGCGGAATGCACAATGGTGACACCGATGGAAGCGGCAAGGCCGATGGCCTCCGCCAGCCTTGCCTCGCCGGCGCGCTTGCCCCCCACATCGCCAATGGCGCTGCGTGCGGGCTTTTCAAAAGGGAGGATGACGGCGGCGCGGGTCGGTCGCCCGGCGCCTGTTTCAGTTTCCGCCGTCAGAAATCACCTCTCGCTGCAAGGTCAGGCGCGTTTCGGAAGCGGGCGCGGCTGGCGCTATGGCACCCGGCGCTGCAGGCACGCCATCAAACAAGGAAATCGGCGCGCCCGGCATCACGGTGCTGATCGCATGCTTATAGACAAGCTGCGTATGACCATCACGGCGCAGCAGCACCGAGAAATTGTCAAACCAGGTAATGATGCCCTGCAACTTCACCCCATTCACGAGGAAAACCGTGACGGGCGTTTTGGATTTGCGAACGTGGTTCAGGAAGACATCCTGCACGTTCTGGGACTTTTCAGCGGCCATTGGACCGGTCCTTCTTTTTGCTGGTCACCGACCAGACACGGACCGGCGAAAACCATTTCCGGCCGCCGGCGACGCCTAGTTTGGCATGTCAGGCTGGTTTGACAAGTGACGAAAGCGCGACAGCCAATTCATGACAATTTGTAAATATTTGCTCGGCGCCAGTCGCACCTATTCCGCCATCATGCGCCGCATCGCCCATCAGCACCGCGCGCACACCAGCCGCACGCGCCGCCTGCATATCAAGCGCGGTATCGCCGATATACCAGATATCCGGCGCAGGGCTGAGGCCAAGCGCGTCCAAGGCCATTAGAATCGGCGCTGGGTCGGGCTTGTCTGCTGCTGCATCGCCCGCGCCAATCAAGGGGCCGAAATGCCGATCCCAACCAAGATGCGCCGCTTCCGCGCGCAGCAATGGCCCCTGCTTGTTGGAAACCACGCCCATGGGCAGGCGCCCTGCCCCGGCTTCCAGCGCCGCCGCTGCCCCCGGCATGGGTTGAAGCACCTGCAAATGGCAGGCGCGCACTTCGGCGTAAAAGATATCGCGCGCCCTTTCCCATTCCGCACCAAACAATTCCGGGAAGCTCTCGCGCAGCGCGCGACGCACATTGGCCAGAACCTGGGCACGATCCCATTGCGGCAGGCGAAATTCCCGAAAGGCGGCGTTCAGCCCGGCCTCAATCGCGGCCCAGCCATCAACCAGCGTATTGTCCCAATCGAACAGGATGGCGCGCGGGGCTTGCTTCATGCCGCGTTGCGCATCGCCCCCTTCACATGGCGGGCAAAGATGTCAAAGAGCTTCCGCACCACCGGGCCGACTTCACCATCGCCCACCGGCGCGCCATCAATCTTCGTAATCGGCTTCACGAAGGATGTGGCGGAGGTAATGAAGGCTTCCCGCGCGCGACGCAATTCTTCCATGGAAAATGCGCGTTCTTCAAAGACAATGCCGGCTTCCTGCAATTCCGCCATCAGCGCTGCGCGGGTGCAGCCCGGCAGGATGGCATCGCTCAAGGGACGTGTGCGGATGATGCCGGCCTCATCCACAATCCAGAAGCTGGTCGCGGCCCCTTCCGTCACCATGCCGGTCGCTTCATCGAACAGCACCGCTTCAATGGCGCCCTTTTCGCGCGCCGCCTGCCGCGCCAGACAATTCGGCAGCAGATTGACGGTCTTGATATCGCAGCGCGCCCAGCGGAGGTCCGGCATGGTGATAACGGCAGCGCCCCAGCGATCCACATTGGTTGGATAGGGCGGGATGCGCTTCACCGTCACCACCAGCGCGGGCGGGATGGGCTTGTTCGGGAAGGCATGATCGCGCCGCGCTACGCCGCGCGTGACCTGCATGTAAAGCAACCCCTCGGTCACGCGATTGCGCCTGGCCACTTCACGCAGCACCATCCGCAGTGAGGCACGCGGCATCGGCATGGGAAGCGCGATTTCGCGCAAGGACCGTTCCAGCCGGGCCAGGTGCAAATCCTCATCAATGAAGCGGCCATCGAACAGATGCACCACCTCATAAATGCCATCACCGAATTGATAGCCGCGATCTTCGATATTCACCGACGCGTCAGGTTGCGGCACGTAGCGGCCACTCACATAGGCGATGCGCGACATGGGGCTACCTCAAGGGGTGGGGGTTGCAGGCGCGCGGTCTTCCGCCTGCACGCCCAGGAATTTCAGCTTGCGATGCAAGGCGCTGCGTTCCATGCCGACGAAATTCGCCGTGCGGCTGATATTGCCACCAAAGCGCAGCAATTGCGCTTCCAGATATTGCCGTTCAAACACTTCACGTGCATCGCGCAATGGCAGGGTCATGATTTCGGAACTGCGATCCAGCGTCAGCACGGCGGGAGCGGCGGCGCCAATTTGGGGTGGCAGCATTTCCGGGCGGATCGCTTCCCGGCTTTCCCCCGGCGCCATGATCAACAGCCAATCCATCAGATTGCGCAATTCGCGCACATTGCCCGGCCAATCATAGGCCTGCATGGCAGCGAGCGTGTCTTCCGAAAGATCACGCGGCACCATGCCCGTGGTCTCGATCGCGCGGGCCATGAAGTGGCGCGCGAAAAGCGGCACATCTTCCCGCCTTTCCTTGAGCGGGGGAACGCGGATCGGCACCACCGCCAGGCGATAGAATAAATCCTCCCGAAAACGCCCGGCGGCGATTTCAGCGGCAAGATCCCGGTTGGAGGTCGCAATCACGCGCACATCCACCTTCACGCGCGTGCCGCCGCCCACACGTTCAAACCCTTGTTCCTGCAAGGCGCGCACGATCTTGCCCTGGGTTTCAAGGGGCATATCCGCCACTTCATCCAGCAAAAGCGTCCCGCCATGGGCCCGTTCCAACACACCAGCGCGCCTGGTTTGGCCCTGCGCATCCGGCTCCACACCGAATAATTCCTCCTCGAACCGCGCCGGGTTCAGGATGGCGCAATTCAGCACAACAAAAGGGCCATCGGCGCGGCGCGATTGCGCATGAATGCTGCGCGCCGCCACTTCCTTGCCGGCGCCCGCCGGGCCGGTCAGCAACACGCGCGAGCCAGTCGGCGCCACTTTCTCAATGGCGCTGCGCAATTGCTGAATGCCGGCGGACCTGCCGAGCAATTCCGTCTCCGGCCCCGCGCGGAGCCGGAGGTCGCTGTTTTCGCGCTTGAGCCGCGCCGCTTCCAAGGCGCGGGCCAGCACCAAAAGCAGCCGATCCGATTTGAAGGGCTTTTCGATAAAATCATAGGCGCCCTGCTGGATCGCCTGCACCGCAGTTTCGATGGTGCCGTGGCCCGAGATCATCACCACCGGCACTTGCGGTTCTTCCGCATGCATGGCGCTCAGAATGCCAAGCCCATCAAGGCGGGAATTCTGCAACCAGATATCCAGGATCACCAGCGAAGGCCGGCGCGCGGCAAAGGCGGCCAGCGCGGAATCGGCATCATGGGCCTGACGTGTCTCGAATCCCTCATCGCTCAGAATGCCTTCCAAGAGCGCCCTGATATCGGGTTCGTCATCAACAATCAGAATCTCATGCGCCATGCGCGATCTTGCTGCCCCTCAATTTGCCGCTTGCGGCGCCTTGGCGCCAGAGTTCCCAGAATGCCAGGGAGACTCGCCCAGCGGCAAGACCAGTCTTGCGATGGTGCCCGAACCCTCTGATCGGGCCGCGAGGCTGATGGAACCACCATGGTCTTCCATGATCTTTTTCACAATGGCAAGGCCAAGCCCGGTGCCTTTGGGTTTATGGGTCACATAGGGTTCGGTCAGTCTTTCGGGCGGTTCTTCGCGGGGGAGGCCAATGCCATTATCCGTCACCTGAAACGCCAAAAGATCGCCTTCCTGGGTGATGCGGGTTTCGATCCGCCCGGCTTCACCCGCTTCGCGCATGGTGATGGCATCCGCGGCATTCTGCAAAAGATTGGTCAGCGCCTGGCCGATCAGGCGGCGATCACAGGGAAGCTTCAGCCCCTCAGGCCCCGCATGGTTTTCGTAAGCGATATCGGGATGCGCATTGCGTTGCAGCACCAGCGCTTCCAGCATCAGGCGATTGGCATCTTCCGGCTTGATCACCGGTTGAGGCATGCGCGCAAAGGCCGAGAATTCATCCACCATGCGCCCGATATCTTCCACCTGCCGGACAATCGTATCCGTGCATTGGCGGAAAGTATCGGGATCATCGGTGATCTGGCGCAGATAGCGCCGCTTCAGCCTTTCGGCGGAAAGCTGAATCGGCGTCAGCGGGTTCTTGATTTCATGTGCAATGCGCCGCGCCACATCCGCCCAGGCCGCCTTGCGCTGCGCGGATTGCAATTCGGTGATGTCGTCAAAGGTCAGCACAAAACCTTCGATCTTGTCTCCCAGCCTTTCGGTCCCGATCCGCGCGAGCAAAATGCGCTTGGCATTGGCCGGCCCGATCAGGATTTCCGCGACACGCGGGCGTTCCGGCTGGGCCGCCGCCGCTGCCAGCAATTCCGCGAATTCCGGGGCGATGCGCGCAAAATCCAGTCCAATCGCCGCATCCAGATCAACCCCAAGCAGCGCGCTGGCTGAGCGATTGGGCAGGGTCACGCGCCCTTCACGATCAAGCCCGACAATACCCGCCGAAACACCCGACAGCACGGTTTCGGTAAAGCGGCGGCGTTCATCAATCAGGCTATAGGCATTCATCAATTCGGCGCGCTGCGCGCCAAGTTGGCTGGTCATGCGGTTGAAGGACCGTGCGAGCCGCGCGATTTCGTCATCCGCCTCCCCTTCTTC
>JBIKXA010000209.1:0-5966 GCA_044356015.1 Roseomonas sp.
GCGTGAAAAAACACATCCTGCCCATCTGGTCCCAGTACGAAGCCGAAGCCTTTACGGGAGTTATACCACTTCACCTCGGCCTCGATCGGCCCGGTGCTATCCTGGTGCTCGTTTTCAGGAAACACTGTTTGACTATCCACACATAAATGACCGCAACGCGCGGGATGCAACGCTGGTATTTGGCAGCATGACACTTCGTTTCCTGAAAAGCGAGAAAAATCTTAAGTGCAGGGCGAGAAAAGCTAAAAAAATGCCTTGAAACGTCGCGAGTCGAAGGCGGCGATGGGGATAGGCGCGGCGCGGCTGGTCAGCAGCGCCGCCACCACCTCACCCGTCCGGGCGGCGGCGACCAGGCCGGTATGGCCATGGCCAAAGGCATGGATGACATCCGGCGTCGCGCGGGACGGGCCAAGGCAGGGCATGCCGTCCGGCATGGATGGCCGATGCCCCAGCCAGAATTTGATCCGCTCAGCCGGGATATCGCGCGGCAGGCCGGGGAAGCAGCTTAACAAATGATTTTTCAGGATTTCCGCGCGCTGCCAATTGGGGGCGGCCTCGATCCCCGCAATCTCCACCTGCCCCGCGCAGCGAAGCCCACGCGCCGTCCGCATGATGGACATTTTGCCGTCTGAGGGCATCAGCCCATGGCGCGGAGAGACTTCCGGCGCGCTGATCTCGGCGTGATAGCCGCGTTCGCTTTCCAGCGGCACATCATCCCCCGCCGCGCGGGCCAGCGGCTTGGAATGGACGCCGGCGGCGATCACGGCGGCATCGCAGGGGATTTCTCCCTTGCTGGTGGTCACAGCCTTGAGCCTGCCGGCTTCAATCCTGAAACCCGTGGCATGGGCGCGGATCAGCTTGGCACCCTCGGCCTGCGCCAGCCCGATCAGGGCGGCGACATAGGCGCCGGGGTCGGTGCAATGCCCGCCCTCATCCACGAAAACGCCAAAGCCGTAGCGGCGGTCGAGTTCCGGTTCGCGCTGGCGAAGCTCATCCGCATCAAGCTCAATCCAGCGCACGCCGACCTGATGGCGGATATCCCAGGCTTTGCGCTCGGCTTCGAAATCGGCGCGGGAGGGGTAGATATACATGAGCCCCCGCCTTTCGATCAGATGGCCAACCCCGGCCTGTTCCGCGAGATTTTTGTGCAAGCGCGGCGCATCCTGCACCAAGGGGCGCAGCGCATGGGCGGTGCGCGCCACATCCTCCCACCGCCAGCCGGAAGCCAAATAGCGGATCAGCCAGGGGGCAATGCGGGGCAGATAGCGCCAGCGAATGGCAAGCGGCCCCAGCGGGTCTGAGAGGAATTTCGGCAGCTTCTTCCAAATGCCAGGCACCGCCGGCGGGATGACGGACATGGGGCTGAGCCAGCAGCCATTGCCATAGGATGCCGCCTGTTCCCCGCCCGGTTCGGCGGGGTCCAAAATGGTAACCCGATGGCCATCCTTGAGCGCGGCGAGCGCCGAGGCCGCACCGACCGCACCGGCGCCGATCACCACCACATGCCTCGCCATATTCAACGCGCCCGGGTTTTGGCGATGGTCTTGGCCGGGCCGGATTGCACCGCCTCCCCGGCCAGATATTTGTCGAGGAAGAACAGCCGGTCCTGGCCCCAGAGGAAAAGCTCATCACACACATAGGTCGGCGCGCCAAAGACGCCGCGGGCAATGGCGTCGCGGTTGTTGCGGTCAAACTCCGCCTGGATGCTGGCACTTTCTTCTTCGCGGTGCAGGCTTTCGCCCGGCATGCCCTGTTCTTCGGCAATGGCAACGCGTATGCGCGGGTCCGCAATGTCCCGATCTTCCACCCAAAGCGCAGTCAGCAGCGCATGGGAAAGCCGCATCGCATCCATGCCGCGCGCCGCTGCCGCCATGACCATATGCCCGGCGGGGCGTTGGTCTGAAGGCGGGTAGTGCTTGGGCTTGAGCTTGATCGGGATGCCAAGATGCAGCGCCCAGCGATCCAGTTCCAAAGCGTGATAATCCTGGCGCGGTTCCGGGCGGGTGCGGAGCGCAATGCCCCCTGTATGCGGCACCACCAGGCGAAAATCATATGGCCGCAGAACAAGATTGGCGCCGTGGCGCTTGATGATATCGGAAAGCTGCTTGCCCCCCAGATACATCCAGGGGGAGGACAGCGTGTAGAAGCAGTCGACAGTTTTGCTCATGGCATCAGCCTTTCGCGACACGGCCCGGATCGGTTTGCCCCAATAGAGAGACATGGGCGGAGACAACGCGCCAGCCCTGGCCTGGGATGCGCGCCATGATCTTGGTCTCGCGCCCGATCAACCCGCTATCCAGGCGTTGATATTCCAGATTGGTGGTGGCGAAATCGCGCCCGAAACTGGTGATGGTGATCTTCTTCTGCGCGCGCGGCGCATAGGATTTCACACTGGCGCGGAAGGCGCGAATGGCATCAATGCCATAGAGGATTTCCGTGATGCCATAACGCACCACGCGCGGATCATCCCAGAAGGAGCGATCCAAAACCGACGCATCATTGGCGGCGATGGCGGCTTCATATCGGTCGAACACCGCGCGGACTTCGGCGATGATGTCGGGATTATTGATGTCCATGGCGCTGCCCCTGTGACCTGAGGGGCAATCATGGCGCAGAAGCGGCGAATGGGCCAGCCTTACCTGCCCGAAATGAAAATGGCGGCCCGAAGACCGCCATTTTGGAATTGGGCGAAGCCTTGCTTCAGCCAGCGGCTGCCAAGGCGCGCTTGGCCATCACACCGACCAGATGCGCGCGATATTCGGCGCTGCCATGGATATCACTATTCATGCCATCGGCGGCCTGGCTGACACCGGCCACCGCATCGGCGGACCAACCGCCCGCAAGCGCCTTTTCCATATCCGCCTGACGGAAGACGCAAGGCCCGGCGCCATTCACCGCAACCCTGACTCCGCCGGCGCCTTTGGAGATGAAAACACCCGCCATGACATAGCGGCTGGCCGGGTTCTTCATCTTAGCGTAGCCGGCCTTCTCCGGGATCGGGAATTCCACCGCGACCAGGATTTCATCCGCTGCCAAGGCCGTGGTGAACATGCCCTGGAAGAAATCATCCGCCGCGATCTTGCGCTTATTGGTGTGGATGGTGGCGCCAAGGCCGAGCACAGCCGCCGGATAATCCGCCGCCGGGTCGTTATTGGAAACCGAGCCACCAATGGTGCCGCGATTGCGCACCTGCACATCGCCGATATGCGAGGCCATGTAAGCCAGCGCCGGAATGGCGGCCTTCACTTCCGCGCTATTGGCGACTTCCACATGCCGCGTCAGCGCGCCGATGATGATGGCATTGCCTTCGCGGCGAATGCCCTTCATTTCCGCAATGCCGGAAAGATCCACCAGCGCGGAAGGCTTGTTCAGGCGATGCTTCAGCGCCGGGATCAGCGTATGCCCGCCGGAAACCGCCTTGGCATCCGGATCAGCGAGCAGCTTCGCGGCTTCGGCAAGGCTGGTGGGCTTGTGATAGGCGAAATCATACATTGGTGTGGTCCCTTATTCTGCCGCCGCGCGGCGGCCGCTATTGATGATCTGCCAGATTTTCGCCGGGGTTGCCGGCATTTCGACATGGTTCACGCCATAATCGGAAAGCGCATCCACCACCGCATTGATCACGGCGGGCGGCGAGCCAATGGCGCCCACTTCCCCGCAGCCCTTCACCCCAAGCGGGTTATGGGTGCAAAGCGTGGTATGGGTTGCGACCGAAACGGGCGGCAAATCATCCGCCCGCGGCATGGTGTAATCCATCATGGAACCCGAAAGCAGTTGGCCTTCCGCATCATAGACGCAGGTTTCCAACAGCGCCTGGCCAATGCCCTGCGCCACACCGCCCTGCACCTGGCCTTCCACGATCATGGGATTGATCACGCGGCCCACATCATCCACCGCGGTGAAATTGATCACCGATGTGCGGCCCGTCTCGGGATCAATTTCCACTTCCGCGATATGGCAGCCACCCGGATAGGTGAAGTTCTTCGGGTCATAGAAGGCGGTTTCTTCCAGGCCCGGTTCCAATTCCTCGATCGGGTAATTGTGCGGCACATAGGCCGCGACGCTGATATCCACCAGCGCCTTGGTCTTGTCCGTGCCGGCCACGCGGAAAGTGCCTCGGTCGAATTCAATATCGTCCACCGAGGCTTCCATCAGATGCGCCGCGATACGCTTGCCCTTGGCGATGATCTTATCCATCGCCTTCATCATCGCGCTGCCACCAACGGCAAGGCTACGAGACCCGTAAGTCCCCATGCCAAAGGGCACCTTGGCGGTATCGCCATGCACGATATCAACCTGCGCTACCGGCACACCAAGCTTATCGGCGACCAATTGCGCGAAGGTGGTTTCATGCCCCTGGCCATGGCTATGCGCGCCGGTCAGCACCGTCACGCTGCCTGTCGGATGCACGCGAATAGTGCCCACTTCATAAAGCCCCGCACGCGCGCCGAGGCTGCCCACAACGGCGGAAGGCGCAATGCCGCAGGCTTCCAGATAGGTGGAACAGCCAATGCCGCGCAGCTTGCCGCGCTTGGCCGCTTCCGCACGCCGCGCCGGGAAGCCGGCCCAATCGGCTGACGCCAGCGCCTGTTCAAGGGTCGCGTGGTAATTGCCGCTGTCATATTGCAGCGCGACCGGCGTTTGATAGGGGAATTGATCGGGCTGGATGAAGTTCCGCCGACGGAGTTCCACCCTATCAATGCCGGTTTGCTTCGCCGCCACATCCATCAACCGTTCCAACAGGAAGGTCGCTTCCGGCCGGCCCGCGCCACGATAGGCATCCACCGGCACGGTGTTGGTGAAAACGGCCTTCACTTCGCAATAGATTACAGGCGTGGTGTAAACGCCGGCGAGCAGCGTCGCGTAAAGATAGGTCGGCACACAAGGCGCGAAGGTGGAAAGATAGGCGCCCATATTGGCTTGCGTTGAAACGCGCAGGCCAAGGATTTTGCCATTGGCGTCCAGCGCCAATTCCGTGTGGCTCACATGGTCGCGCCCATGCGCATCGGACATGAAGCTTTCGGTGCGATCCGCGGTCCAGCGCACCGGGCGGCCAAGCTTGCCGGCGGACCAGGTGACGATAGCTTCTTCGGCATAGTGATAGATCTTGCTGCCAAAGCCGCCGCCGACATCAGGCGCGATCACGCGCAGCTTCGATTCCGGCAGATGGAGCACATGGGCACCCATCAGCAGGCGAATGACATGCGGGTTCTGGCTGGTGGTGGTGAGCGTGTAGTCGCCCGAGGTGCGATCAAACTCGCCAACTGCGGAACGGGGTTCCATGGCATTCGGGATCAGGCGGTTATTCACCAGATCGAATTTCACCACATGGGCGGCGCCGGCAAAGGCGGCATCCACCACGGCCTTGTCGCCAATATGCCAATCATAACACAGGTTGCCGGCGACACCTTCATGGATTTCGGCGGCACCTGGCTTCAGCGCTGCTGCCATGGTGGCGGCGGCGGGCAGCACTTCATAATCAACGCTGATCGCTTCCGCGGCATCGCGCGCCTGCTGGCGTGTGGCGGCGATGGCAACGGCCACCGGGTCCCCCACATGGCGCACCTTGCCTTGCGCGAGCACAGGATGCGGCGGTTCGGCCATGGGCGAACCATCCTTATTGTGGATCTGCCAGCCGCAAGGCAGGCCGCCCACATTATCCTTCGCCATATCGGCGCCGGTGTAGATTTCCACCACGCCCGGCATGGACGCCGCCGCTGAGATATCTATGGATTTGATGCGGGCATGGGCATGCGGGCTGCGCAGGATCCAAGCATGCAATTGGCCGGGCTTTTCCGCATCATCCGTGTAAGCGCCTCGACCCTGAAGGAAGCGGAAATCCTCCTTGCGGCGGACGCTGGCGCCGATGCCTTCAAACGGTGTTACCACGTTCATGTCTATCGCCTCCCATCAGGCTGATTGTTTTGGTGCGGCCCTTGGCGGACCGCTTTGCCAGGGCTTTCGCC
>JBIKXA010000054.1:0-19455 GCA_044356015.1 Roseomonas sp.
TCCTCGACCCCTATTTCACGCCGCCCTGGCTTGCGGAAGCGATTGGCGCTGGCGTGGTGTTTCTGGTCGCGCTGATTGTCTTCAAGCTGATGATCAATGCGGTGGCGGATCGCGTGCAGGATTCCGCGCTGGGCGGCATTGATCGCGTGCTTGGCTTGGTTTTCGGCGCGGCGCGTGGTGCCTTTTTGTTGGTCGTCGCCTATATCGTCGCTGGCTTGTTGCTGCCTGGCGAACGCTGGCCGGAACCAGTGCTGGAAGCGCGCGCCTTGCCGTTGCTCTCACAAGGCGCGCATATGGTGATTGAGGTCATGCCGGCGGAATATCGCCCGCGCCTGAATGAACCACCCTTGCCGCGTTCGCCGACGGTTGAAGAATTGCTGCGCCCCCCCGCGCGCAGCCGGAATTGAGGTTGCCCATGCCGCGTGTCGCACAATTCGATGATGACAAGCCGCATGAGGAATGCGGCGTCTTCGGCGTGTGGAATGGCGGCGATGCCGCAGCACTAACCGCGCTTGGCCTGCATGCGCTGCAGCATCGCGGCCAGGAAGCGGCGGGCATTGTCACACTGGATGAGGCCGGGCTGTTTCATGCCCATAAGGGCCTAGGCTTGGTTGGTGATAATTTCGGTGAGGCGAAGGTTATTGCATCGCTGCGCGGGGCGCATGCGGTGGGGCATAATCGCTACGCCACCACGGGGGAAACGGCGCTCCGCAATGTGCAGCCGCTTTATGCCGATTTTGAATTTGGCGGTTTCGCAGTGGCGCATAATGGCAATTTGACCAATTCCCATGTGCTGAAGCGCGCCTTGGTGCGGCGCGGGTGTCTGTTCCAAAGCACGACGGATTCCGAAGTTTTCATTCATCTGATCGCGATCAGCCTTTATTCCACCGTGATTGATCGGCTGATTGATGCGCTGAAACAGGTGCAGGGCGCCTATTCCCTGGTCGCCTTGCATAATGGCGCGCTGATTGGGGCGAGAGACCCGCTCGGCGTGCGGCCTTTGGTGCTGGGGCGCTTGCCGAATGGCGGGCTGGTCTTGGCATCGGAAACCTGCGCCTTGGATATTGTGGGCGCGGAATTCGTGCGTGATATCGAAGCCGGCGAATTGGTGGTGATTGACGATACCGGGCTTCGCAGCATCAAGCCCTTTGCGCGCACCGATAGTCGTTTCTGCATCTTCGAATATATCTATTTCGCGCGGCCCGACAGCGTCATGGAAGGCACGCCGGTTTATGAAACCCGCAAGCGCATCGGCGCGGAATTGGCGCGCGAAAGCGGCGTGGCTGCGGATTTGATTGTGCCCGTGCCGGATTCCGGTGTGCCGGCGGCGATGGGTTATGCGACGGAATCCGGCATTCCCTTCGAACTTGGCATTATCCGCAACCATTATGTCGGGCGCACCTTCATTGAACCGACGGATCAAATTCGCCATTTGGGCGTGAAGCTGAAACACAGCGCCAATCGCGCCATGATCCAGGGCAAGCGTGTGGTGCTGGTGGATGATTCCATTGTGCGCGGCACGACCAGCCGCAAGATCGTGGAAATGGTGCGTCAGGCGGGGGCGACGGAAGTGCATATGCGCGTCTCCTCCCCGCCCACCACGCATTCCTGCTATTATGGCATTGACACGCCTGAGCGTGCAGATCTGATGGCGGCCAAGCATGATATCGCCGAAATGGCGCGCATCATCGGCGTGGATAGCCTGGCGTTCATTTCGCTTGATGGGCTTTACCGCGCGCTGGGCCAAAAGGGGCGAGATGCGCAGAAACCGCATTTCTGCGATGCCTGCTTCACCGGCGAATATGCGATTCCGCTGACGGATTGGACCGATAATGCGGACCGGCAGCTTTCTCTGCTGCAACCGGCGGGGCAATAATGATGGCGGCTCCTCTGGAAGACCGGGTGGCGCTGATCACGGGTGCGTCACGCGGGATTGGCGCCGCACTTGCCCTGGAATTGGCGAAGCTTGGCGCGCAATGCGTGTTGGTGGCACGCACCCAGGGCGGGCTTGAAGACGTGGATGATGCGATCCGCGCCGCCGGCGGCAAGCCCGCGACGCTGCTGCCCTTCAATTTGCAAAAGGCAGAAAAAGACATTGACATGATCGGACCTTCGATCGTGCAGCGCTTCGGCCGGCTGGATATCCTGGTGCATAATGCGGGCGCGCTGAATAAACTCACGCCCGTTGCGCATATTGATCCACGTGATTGGGCGGAAGTGATGGCGGTGAACCTGACCGCAAGCTGGCGCCTGATCCGCAGTTGCGATCCGCCCTTGCGCGCTTCTGATGCTGGGCGGGCAGTGTTTGTGACCAGCGGGCGGGTGCTGCGCCCACGCGCCTATTGGGGCATGTATGGCGCTTCCAAGGCGGGTATGGAACATCTGGTGATGACCTGGGCGCAGGAGGTAGAGGCCACACCCTTGCGCGTGAACCTGTTTGATCCTGACATTGTCGCGACCAAGATGCGCGCTGCCGCCATGCCTGGGGAGGACCCCTCCACCCTGCCGCAACCCGCCGATATCGCGCCTGCACTTGCGGCGCTTTGCCTGCCCTCAGAATCGCGCCATGGCGCGCGCATATTGCTCAAGGGGTAGCGGTGTCATGAGGGTTCCGCGCCGGTTGCTTTTGAGCCTGCCTCTGCTGCTTCCCGGTACGGCTGCTGTGGCACAAACCGCTTCATCTCAGGCTGCGCGCATCGCAGCCGGTAAGGCCGCCATCACCGCCGCCAATGGGGCGCGCTGGGCGGAAGCGGAAACCTATGCCGCTGCTGCTGATCCTTTGGTGTCGAAAATCGTGCTGTGGATGCGCTTGACGCATCGCACCGCGCCAGCAACCGCGGCGGAACTTGTCGGCTTTTTGCGTGACAATCCGGATTGGCCGCTGACGGATACCATCGCGCGCCGGGCGGAAGCTGCCTTCGGTGGACCAGCGGATGATGAATTGGTTTTGGTGCATTTCGGCACTTTTCCGCCACGCAGCCTGGCCGCCGCGCTGCGCCATGCCGAGGCGCTGACGCGTGGCACGCGATCCCAGGCGCAGCCTGGCAATCTGTTGGATATGGTGCGGCGCGGGCCGGATAATACGCCAAGACCCAATGTTGAATCCGGACCCAATTTGCAGGGTCAATCCGGCGCCCAGCAGACCCTCCGCCGCGCCTGGGCCGAAGCGCCTGGCGATGCCGCGGCTGAAACCGCCATCATGGCGCAATTCAGCCGGCTACTGACCCAGGAGGATCACCAGCAACGTTTCGATCGGCTGTTTTTCGCGCGCGATATGCAAGGCGCACAGCGCGCACTTGACCGATTGACCGGGGTAGCGCTGGGTTCGGGTAGAATGCGCATGGCCATCGCCGGAGAGCCGCAACAGACCCAAATCTTGCTGCGACCACTCGACCTTGCCTGGGCTTATGAAAGGGCGCGGCTGTTGCGGCGGCGGGATCAGGATGCCGATGCGGTGGCAAGCTGGATCGTGGCGGAACCCTTCCAGGCAAACATGCCCCCCGAAATCGCGCGGGCGGTTTGGGCGGAACGGCAAATCCTGGCGCGTAAGCTGCTGCGGCTGAACAACGCCAAGGACGCGCATCGCATCGCGGCCTTTCATGGTCAGCCCATGGGCAGCGAAGGGCGCCTGGAAGCGGAATTCCTGGCGGGTTTCATTGCGCTGCGCTTTCTGAATGATCCTGTTCTGGCGCAGCGGCATTTCATGGCGATGGCGCTGGGGACACGTTCGGTCATTTCCCGCGCGCGCGCCTTTTATTGGGAAGGCCGGGCGCTGGCGGCGCGTGGCGCCAATGCCGCTGCGCGCGAACGCTATGCGGCAGCGGCGCAATTGCCGACGGCGTTTTACGGCCAGCTTGCTGCGTTGACCATGGGTGAAAGCCAGGAAAGGCTGGATCAGCGGCTTCGCGCCCTGCAAACGCCGCCGATTGATCAAAGGCGCGCACAGGAATTCGCGCAGCGCGAATTGGCGCGCGTGGTGACCACGCTGGCCGAACTTGGTGACACGCGCCGCACGCGGGTTTTCCTGCTGCGCTTGCAGGCGGTTTCAGCTGATCAGCAAGACAGGTTGCTGACAGCGCGCCTTGCCAATCACATCGGCCGGCCGGATCATGCGGTATGGGTGGCGCGACGTTCGGCGATTGAAGGCGATATCCTGTTGCCGGAAGGCTGGCCCACACCCTTTCGCGTGCCTGTGACATCGCCGGAATCCGCCTTCATCTTTTCGGTCACGCGGCAGGAAAGCAATTTCGATACGGAAGCAGTCAGCAGCGCCAATGCGCGCGGGCTGATGCAATTGCTGCCTTCCACCGCACAGCTTGTCGCGCGCCGGATTGGCATGAATTTTCGCGTGGAAATGCTGACTGGCGATCCGCAAGCAAATATCAAGCTGGGTGCCGCTTATCTGGAAGAAATGCTCGGGCGTTTTGAAGGATCGCTCGTGATGGCGGCAGGCGCCTATAATGCCGGGCCACGGCGCGTGGATGAATGGCTTGTGACTTATGGCAATCCGCTGCGGGGCGAACGCGATTTGCTGGATTGGATGGAAATGATTCCCTTTGCCGAGACCCGCAATTACGTGCAGCGCATTGTGGAAGGTGCTGTGATTTATCGTGCGCGGCAGAACCCGCCCGCTACTGCGCCGCACCCCATGGCAAGCTGGCTTGCCAGCGCGAGATAGGCGCATGAATCTGCCCATGCTGGTTGCAACAATGGGCGGCATTGGGCGGCTGAAACCAGCGCCTGGTACTTGGGGTTCCTTGGTTGTTTTGCCTGCGGCCTTGCTGGGGCCAGTGCCAGCCTTGTTGCTCGGTATTTTGGTGACGCTGATTGGTTTTTACGCCGTGCGCCAAGTGCTGCGCGAAACCCCAGATCAGGACCCCGGCTGGATTGTGGTGGATGAAGCGGCCGGCATGCTGATTGCGCTGGCCGGCCTGAGCATGACAGCCAGCATATGGGGCGTGCTGATTGCTTTCGGCCTGTTTCGGGTTTTCGATATTTTCAAGCCCTGGCCGATTTCCTGGGCTGATCAGCAAGACGGCGCCTTTGGTGTCATGCTGGATGATATTGTCGCGGGTGCGCTGGCGGCCTTGGCGTTGATCCTGGCGCGCCCCCTTTTGCCGGGAGTGATCTGACCATGCTGCCCGAAGCCACACTTGATCAGGCGCGCAGCTTGCTCGCGCAGATGGATGCCAAGGGCATGACCTTGGCCACCACCGAATCCTGCACTGGCGGGCTGATTGCCGCAGCGCTGACGGCGATTGCGGGATCATCTTCCGTGGTGATGGCGGGCTTTGTGACATATTCGAATGACGCCAAGCAAAAGATGGTTGGTGTGCGCGCCGAAACCCTGGCGGCACATGGCGCGGTCAGTGAAGACGTGGCGCGCGAAATGGCGGAAGGCGCGCGTGCGGGTGCGGGTGTGTCACTTGCCCTCTCCTGCACCGGCATTGCCGGGCCGGGCGGTGCCACGCCGGGCAAGCCCGTGGGCCTGGTGTTCATCGGTTGCGCGCGCGAAGGCGCGCCAACCTTGGTGGAACGCCATGTCTTTCCCGGGGATCGCGCGGCGGTGCGTGCGGCGACGGTAGCGGCGGCGCTCGATCTGGCGCGGCGCAGCGTGGCGGGCGCTTAGAGCAGATCACGTTCAGATGGAATCATCTGAACGGGTGAAGATGCTCGTAAAACAACGACGTAGAGCGGGTTGCGTGAACCGATGTGAACGCAACATGCTCTAGCCCGGCTTGCGGCGCGGCGATACTGGTCGCAGGATAAGCGCAACACAGAAGAAGCGGGGGAAGGTCAGGGCTTAGGCGCGCTGCGCGCTCAGCCATTCCTCTGCCCGTGCTGTGCGACACCGAATGAGGAGACTTCCCATGGCAGCCCCGCCTTCCGCGCGCCGCGACCGCATCAATCCGGATTTCCCCAAGCTGGTGGAAATGACTCACCAATATGTCTATGGCGATGTCTGGGAACGGCCCCAGCTTTCCAAGCGTGATCGTTCCATGGTGACGATTGCCGCTCTTGTGGCGCTGGGCTGGCAGGATCAATTGAACAGCCATATCGGCCGCGGCCTGACCAATGGGCTTTCGCGCGAGGAAATCTCAGAAATCATCACGCATCTTTCGATGTATTCCGGCTGGCCTTCCGCCATGACGGCAGCGCATGTCGCCGTTGATGTATTTGAAGCGCAGGATCAGGCGAAGAAGGGCTGACGCGATGAAAGTAGGGTTTATCGGCCTTGGCACCATGGGTGCCTTTATGGCCGCCAATCTGCAAAAGGCCGGCTATCAACTGGTGGTGCATGACATCCGCCGTGAAGCCGGCGCCAATCGCCTGGCCGCCGGCGCCACCTGGGCGGAAACGCCCAAGGCGGTGGCGGAACAATGTGAGGTGATTTTCACCTCCCTGCCCGGCCCCAAGGAAGTGGAGCCGGTGATTTTCGGCCCTGAAGGCATTCTGGCCGGGGTGCAAAAAGGTGCCGCCTATTTCGATCTTTCCACCAATTCCCAGGCGCTGATGAAGCGCATGGCGGAAGCACTCGCGACCAAGGGCGCCTATGGTTTTGACGCGCCGGTCAGCGGCGGGCCGAAGGGGGCTGAGACCGGCAAGCTTGCCATTTGGGTTGGTGGCGACAAGGCGGTTTTCGACAAATACAAGAAGGTGCTGGACGCTTTTGGTGACCAGGCCGCCTATATCGGCCCGATTGGCACCGCGACAGTGGCGAAGCTGGTCCACAACATGGCGGGCTATGCGATTCAGACAGCGATGGCCGAGGTGTTTTCCATGGGCGTGAAGGCTGGGATGGACCCGCTCGATCTCTGGAAGGCCGTGCGCCAGGGCGCGCTTGGGCGTAAGCGCACTTTTGATCGCATCACGGATCAATTCCTGGTGGATAAATATGATCCGCCGGCCTTTGCGCTGAAGCTGGCGCATAAGGATGTGACGCTGGCGGTGACCATGGGCCGCGAATTGAACGTGCCGATGCGGTTCTGCAATTTGGCGCTGGAAGAAATGAATGAGGCGCTGAACCGCGGCTGGGAAAACCTGGATAGCCGCGTGCCGATGAAGCTGCAATTGGAACGCGCGGGCGTGTCGATCAAATGCGATCCGGCGGCGGTGCAAGCGGTGCTTGATGCGGATAAGGCGAAGTAACGCGCGATGAGTTTGCTGATGCAACAGCCGGGGCGGATTGGGCCGCTTCGGATGAAAAACCGGCTCATCATGGCGCCAATGGGCACGAATTTCAGCACCAGCGATGGTCTTTCGACCGAACGTGACCGCGCCTATTACGAAGAACGCGCCAAGGGAGGGGTTGCTGCCATCGTGACGGAAGCGATGGCGGTCAGCGCCGGTGGGCGCGCGCATAATAATTCTCTCTGGATTTATCATGATCGCTTCATTCCTGGCTTGGCGCGGTTGGTGGAAGGCATCAAGCGGCATGATTGCGTGACGGTGGGGCAGATCAATCATCGCGGCGCGCTGCTGCGGCGCATGGTGTTGAATATGGAACCCGTCGGCCCTTCGCCCTGGCGCAATCCCAATACGGGTGATGAGGTAAGGCCGCTGGAACAGGCGGAGATCACCGAAATCCAGAAGGATTTCGTCGCTGCCGCCAGGCGCTTGTGGCAGGCGGGGTATGATGCGGTGGAATTGCACGCCGCCAATGGGTATCTGTTTCATCAATTCCTGACGCAGCGGATCAATAAGCGCACCGACCGTTACGGTGGCTCGTTGGAAAACCGAGCGCGGCTATTGTTGGAAACGGTGCATCGGCTGCGCGATGCGCTGCCGGATTTCCCGCTTTGGGTGCGGATTTCCTGCACTGAATATTGCGAAGATGGCTACCCGGTTGAGGAGATGGTCGAACTCGCGAAGCTGTTGGAAGCGGCGGGGGTGACAGCGCTTGATCTTTCGGGCGGCACGAATGAAAGCCCGGCGCTATCGCGCTTTTGCATCCAGCCGCCATCCATGCCGCGCCGCACGCTGGAACCCCATGCCAAGCCGATTACCGATGCAGTTACGATCCCGACCATTATCGCCGGGCGTATCTTGTCACCGGAGGATGCTGAGGCAGTGTTGGCCTCGGGCGCGGCGGATTATGTCTCATTAGGTCGCGCGCTGACGGCGGATGCGCATTGGCCGCGCAAGGCGTTTGGTGAGAGTAAGGTCGCGATCCGTGGCTGCATTTCCTGCAATGTGTGCTTTGAACGCCTGACGCTTGAACGCGATGTCGCCTGTGTGGTGAACCCGATGCTGGGCACGGAATTGGAAGCGCCGGAGTTTATTGATGGACCATTCGCGCCCGCGCCGGTGAAGCAGCGCATTCTAATTCTGGGTGCGGGCTTGGCGGGCGCCGAAGTGGCGCGGCTGGCCGCGGCGCGCGGGCATGAAGTGGAAATCTGGGAAAAAGCAGCGCGTGCCGGGGGACAGATTCATCTGGCCGTTGCCGCGCCGGATAAGGAAGAAGTGCGCCCCGCCTGGTCCTGGCGTTGGGATCAAGTGCAGGCGCTGGGCGTGCCGGTGCGGTATGGTGTGACGGCAAGCGCTGATGCCATCAAGGCTTTCGCGCCGGATCATGTGGTGGTGGCTACCGGCGCCAAGCCGCGCCCGTTGACGCTGCCCGGTGCCGTGCCGCTGCAAGCCTGGGATGTCATCGCCAATCCAGCTTTGGTGCCGGATGGCGCGCGAGTTGCGGTGATTGGGGGTGGCATTGTCGGGCTGGAAGTGGCGGATGTGTTGGTGCAGCGCGGCTGCGGCATCTCAATCCTTGAAGCGCTGCCCGCCATCGCGCCCGCCATGGCGCGCAATAATCGCACCGATCTGATGATCAGGCTGCGCGAAGTAGGCACAAGCTTCCATACCAAGGTGCGCGATGCGCGTCTGGCCGACGATGTGCTGCATTTCACCGAAGATGGCGCGGCGCATGCGATTGCCGGCGTTACGCATGTGATTGCCGCGATTGGCGCATTGCCTAATCTTGGTGTGCTTGCGGCGGTGGAAGCAAGCGGCATTCCCTTCACGCTTGTCGGTGATGCCAATCAACCTGGCGATTTTCTTTCCGTTCTGCGCGATGCTTCCATGGTTGGTCTCGCGCTAGCGTCTGATCCGCGTAGGTCGAATGACCGGAGCGGTGAATCAGCCGCTCAAACAAGACCAGACCATGATCCGTCAGAACGGATCATGGTCCAGGGATGCAGCCTTTACGACAGGAGCATATGGCATGACTGAACCCGAATACCGCGTCTATGCGCTGCGCTATGCCATGCGCGATGCCAAGCGCGCCGAACATTTCATTGGCGGCGACCCGCATGATGCGCCGATGCCGATGGATTACTTCGTTTGGGCGGCAGTGAATGAAGACCGCGCCGTGATCATTGATACCGGCTTCACCGCAGAAGTCGCGGCCAAGCGCAAGCGCAATTACCTGCGCTGTCCGATTGAAAGCCTGAAGCTTTTGGGCGTGGACCCCGACAAGGTGGAAGATGTGGTGATTTCCCACCTGCATTATGACCATGTCGGCAGCTTTCATAAATTCGCCAAGGCCAAGTTCCATTTGCAGGAACCGGAAATGCACTATGCGACCGGGCGCTACATGAAATACCCAAAGCTCCGCCATTCCTTCGAGGTTGAAGACGTAGTCGGCATGGTGCGGATGAATTTTGCCGAACGTGTGGTGTTCCATAATGGTGATGCGGAGGTGGCGCCGGGGATTACCGTGCATGCCTGTGGCGGGCATTCCATGGGGCTGCAATGCGTACGCGTGAATACGGCGCGCGGGCGTGTGGTGCTGGCTTCCGATGTGACGCATTTCTACGAAAACATGGAAGCGGGCCGGCCCTTCACCACGGCGTTTCACATCGGTGAAATGCTGGAAGGTTTTGATAGGCTGCGCGCACTCGCCCCCAGCCCGAAGCACATCGTGCCTGGCCATGATCCGGAAGTGATGCGGCGCTATCCCGCCATGGCGGGGCAGGAAGGCATTGTGGTGGAATTGCACCGTGAACCGTCAGAATAAAGAAAGGGAGGCCAAGATGATCAAATTCACCCGCCGCGCCGCGCTGATCGCGGGGCTTGCCGCGCCGGCCATTGCGCGGGCGCAGGGCTTTCCAACGCGGCCATTGCGCCTGGTAGTGCCCTTTCCTCCCGCCGGGGCTGCCGATATCACTGCGCGGCTTGTCGCCGAACGCATGGGCCCATTGCTTGGGCAGACAGTGATGATTGATAACCGCCCCGGCGCGGGCGGGAATATCGCCGGTGAGGTGGTGGCGCGCAGCGCACCGGATGGCCATACGCTGTTCCTGGGTGGTGCGACCATCCTGCTGGCGAACAAGTATCTCTATCGCAACGGCATGCCCTTCGATGGGATCAGGGATTTCACGCATATCTCGCGCGTGTCTGTGGGTTCAACGCTGTTTGTCGTGAATGCCAATCGACCCTGGAAAACCTTCGAAGAATTCGTGGCCGATGCGAAGCGCCGCCCCGGGCAGATCAGCGCGGCGTCATCCGGTATTGGCACCATCAGCCATTTGACGATCTCAAAACTGATGAAGTCCGCAGGGATCGAGGTTTCGCACGTGCCCTATCGCGGTCTGGCACCCGGTTTGAATGATCTGATTGCCGGTAATGTGGACATGGTTTTCGATGGCATGCCTGCGCTGATGCCGCATGTGCGCGAAGGGCGTTTGCGTGCACTGGCGGTTGGTAGCCAGAAGCGACAGCCGCAGGTTGCGGGGCTTGAGAATGTGCGCGGCATGGCAGAACTGATCCCCGGTTCCGATATGGATATGGAATTCTGGTATTGCATTTCCGCCGCCGCCGGCACGCCCGCGCCAATCGCCCAGGCGCTGCACCGCGCCACCATCGGCGCGGCGCGCGACAAGACCTATGGCGAAAAGCTCATTCCGCTTGGCTTCACGGCCATTTCGGATGACACGCCGGAAGGCTTCACCGATTACGTGCGCAGCCAAGATCGGGTCTGGCGCGAATTGGTGGAAATCTCCGGCGCCAAGCTTGATTAACCAACCACCAGGAGAAGCATCATGCTCTATGAACTGCGCATTTATCACTGCCAGCCCGGGCGCCTGCCCGATCTGATGAAGCGTTTTGACACCATTACGCTGAAGCTTTGGGACAAGCACGGCATTCGCCAGGCAGGTTTCTGGACCACGCTGATCGGCGATTCCAACCATAGCCTGACCTATATGGTGGCGTGGAAGTCACTCGCGGAACGTGAGGAAAAATGGGCGAAGTTCCAGGCCGATCCGGATTGGATCAAGGCGCGTGCCGAAACCGAAGCCAATGGCCCGCTGCTGACGAAAGTGACGAATGAGATTTTACAGCCGACATCATTCTCGTCGGTCAAGTAATAACTACGCACGCCGAAGGCGGGCGAGCGCCCGAATGGGCGCCGCCGCTTATGCGGCGAAGCCAAGCGCGCGGATGCGCGCGCCGGCGTCTGAGGGCGGATCGCTGACGATCCGCCACAGATAAAGCAAGCCAAAGGCTTGCAGGGGTTACTTCCCCCCGCCCACCCCATGCTGTTCGCGCACGGCATGAAAGCGCAGCATGGGCCATTCTTCTTCCGCGCGGCGGCGGCGCCAATCGCTGCTGAAAAACGCCACCAGCGCGCCATCATGGTCTTCCGCGACATCGCGCCGATTGGCTTCCGCGAAGCGTTCCAAGGCGCCCGCCTCATCTGAGACGATCCAGCGCACCTGTTCCCAGGGCGTGCCATCAAACCCCGCCGGCACGCCATATTCCACCTTCAGCCGGCTTTGCAGCACATCCAACTGCAATTGTCCCACCACGCCGACAACGGGCGGAGAACCATCACGAGGTCGGAATAATTGTACCACGCCTTCTTCCGCCAATTGATCCAAAGCGGTGCGTAGCTTCTTCGCCAACATCGGATCATCCAGCCGAATATGGCGCAGGATTTCCGGGGCGAAGGAAGGCACGCCACGAAAATCCAGCGCCTCACCTTCCGTCAGCGTATCGCCGATGCGGAGCGTCCCGTGATTGGCAATGCCGATCACATCGCCAGGCCAGGCTTCTTCTGCAACTTGCCGATCTTTCGCGAAGAAGAATAGCGGCGCATTCACCGGCACCTGTTTGCCGGTGCGGCTTTGGCGCAGCCGCATGCCCTTGGTCAGCCGCCCGCTGCATAGCCGCACAAAGGCTACGCGGTCGCGGTGATTGGGGTCCATATTCGCTTGGATCTTGAAGACAAATCCCGTGAGTTTTTCCTCACCAGGTGTGACCAGGCGTTGATCCGCCGGGCGCGCACGCGGCGGCGGCGCATGGCGCGCCAGCCCATCCAGCAAATGCGCAATGCCGAAATCACGCAGCGCAGAGCCGAAAAACACCGGCGTCAGAGACCCTTCCAGAAAGCGATCCGTGTTGAATTCCGGATAGCCAGCGCGGGCCAGCAGCACTTCCTCAGAAAGCGCTAGCGCCCTTTCATCACCGACCAGCGCCGCCAGCTTCGGGTCTTCTGGCGATTCAAGCTGGATGGGTTCCGCACCTTCCGCCACGGGCAGGAAGCGGTCTGTCGCCAAATCATAAACCCCGGCGAAGTCAGACGCGCGGCCCACGGGCCAGGCGGCCGGCGTTGCGTCCAGCGCCAGCAGGTTCTGGATTTCATCCAGCAATTCGAAAGGTTCGCGTGCTTCGCGGTCCATCTTGTTGATGAAGGTGATGATCGGAATATCGCGCATGCGGCAAACTTCAAACAGCTTGCGCGTTTGGCTTTCAATACCCTTCGCCGCATCCAGCACCATCACGGCGGCATCCACCGCGGTCAGGGTGCGATAGGTATCCTCCGAAAAATCCTCGTGGCCTGGCGTGTCCAGCAGGTTGAACACCACGCCATCACGCTCAAACGTCATGACGGAGGTCGCAACCGAAATCCCGCGATCCTGTTCAATCTTCATCCAGTCAGAACGTGTGCGCCGCGCATTGCCCTTGGCGCGTACCGCGCCGGCAAGCTGAATGGCACCGCCCTTCAGCAGCAGTTTTTCGGTCAGCGTGGTTTTGCCCGCATCCGGATGGGCGATGATGGCAAAGCTCCGCCTGCGGGCGGCTTCTTCGGCGATACGGGCGGCAGGAATTGAGGTTTCAGACATGGTGGAGTGGGGGTTAGCATCTGAGGCGGCGCTTGTCGCGCGGGCATAGGCCCGGGCGCGTTTTGCCGCTATCACGCCCCGCATGATCCCCCCCAACATCCCCCCCGCCGCTTTGGTCACGGGCGCCGGCAAGCGGCTTGGCCGCGCCATGGCGCTCGCGCTTGCTGAAGCCGGCTTTGATGTCGCCATCCACTACGCCGCCAGCGCCGATGCGGCCGAGGCAACCGCCACTGATATTCGCGCCCTTGGCCGCCGCGCCATCACGCTAAAGGCCGAACTCGGGCAGGAAGCGGAAGTCACGCAGCTGATCCCGGAAGCCAGCAAGGCGCTTGGCCCGCTTGGGGTGCTGGTGAACAACGCCTCCACCTTCGAACGCGATGAATGGAATGATGCGACGCGGGATTCCTGGGACCGCCACATGGAACCCAATCTGCGCGCGCCCTTCGTGCTGACGCAGGGCTTCGCCAAGGCGCTGCCGGAAGCGGCGCAGGGCCTGGTGGTGAATATGCTGGATCAGCGCGTCTGGTCGCTCACGCCGCATTTCGTTTCCTACACCGTTTCCAAGGCCGGGCTTTGGGCGCTGACGCAAAGCCTGGCTTTGGCGCTGGCCCCGCGCATCCGCGTGAATGCCATCGGCCCCGGCCCCGCCTTGCCCAGCCCGCGCCAATCCCAGGAACATTTTGATCGGCAGGCGCATTCAACGCCTCTTTCGCGCCCAACCAGCCCGGAAGAAGTGGCGCGGGCGTTGATGGCGATCCTGTCGCTTCCGTCCATGACCGGGCAGATGATCGCGCTGGATGGTGGGCAGCATTTGCAATGGTCACCGTCTTTCGGGCAGGAACCCTTGGAATGAGCTTCGCCCCTGATGCCGCGGCGGGGCTGCGGCTGGTTTTTGTGCGCAATCTGGAAGTGCAGGCGCTGCTTGGCGTCTATGCGCATGAGGAAACCCGCCCCCAACGCGTGATCCTGGACCTGGAATTGGCGGTGGAGGACCCCGAAGCCCCCGCATCCGAAGGTCCGGATCGGCTGGCGCGCGTGGTGGACTATGCCGCAGCAGCCGAAACCGCGCGGCGGATCGCCACTTCCGCCCATGTGCGCCTGGCGGAGACCCTGGCCGAGCGCATCGCCATCAGCCTATTGGAAGATACCCGCATCCGGCGCGTGAGGGTGGGGGTCACCAAGCCGGATGCGATGCCCGGTAGCATCAACGTCGGCGTTGTCATTGAAAGATCACGATTTTGACATTGACCGTGCTGCGGATTGTCCACCGCCCGAAAACCACGCCGAAAGGCTTTTTGCGGGTGACTGGAAATTCCCCCCTTGACGAAAAAGCGAGATTGCGACTCAGGATAAAAATCAGATAAATCAATAAGTTAAATTGTTACAGCCGGGCCGCCGCAAAACTGGGCAATGGCTTAGAATCTTTGTGTAACATAGTCTTAACTGAATTGTCTTGGCGGCTTCCCACAGGTTTATCCACAGGTTTCGTGGACAAATTCGCCCCCCTCTTGCCATAAGCCAAGAAGCATGACCGAAACCGCGCCACCTGTCCCGGAAAGCCCCTCCTTCCAGGGTCTGGCGGTGCTGGAAACGGCCCTGCCCACCCTGCCTACCTCGCCCGGCGTCTATCGCATGCTGGATGAGAAGGGAGAGGCGCTTTACGTCGGCAAGGCGCGGTCGCTCAGGAAGCGCGTCACCTCATACACCCAGCTTGGCCGCCTGCCGGAACGCCTCCGGCGCATGGTGTTTGAAACGCGATCCCTGGAAGTGGTGACTACCGCGTCAGAGGCCGAGGCGCTGCTGCTGGAAGCCAATTTCATCAAGCGATTCCGGCCGCGCTTCAATATCGTCCTTCGGGATGACAAATCCTATCCCTGGCTGGTCATCACGGAAGACCATCCCTTTCCGCAGATTGCCAAGCATCGCGGGGAAAGGCGGAAGGGCGCTTCCTATTGGGGGCCTTTTGCGTCGGTCTGGGCGGTCAATCAGACGCTGGCGGCATTGCAGCGCGTGTTTTTGCTGCGGTCTTGTCGGGATACGGTGTTTGATACGCGCACACGGCCCTGCCTTTTGTATCAAATCAAGCGCTGTTCGGCGCCTTGCGTGGATCGGATTTCTGAGGCCGATTACGCCGCGCTGGTGGCGGAAGCCAAGCAATTCCTGTCCGGCGAAACACCTTCGATCCAGAAGCGCCTGGCGACTGAGATGGAAGCGGCGGCGGCGGAGTTGCAGTTTGAACGCGCGGCGGCGCTCAGGGACCGTATCCGGGGGCTCACGCATATTCAGGGCAAGGATCGTGTCAATCTGGATGGCATGGGCGATGCGGATGTGATCGCTTTACATCAGGCGGCGGGGCAAAGCTGCGTGCAGGTGTTTTTCTTCCGCGGCGGGCGCAATAACGGCAATCGCGCGTTTTTCCTGAGCCACGCCAAGCAGGACCAAAGCGCGGAGGAGGTGATGGGCGCCTTCCTCGGCCAGCTTTATGAGGATTTGCCCCCGCCGCCCTTGTTGTTGCTATCGCATGAACCGCCGGAAGCGGCGCTGATTGCGGAAGCCTTGGCCATCAAGGCCGGGCGGCGGGTGGAGTTGCGCCGGCCCCAGCGCGGCGAAAAGCACGAAGCCCTGGAACACGCCGCGACCAATGCGCGTGAAGCCCTTGAACGGCGCATGGCCGAAGGCACCGCCCAGGCGGCGCTATTGGAAGGCACGGCGGCCTTGTTCAATCTGCCCGGCGCGCCGGAGCGGATTGAGGTCTACGACAATAGCCATATCCAGGGCGCGAATGCCTATGGTGTCATGGTGGTGGCGGGGCCTGCGGGCTTCATGAAGCAGGGCTACCGGAAATTCGCCATCAAAACCGCCGCCAGCAATGATGATTTCGCCATGATGCGCGAAGTGTTTGAACGCCGCTTTGGTCGCGCGCTTCGTGAAGACCCTGCCCGCGCCGGGGATGGCTGGCCTGATCTGGTGCTGATTGATGGCGGCGCCGGCCAGCTTTCCGCCGCGCGGGAGATCATGGCGGGCCTTGGCCTGGATGATCTGCCGCTGGTCGCTGTCGCCAAGGGGCCGGACCGCGATGCCGGGCGCGAATGGTTCCACATGGCGGGCCGGGAGCCATTCCAATTACCGCCGCGCGACCCGGTGCTGTTCTATTTGCAGCGCCTGAGGGATGAGGCGCATCGCTTCGCCATTTCCGCCCATCGCGCCGGGCGGTCCAAGGCGCTGACCCGTTCCGAATTGGATGAGGTGCCCGGCGTGGGTGCGGCGATGAAGCGCAAATTGCTGAACCATTTTGGCTCGGCCCGAGGCGTGCGCCAGGCTGGGCTGGCGGATCTGGAAGCCTGCCCTGGCGTGGGGCCGGCCATGGCGCGGCGCATTCATGACCATTTCCACCCGAATGCGGCACTTGGCTGAATATTGCTGCGCAAGGGTGCCAAAACTCCCTATTCCGGGTTAAGGAAAGGGAAATGCCGACCGACCTGCCCAATCTGCTGACGCTTTCGCGCATCGCGGCCATACCGCTGCTGGTGGTGCTGGCATCCATCAATACGCCGCAAGCGGATATGGCCGCCTGTGTTGTGTTTTCCCTTGCGGCCATCACGGATTATTTCGATGGCAAGATCGCGCGGGATCGCGGTGCGGTTTCCGGCTTTGGCCGCATGCTGGACCCGATTGCGGATAAGCTTTTGGTCGGCGCGGCGCTGATGCTGCTGGCGGGCTATGGCCGGCTTTCCGAGGCTGGGCTGTTTCCCGCCATTGTCATCATGCTGCGGGAGATTCTGGTCTCCGGCCTGCGGGAATTTCTGGCGGAGCTTCGGATTGGCCTACCGGTCACGCCGCTCGCGAAGTGGAAAACCGGATTTCAGATGGGCGCGCTTGGCACCTTGCTGGCGGGTGATAGCGGCGCGCCGGTGATCGGGCTTGGCTTTCTGCCGGTGTCTTTGATTGGTGAGGGCATGCTTTGGGCAGCGGCGGTGCTGACGCTGATCACGGGCTGGGATTATTTGCGCGCGGGGCTTACGCTCGCGCAGGCGGAAACCCCCACCACCACTGACGCGCCGGCAAAACCGCCTGGGCAGTCTTGAGTCTGAACCCTGGGCAGCGCATCTTAATGAAGAAAGAGGCAGGGAAAGCCATGCGACATTCTGTTTTGCTGCTTGGGGCAATGCTGGCGCTGCAAGGCTGTGGGCCGAATTGGCAGCCGAGCTGGAATACCAGCCGCAATGCTGCCATCCCTTCCGTGGATAGCCTGACGCTCCGCCGCGTGACCAGCGGCGATACAAGCGCTGAAGTTTTGCGCACGGAAAATCTGGATTACGCCGCGATGCGCGCACCCGCCACGCCGCCCGCGCCCATGACCCCGGATGATGCGCTGCGCCTGCCCCCGCCGCCCCCACCGCCACGCGTGACACCGCGCGCCAGTAGCTCCACCCCGCCACCCGTGGCGTCTGTACCGCCGAGGGCACCTTCGCCGCCGGCTGCGACACCTTCTGCCATGCCATCCCCGCCGCCCGCGCGGGTTGAAGGCAGCGTCATTCCCGCCACGCCCGGCCAGCCGCCCGGCATTGTGGCGGGCGGCAATGACCGCACCCAGGTCTTCAACCAGCCCGGCACGGCGGGTGGTGGCATTGCGGTGCGCGATGGCGGCACCACCACCATTATCGGGCCGGGCGGGCGCATCACCTCGGTCCCCTCACCGCGCTGATTGGCCATGCGGATCCTTTATTTCGCCTGGCTGCGCCAGAAGATCGGGGTTGCAGAGGAAGAAGTGACGCCGCCGCCCGAGGTGCGCGATGTCGCTGGCTTGCGCGATTGGCTTGCGACTCGCAGCCCCGGCCATGCGGCGGCCTTTGCCGATGCCAAGCAAATCCGCGCGGCGGTCAATCAGGATTTCGCCGCGCCGGATCATCCCGTGGCGGCGGGGGATGAGATTGCCTTCTTCCCGCCCGTCACTGGGGGCTGAGCCATGGCGCGTATCCAGGTGCAGGAAGCGCTGTTTGACATGGGCGCCGAAAGCGCGGCGCTGACCGCCGGCCGCACCGATATTGGAGGTGTGGCGAGTTTTCTGGGCGTTTGCCGTAGCGATGATGGCTTGGCGGCCATGGTGCTGGAACATTATCCCGGCATGACGGAACGCGCCCTTGGCCGCATCGCCGCTGAGGCTGAGGCACGTTGGCCGCTAACCGGTTGCACCGTGATCCATCGTGTGGGTCGCATATTGCCCGGAGAGCCGATTGTGCTGGTGCTGACCGCATCCGCGCATCGCGCCGCCGCCTTGGAAGCCTGCGCCTTTTTGATTGATTGGCTGAAGACCAAGGCGCCTTTCTGGAAGCGTGAGGAATTCGCCGATGGCGATGCGCGCTGGGTCGCTGCCAAGAATGAGGATGACGCCGCAGCCGCGCGCTGGTCGGCGAAACAGGGGTGAGGTCTGGCGCGGCGGTTATACTCGGCGCGGCGCTGCTGATCTGGCCGGCGTTTTTCAACGGCTACCCATTGTTGTTCAGCGATAGCGGTGGGTTTTTGCATCAAACCCTTGGGCCGCTGATGCTTTGGGACAAGCCTTATATTTACGGGCCATTCCTGCATGCCTTTCATTGGCGCATCAGCCTTTGGGGGCCAGTGATCGCGCAGGGCCTGATCCTGTCCCATCTGCTGTGGCTGACGCAGCGCGTGGTGCGCGGCGATGTACAGCCGCTTTGGCATATCGGGCTTTGTGCCTTTGTCGCACTGGCCACCGCTGCCCCTTTCAGCGCCGCGCTGGTGATGCCAGACATCTTCGCGCCGATGGTCGTGCTGGGCCTGTTCCTGCTGGGCTTTGGTGGTGCTGCGCTGACACGGTTTGAACGAGGCTATCTGGTGGCGCTGGTGGCGCTTGGCATTGCCGCGCATCTGGCGCATTTGCCGCTGGCGCTTGGGCTTTTTGGCGTTGCGCTACTGCTGCGGTTTTGGCGTTATCCCGCGCGGCTTTTTGCCATGGCGGTGCCGGTAGTGATCGCGGTTGCGGTGCTGCTTGCCACCAATGCCATCGGCCATGGGCGTGTTGCGCTTTCACCCTATGGCTCGGTCTTTTTGTTGGCGCGTTTGCAGGAAGATGGCCCGGCGGCGGCGGTATTGAAGGCGCGTTGCCCAGATGCCGGCTGGTATCTTTGCGCCTTCGCGGATCGGCTGCCCATGCCGGCCAATGATTTCCTCTGGGCGCCGGATAGTCCGGTGAACCGCGATGCGACAGGGGCTCCGCGCTTTCTGGGTGGCATGCTGCTCGCGCCGGAAGCGGGGCAGATTGTGGCCGAAACTCTCCGCGCCGATCCGCTTGGCGTCGCGCGCGCCATGGTGG
>JBIKXA010000055.1:0-19349 GCA_044356015.1 Roseomonas sp.
TGTTCCACCCAAGCCATGCCATTCTGCGCAATTACCCAATCGCCGCGCATCTCCGTTTCATCATGGAAGAAATCCGCCCCGAAATGCGGCAATATTTCTTCGAGGATGAAAAGCACGGCACGCCCTTCAGCCGCGACAAGCGCGCCATTGTCTATCAACGCGCCAAAAAGCAATTGGATAAGCGGCCCTTCGGTACGCAATATGATGTTTATGAAACCGGCTTTGAATGGTTGCAGCATTCGCTTGCTGCCCGCGCGCCGGCGCATGAATTGCCGCGCATTCTGATCGGCGGGCCGGCCTGCTCACGGCCTTATTCGGCTTCCATCCTGAATATCTCGGCCATGAGTTTCGGCTCATTATCCGCCAATGCCATTCGCGCGCTGAACCAAGGGGCGAAGCGCGGCGGCTTTGCGCATGATACGGGCGAAGGCGGGCTCAGCCCCTATCACCGCGAAGCGGGCGGCGATCTGATTTGGGAAATCGGTTCCGGCTATTTCAGCGCGCGCAATCCGGATGGCAGTTTTTCGCCCGAACGCTTCGCGGAAGTTGCCGCGCTGGATCAGGTGAAAATGGTGGAACTCAAGCTCAGCCAAGGGGCGAAGCCTGGCCATGGAGGTGTGCTGCCCGCTGCCAAGGTCAGCGCAGAAATCGCCGCCACGCGCGGTGTTGCGATGGGGCAGGATTGTGTCTCCCCGCCCGCGCATACCGCCTTTGCAACACCGGTTGAGATGATGCGCTTCATTGCCGAAATGCGCCGCCTATCGGGCGGCAAGCCCGCGGGTTTCAAACTATGCATTGGTCACCCTTGGGAATTCCTCGCCATCTGCAAGGCGATGATTGAAACTGGCATTGCGCCTGATTTCATTGTGATTGATGGCGCAGAAGGCGGCACCGGCGCTGCCCCCTTGGAATTCATGGACCATATCGGCATGCCGCTGCGCGAAGGTTTAAGCTTCGCCCATAACGCGCTGATCGGCATTGGGCTGCGGGATCAGATCAAGCTTGGCGCCAGTGGCAAGATCGCCACCGCCTTTGATGTGGCACGCGCGCTGGCACTTGGCGCGGATTGGTGTAATGCGGCGCGCGGCTTCATGTTTTCCATTGGCTGCATCCAATCCCTGTCCTGCCATACGGATCGCTGCCCGACCGGTGTGGCGACACAAGACCCCACACGCCAACGCGCGCTTCGCGTGGCGGATAAGGCGCCGCGCGTGCATCAATTCCATGCCGCCACCCTGGAAGCGCTGAATGAATTGGTTGCCGCAGCCGGGCTTTCGCACCCATCGGAATTGCGCGCGGAACATTTCAGCCGGCGCGTCTTCTCAAGCCAGGTGAAAAGCTTTGCGGAGCTTTACCCGGCATTGGCGCCCGGCGCCCTGCTGCGCGGCACGGATGATGCCCGCTTTGCTGAAGCCTGGGCGATGGCGGATGCGCATAGCTTCGCCCCACGCCGCGCGTGATGGCGCTTTGGCAGCGCTTGCGTCTTTGGGCGCGCGGAGCATTTTCAAGCCAAGTGGGATCACTTGGCGACTCGGAAAATGCGACCAAACACTAGTGTTGCGCGATGGGTTGGCGCTTTACGTCGCGGCGCGAAACCCGCGCACACCATGGTATGCGAAGCTGCTCGCCTTGATGGTTGCGGCCTATGCGCTTTCACCGATTGATCTGATCCCTGATGTTATTCCGGTGCTTGGGTTGTTGGATGAGCTTATTCTGCTGCCCATCGCCATTGCGCTGATCGCGCGGCTGATCCCGGCGGATATCATGGCGGAAAGCCGCACCGCTGCGGAGCGCATGGTCCAAAAGCCGCGCAGCAAGGCGGGGGCTGCCATCATCATCGGGATTTGGGCCTTGGCGCTTGGCACCCTGGCGTGGTGGGCATTGCGTTGAACCCGTGATCGCTGCTGCCTTCAGGGAATGAAGGGCGGAAATTGATGCAGCCCATCAGCGCCAAGCGGCAAAGGCACCCGCTGTGTCACGGCAGCCAGCGGAAGCATACCATAAAGATGCGGGAACAAACCTGGGCGAGAGCCACCGCTGGCGGGTTCCCATTTCAACGCCGCACCCAAAGCAGCCGTTGAAACCTCCACCATCAGCAAATCGGTGATGCCCGCGCGATGCTTGGCAGCGCTGGCGCGGAGCTGCGCCGCGGTTGAAAAATGCAGAAAACCATCGCGCCTGTCATCCGCACTGCCATGATAGGTGCCGGCCTGTTCTGCCGCGCGCCAATCCGCCGTGCGCACCAGGGTGTAGATCAGCTTTTCCATGAAGGCTGCATAGACGATCACACCAATGGGGCAAAGTGTCTTACGGTCGCGCAACGCGGCTGCTTTACCTTATGCCGAAATCGCCTAAGCTTCCGTATTGGCGGCGCCTTCGGGCGGGCGTACCGCCATGTCCAACACCGCCCGCAGGTTCTTCTGATGCATCAGCTTCCGCTTGCCGGCATTCGCGTTGTCGAATTCTCCCACATGGTGATGGGGCCCACTTGCGGCCTGGTATTGGCTGACCTGGGCGCCGAGGTGATCAAGATCGAACCACCCGGCAAGGGCGATCGTACGCGCTATCTTGTGGCCTCCGGCACGGGTTTCTTTCCCGCCTTCAGCCGCAACAAGAAAAGCGTGACGCTGGATACGGAAAACGCCGAAGAACTCGAATTGCTGCGCCGCCTGATTGATACGGCGGATGTGGTGGTGGAAAATTTCCGCCCTGGCGGCCTGGCAGCAAAAGGCCTGGGCTATGAGGCGCTTTCCGCGCGCAATCCGCGGCTGATCTATTGCTCGCTCAAGGGGTATCTGCCTGGGCCTTATGAGAACCGTACTGCCTTGGATGAGGTTGTGCAGATGCAATCGGGCCTTGCCTATATGACCGGCCCGCCAGGGCGTCCGCTCCGCGCTGGCGCCCCGGTGAATGACATGATGGGTGGCATGTTCGGCGCCATTTCAATCCTTGGTGCGCTACGCCAACGCGATGCCTCCGGACGCGGGCAATATTTGCAGGCAGGATTGTTTGAAAACGCGGCCTTCCTCGTTTCCACCGCCATGCTGCAACAGGCCATTACCGGCAAGGCGCCAGATCCGATGCCGGCGGGGCGACGCGCCTGGGGCGTTTATGATGTATTCGATACCGCCGATGGTGAGCAGATTTTCATCGGCGTTGTTACCGAACGTCAATGGGAAATTTTCACGCGCGAATTGAATGAACCGGCACTGAGCAACCCGGATTACGCCAGCAATACCGAACGCGCCAAGCGCCGCGAAACACTGATCCCGCTGGTGCAATCCTTCCTGAAGCAGCGTCGCTTGGCAGAGCTTGAGGAAATGTGCGCCCGTGCCGGCCTGCCTTATTCCCGCATCGCCAAGCCTTGGGATTTGTTCGAAGACGCGCATCTTCTGGCAAGCGGCGGCTTTCATGAGGTGACGCTGAGTGATGGCAGCCGCGCCAAGGTGCCGGCGCTGCCGATGCAGTTTGGGGCAGACCGCCTGCCGCTGCGCCACGATCTGCCCAGTCCCGGCCAGCATAATGCGGAAATTCTTGACCCGTTGCGCAAGCCCGATGGTAAGTGAAAGCCTCCAGCCCACTCAGACCGAAAAGGAAAGCCACCATGCCGATCTATGCGCTTGACGATCTTGTCCCGCAAACCCCAGGCGAGGGCCGCTTCTGGGTGGCGCCGGATGCGCATGTGATGGGCAATGTGATCCTGGCCGAGGATGTAGGGATTTGGTTTGGCGCCGTTCTGCGTGGCGATAATGAACCGATCAGCATAGGCGCGCGCAGCAATATTCAGGAAGGTGCGATGCTGCACGCCGATACGGGTTTTCCTTTGACGGTCGGTGCGGATGTGACGGTTGGCCACCATGCCATTCTGCATGGCTGCACCATTGGCGATGGCGCGCTGATCGGCATGGGGGCCACCGTGATGAATGGCGCGCGCATTGGCGCGGGCAGCATCATTGGCGCTGGTGCCCTGGTGACGGAAGGCAAGGAAATCCCCGAACGATCCCTGGTGATGGGCGCGCCGGCCAAGGTGATCCGCACGCTTGATGCGGAAACCGCCGCACGCCTTTTGGCCTCAGCCGCGCATTATGTGGAAAATGCGCGGCGTTTCGCGCGGGGATTACGGCGGATAGATTAGGGGCGTCAGCTTGCGTCTATCTGCAAGCCTTCCTTCTTGATCACCTCAGACCATTTGGTGATTTCGCTGGCGACGAAAGCGCCGAATTGCTGCGCAGTGCCAATCATGGGCACGCCGCCCAATTCCGCAAAGCGCTTCACCGTTCCCGGCAGTGCGAGCATCGCCATGACATCGGCATTGATGCTGTTGATCATCTCGGCCGGCATGGCGGCCTGGCCGAAAACACCGAACCAGGTATTCACCTCGTAATTCGCGAGCTCTGGCATGGTTTCGCGCATGGCAGGCACATTGGGCAGCAATGGGTGGCGTTCCTTGCTGGTGACAGCAAGCGCGCGCACGCGGCCGGACTGGATATGGCCCATGATGCCGGTCAGGTTATCAATCAGAAAGGAAACATTGCCGGCGAGCAATTCAATCTGTGCCGGGGCGGAACCGCGCGTTGGCACATGGATGGCCTGGGCATTCAGCATTTGCAGAAACAGCACCGGCGAAAGATGCGTGGATTGGCCTACACCGGTTGAGACATAGGGGACCTCGCCCGGCTTGGCGCGCAGCATGGCGGCAAGCTCGGCCACATTCTGCGCCGGGACATTATTGTTCACCACCAGCACATTCGGCCCGGCGATGGTGCCGGCGATGGGTGCAATCTGTTCGGGACGATAGGGAAGGTTGCGGAACAGCGAATAGCCGATGGCTTGCGGGCCGATATTGCCCATGAGCAGCGTGAGGCCATCGGGGCGCGCGCGCACCATTTCAACGGTGCCGATGGTGCCGCCCGCGCCGGTGCGGTTTTCGACAACCACCGGCGTGCCCCAGCGCGGTTGCAGAAACTGAGCAAGCAACCTGCCCATGATATCCGTGGTGCCGCCAGCGGCAGCGGGGACGATGATGCGCACCTGCCCGGAAGGGCGCCAGGATTGTGCGCGGGCAATGGCGGGGGCGGCGAGCAGCGGCAAGGCAAGCGCGGCGCGGCGTGAAAGATTGGTCATGTGATCCTCCCTGAAATTCTTGTGCTCATCATGGCGTCGAAAGTGGTTTTCGGGAAGGCTTCAGCCTTGGCGGAGTGCGGTCATCACGCGGGCGAGCCCGGCTTGCCAGGGCGGCAGCGCCACGCCGAATATGCGAAGAAGCTTGCCATTATCCAGCTGGCCATCTGCGGGCCGCTTGGCCTTGGTGGGGTAATCTGCCGTGGTGATGGCATGGACCTTGGGCCGCGGGGCGCCATGGCGGGCGGCTGCGGTGAAAATCGCCTCGGCAAAGCCGTGCCAATTGGTGAAACCGCCGCCGGTGGCGTGATAGGTGCCGGCGAAATCATCGCGCCAGCCGTGATCGCGGATGCGGGTCAGAATGGCGGCAATGGCATCGGCCAGATCGGGCGCGGCGGTGGGGCTGCCCCATTGGTCGGCCACGACGCGGAGTTCCGGCCGTTGTTCGCCAAGGGCGAGCATGGTGCGCAGAAAATTCCGGCCCATGGGGGCGAAGACCCAAGCGGTGCGGAGCACAATGCAGCGCGGATTGGCCGCCTGCGCCGCCCATTCCCCGGCAAGCTTGGTGCGGCCATAGGCGCCGAGCGGATTGGGCGCATCGCTTTCCAAATAGGGCGCGCCCTTCAAGCCATCATAGACATAATCGGTGGAAATCTGGATGATCGGAATGCCGGCATCGCACGAAAGCCGCCCCAACAAGGCGGGGCCAAGCGCATTGGCGCGAAAGGCAGCGTCTTCCTGATCTTCCGCCGCATCCACCGCCGTCCAGGCGGCGCAATTCACCACCGCATCGGGCTTGAGGGCATTGAAGGCGGCAATCACGCTTTCCGGCTGATCAAATTCAAATTCCGGCTGGCCGACCAGCAGTGCTTCAAAACCCTGCACCGGCAGGGCGGCTTCAAGGCCGGTGGCCAATTGCCCGCCTCGACCAGTGACAAGGATGCGGCGCATCACCAAGTGCCGTCCGGGAAGGGCGGCGGAATATCTGCCAGTTTCGGCGCCTTGCGGTCCTTATCGGACAGGATCGGGTCACGCACCGGCCAATCAATGCCAAGGGCGGGATCATCCCAGGCGATGGCGGCATCGGCTTCCCGATCATAATAAGCATCAACCTTGTAGAGCACCTCAGTATCTTCTTCGAGAGTCACAAAGCCATGCGCGAAGCCGGCGGGGATCCAAAGCTGCTGCCAATTTGCGGCTGACAATTCGCACGCAACATGCTGGCCATAGGTGGCTGAGCCTTGGCGAATATCCACCGCGATATCAAGAATGGAACCGCGCACCACGCGCACCAGCTTGCCCTGCGCGCTCGGCGGGCGCTGGAAATGCAGGCCACGCACAACACCCTTCTGACGCGACAGGGAATGATTATCCTGCACGAAATCGGCCGTAATGCCATGGGCGGCGAGCGCTCGGCGGGAAAAGACTTCGCTGAAAAAACCACGCTCATCACCAAAGCGCGGGGGCTCGATCAGGATCAAATCAGGAATGCCGAGGCGATCTGCCTTCACGCGAGCCGACCTTCCGCCAGATCGCGCAAATAGACGCCATAAGCTGTTTTGCCCAAACGATCCGCCTGCGCGCGCAAGGCTGCCGCATCAATGAAGCCCATGCGGAAGGCGATTTCTTCCGGGCAACCCACTTGCAAGCCCTGGCGTTCCTGCACCGTCTGTACGAAAAGCGCTGCCTGCAACAGGGAAGCCGGCGTGCCGGCATCAAGCCAGGCGCAGCCGCGGCCCAATTGCTCGGCGCGCAAGCTGCCATCCGCCAGATAAACCTTGTTGAGATCGGTGATTTCCAATTCACCGCGCGCCGAAGGCTTCAAATCCCGCGCCATTTGCGTCACGCGCTTATCGTAGAAGTAAAGCCCAATCACCGCCCAATCGGATTTTGGCTTGGTGGGTTTTTCTTCAATGGATAGCACGCGCCCGGCCGCATCGAATTCCGCGACGCCATAGCGTTCAGGATCAGCGACGCGATAACCAAAGACGGAAGCTTGACCGTTCTGCGCATTCGCCGCCGCGGCCTTCAGGCTTTCCACCAGGCCGTGGCCATAGATGATGTTATCACCCAAAGCCAAGGCGCAGGCTTCGCCGCCAATCCATTCCGCGCCGATATGAAAGGCCTGCGCGATGCCATCCGGGCTTGGCTGTTCCGCATAGCTGATATGAATGCCGAATTGCGCGCCATCACCCAGCAAGCGCTTGAATTGCGGCAGATCAGCCGGCGTGGAGATCAGCAGAATATCCTTGATGCCCGCCAGCATCAGCGTACCCAGCGGGTAATAGACCATGGGCTTGTCATAGACCGGCAGCAATTGCTTGGAAGCCGCCAGTGTCATCGGGTGCAGCCTGGTGCCGGACCCGCCGGCAAGCAGAATGCCCTTCATGCTTTCACCCCTCCCAGCCTATGGCCTGCATAGCGCTTTTCGCGAATAGGCCGCCACCAGGCTTCATTGTCCAGATACCAACGGATGGTCTGATCCAAACCGCTTTCGAAATCATAGCGCGCCTTCCAGCCAAGGGAGGCTTCCGCGCCGCTGGGATCCATGGCGTAGCGGAAATCATGGCCCGGGCGATCCTTCACATAGGTGATCAGGCGTTCGCGCGGGCCGGCGGGGTCTGGGCGCAGCCGGTCCAGCGTGCGGCAAATGGCCTGCACCACTTGCAGATTGGTCCGTTCCTGGCGTGGCCCGATGCAATAGGTGGCACCCGGCACGCCGCGCATCAGCGCCAGTACCAGCGCTTCGGCGTGATCCTGCACATGGATCCAATCGCGGATATTCGATCCATCGCCATAAACAGGCAGTGGGCGGCCTTCCAAAGCGTTCAGTGTCACCAGCGGAATGAGCTTTTCCGGGAATTGCCACGGCCCGTAATTATTCGTGGTGTTCGAAACGAAGGAAGGAAAGCCATAGGTATGCTGCCAGGCACGTACCAGATGGTCTGACGCCGCCTTGGAGGCGGAATAGGGGCTGCGCGGATCGTAGCGCGTATGCTCATCAAAGGGCGCGTCATCCGCGCTTTCGAGCGAACCGAACACCTCATCGGTTGAGACATGGTGGAAGCGGAAATCCGCCTTCGCCGCAGGTTCCAGCCCTTGCCAGTATTCGCGTGCCGCTTCCAGCAGCACCTGTGTGCCAACGACATTGGTGCGGATGAATTCCGCCGGCCCATCAATGGACCGATCCACATGGGATTCGGCGGCCAAATGCATGACGCGGGCCGGCTTGAAGCGTGTGAAGGCATCGCGCATCGCCGCAGGGTCGCAGATATCCAGCGGCAGATGGATATGGCGCGGGGATTTCAGCCAATCCCCCAGGGAATCCGGGCTCGCGGCATAGGTCAGCTTGTCAATATTCACGACCGCCGCATCGGTACTGGCCAGCAAATGCCGCACCACCGCCGAGCCGATGAAGCCCATCCCACCTGTCAGCAGAATGACCATTATGCCGCTGCCCTAAATCAGGTATTCATCGCATCGAAGAAATCCTGATTGGTCTTGCTGTATTTCAGCTTGTCCAACAGGAATTCCATCGCATCCTGTGTGCCCATCGGGTTCAGGATACGGCGCAGCACCCACATCTTGGAAAGCGTGCCGCGATCCACCAGCAATTCTTCCTTACGCGTGCCGGATTTGGTGATGTCAATCGCGGGGAAGGTGCGCTTGTCGGAAAGCTTCCGATCCAGCACGATTTCGCAATTGCCCGTGCCCTTGAATTCTTCGAAGATCACTTCATCCATGCGGCTGCCGGTATCAATCAGCGCGGTTGCGATGATGGTCAGCGACCCGCCTTCTTCGATATTGCGCGCCGCGCCAAAGAACCGCTTCGGGCGTTGCAGCGCATTGGCATCCACACCACCGGTCAGCACCTTGCCCGATGATGGCACAACCGAGTTATAGGCGCGGCCCAAACGCGTGATGCTGTCCAGCAAAATCACCACATCGCGCTTGTGTTCCACCAGGCGCTTGGCTTTTTCCAGCACCATCTCCGTCACTTGCACATGGCGTGTCGCCGGTTCGTCAAAGGTGCTGGCGACAACCTCACCACGTACGGTCCGCGCCATATCCGTCACTTCCTCGGGCCGTTCGTCAATCAGCAGCACCATCAGGAAGACTTCGGGATTATTCGCCGTGATGGATTTGGCGATGTTTTGCAGCATCACGGTCTTGCCGGTGCGCGGCGGCGCCACAATCAAGGCGCGCTGGCCCATGCCGATCGGCGAAATCAGATCAATCACGCGATGCGTATTGTCCTTGGTTGGCCCCTTGGCGACGCTTTCAACCTCAGGATTTTCCATCTTGAGCCGACGGTTCGGATAAAGCGGCGTGAGGTTATCGAAATTGATCCGGTGGCGCAGGCTTTCCGGGTCTTCGAAATTGATCGCATTGACCTTGAGCAGGGAGAAATAACGCTCCCCATCCTTGGGCGCCCTAATCTGGCCTTCCACCGTATCGCCCGTGCGCAAACCGAAGCGGCGCACCTGGGCGGGAGAGACATAGATATCATCCGGCCCGGGCAGGAAATTCGCCTGCGGGCTGCGCAGATAGCCGAAACCATCGGAGAGGATTTCAAGCGTGCCTTCACCGAAAATCGCCTGTTCATTATCCGCGAAGGTCTTCAGGATCGCGAACATCATATCCTGCTTGCGCAGTGATGAGGCGTTTTCGATCTGCAATTCCTCAGCGAATGCGAGGAGGTCCGCGGGGCTTTTCGCCTTGAGTTCTGAAAGATGCATTTGGTGCCTTGGCGTTCCGTGAGGCTGAGAAAGCGGGACCTGAATCACGATGCAAAACGCAGCACGCGGCGCATTCATGAATGTCCCGTTAAAGGGTAGAAGGGAAATGCGGCAGCGCCGATCAGGGATCGCCGGGGCCGCGAAAGGAAGGACCTTCTATGTATGAAGCCCGCCGCCCGGCGTCAACCACGGATCAGAACGGCTTCACGATCACCATGATGACAATCAGGATCAGCAGCAGGGTTGGCACTTCATTGGCGATGCGCCAGCTCCTTTCGCTGCGGGTATTGCTGTCTTCGGCGAAAAGCCGTCGGGCGCGGGCCAGATCCATGTGAAAGGCGGTCATGCCAAGCAAGCCCAAAAGCTTCCCGTGCCACCAGCCGGCGCGCCAATCCACCACGCCCGGCGTCAGGATCAGCAGCAGGCCAAATACCCAGGAAGCGATCATGGCCGGGTTCATGATGGCGCGCAGCAGGCGGCGTTCCATGGTTTTGAACAACTCCCCCTGCGCGGAACCGGGCGGCTGCTGCGTGTGATAGACGTAAAGCCTGGGCAGGTAGAATAGCCCCGCCATCCAGGCGAAAACGCTGATCAGATGCAAGGCCTTGGTCCAGGCATAGAAGGGGGCGAGGGCTTCGATCACCATGGCTTATGCATCCTTTCCGGCAGGGGCGGGTATCAGGCGTGGATGCGGGCCATCTTCCAGCCGCCAGCGCGCCAGCACCGCTTCCCGCACGCGCGCACGCACCACCTTGCCCTGCGCATTGCGCGGCAATTCCGCCAGGCTGAGCCAAGCGCGCGGGCGCTTATGCTTGGCAAGGTCCTCGGCAAGCGGCAACGCCGCTTTCTCCCAGCCCTCCGGCAACCCTTCAGCCACGGCGATGATGACTTCCCCCCAATAATCCGAAGCCAGGCCCAGCACGCAAAGGGCGCGGCCTTGGGCGGCGGGTTCCAGCGTGGTTTCAATCTCGGCGGGGTGGACGCGGTAGCCGCCGGTTTTCATGACATCCGAAGCGCGGCCCGCCAGCCGCAGCCGGCCACGCGCATCAAGCGCGCCCAAATCCCCGGTGCGGTGCCAGGCGCCGGCGGGGCGCGGCACAAAGCCATCCGGGCCGATCATGCCGATATTCATGTGCCGGGCGCGCAGCCAGATATCGCCGGAATCGCCGGCGGGAAGGGGGGCGCCGGCCTCATCCCGGATGGCGATTTCAACGCCGGTGGCCGGCCAGCCGAGATTGGCGCCAAGCCCATCATCCTCTTCCGCCATGGCCGCCGCGACATCGGGGCCTTCCAGCACGGTGATGGGATTGAAGCATTCACTCATGCCATAGGTCACGCGCACCACGGGGCCGAATTGCGCCGCGGCGCGGGCGTAAAGATCGCGCGTCAAGGTTTGTGTACCGCAGAAAATCACCTTGAGCCCCGGCACGGCCTGGCCGGGGAAGAGCGAGAGGAGCTTCGCCAAAACCGTCGGTGGGGCGAAAATCGCCGAAAGCGGCGCGGCCAGCACTGGCGCAAGGCGGTCAGCGCGCACGCCATCCTGCAACACAACCTCCCCACCGTGATCCAACCAGGCATAGGTGATCAAAGCGGCGCCATGGGTGAAGGGGGTCATGAGCAACACACGCTCACCGGGTTCGGGCGTGAAGGGTAGCACGGCGCGTTGCAGGATATTCGCCAAATAGCGCCCGCCATGGCTGTGCAGAATCGCCTTGGGCTTGCCCGTGGTGCCGGAGGTGAAAATGATCCGCCCCCAGGCATCGGATGGCACGGGCGGCAGGGGGGCGAAGCTGTCATCCGGGGTGATGTCTTCCAGCGGCAGGGGCGCGAAGCCCAGCGCCGCCAGCCGCGCGCAGGATGCTTGCGGGGCGATGATGCGCTTGAAGCCCGTCAGCTGCGCAAACCAACCCAATTCGGCATCGGTGGACCCGGTATTGCAGGGGGTTTCCGCCACACCCGCCATGGTCAGTCCATAGCTCACCCAGGGCGCATCGCAGCCATTGGGGACGAAGGTTGCCACCGGCTGGCCGGGTTCGAAGCCTTCCGCCATCAGGCGCCGTGCCAGCCCATGGGCGCGGGCGGATAGCGCCGCATAGGTGATGCTGGCGCTGCCATCGGTAATCGCGACGCGCGAGCCGAAACGCCGCGCCAGAGTGAGCAGGTCCGAAGACCAGGGGATACCATCCTGCATGGGGCCAAACTCTCGCCAGCCGGGGCGCGCGTCAATGCGGGGCTTGATTGCAGGGCGCGCTTCGGGCGGGATGGGGGGAAGGAAGGAAACACCGCCATGCAACCGCTTGTCACACCAACCCTGCCGCAAGGCATTCGGTCCCGCTTTCTGGAAGGCATCAATGGGCTTCGCGTCCATCTGCTGGAAGCCGGGCATGAAACACCAGGCCGGCCGTGCCTTTTGCTGCTGCATGGCTTTCCGGAGCTCGCCTATTCCTGGCGGCATGTGATGCTGCCGCTGGCGGCGCTCGGTTATCACGTGGTGGCGCCGGATCAGCGCGGTTATGGCCGCACTACGGGGGCCGAGACGGATTACGATGCGCCGCTGGCGCCGTTCCGCCTGACCAATCTGGTGCGCGATGCGCTGGGGGTGGTGGCGGCGCTGGGCTACCGCGAAGTGGCGGCGGTGATTGGGCATGATTTTGGATCTCCGGTAGCCGCCTGGTGCGCGCTGACGCGCCCAGATGTGTTTCGCCGCGTTGCCTTGATGAGCGCGCCCTTCGCCGGCGGGCCGGATTGGCCGAAGCCCGGCCAGAATGCCGGTGGTTCTTCCGCCATGCCGGGGCTGGATGAGGCTTTGGCCGCCCTGCCCCGCCCACGCAAGCATTACCACGCCTATTACGCCACGCGCCCGGCCAATGCCGATATGATGGGCGCGGCGCAGGGGCTGCATAATTTCATGCGCGCCTATTACCACCACAAAAGCGCCGATTGGGCGGCGAATAAACCGCATAAGCTGCGCGATTGGTCAGCCGAGGAAATGGCGAAGCTGCCGACCTATTACGTGATGGACCGCGCCGAGACCATGCCGGAAACCGTGGCGCATGAAATGCCAAGCGCGGATGAGGTTGCGCGCTGCGCCTGGATGACGGAAGCCGAAATGGCGGTTTATGCGGAAGAATATGGCCGCACCGGATTTCAGGGCGGGCTGAATTGGTATCGCACGCGCTTCGCGCCGGAAGTGAATGCGGATTTGGCGCTATTTGCCGGGCGCAGCATTGATGTGCCTTCGGTCTTTATCGCGGGGGCCGCGGATTGGGGCGTATTCCAGGCGCCCGGCGCTTTTGAGCGCATGCAGGGTATTGCCTGCACGCGCATGGCGGCGGCGCATCTGGTGCCTGGCGCGGGGCATTGGGTGCAACAGGAACAGCCTGCGCGCACGGTGGAATTGCTCAAGGAATTGCTGGCGCGCGACGCTTGACTAAACTCTCCCGCGGGTGATCCTTTCGTGAGAAGGATCATCCCATCATGCAAGACAATACCCGCCTGAACGGCAAGGTCGCGATTGTTACCGGTGCTGGTTCGCGCAATCCCGGCGCGGGCGCCACCATCATTGGCAATGGGCGGGCGATTGCCGTGCTGCTGGCGGCGCGCGGGGCGAAGGTGCTGTGCCTGGATGTGGATCTTCCCGCGCTGGAAGAAACCGCGCGGCTCATTGCTGCCGAAGACGGTGTTTGCGCCGTGAAGGAAGCCGATGTTTCCAAGGCCGATGATTGCGCGGCGGCGGTGGCGGAAGCGGTGAAGCTTTGGGGGCGCGTGGATATTCTCGTGAATAATGTCGGCATCAGCGGCCCCGCCGGCAATGCCGAAGGCGTGGACCCGGATGCCTGGGATTACGCCATGCAGGTGAATGTGAAATCCGTGATGCTGATGGCGAAATACGCCGTGCCGGAAATGCGTAAGGCGGGCGGTGGGGCGATTGTGAATTTGTCTTCCGTGGCGGGGCTGCGCGCGGGACATCCTGGCTTGCTCTACGCCACCACCAAGGGTGCCATTGTGCAAATGACACGCGCCATGGCCGGGCATCACGGTGCGGATAATATCCGGGTCAATGCGGTGGCACCTGGCTATGTCTATACGCCCATGGTGGCATCGCGCGGCATGACGGAAGAATTGCGTCAGCAGCGTGCGCAATCTGGCATATTGAAATTTGAAGGCAGCGCCTGGGATGTCGCGGAAGCGGCGTGCTTCTTGGCCTCACCGGCTGCGCGCTGGATCACGGGCCAGACCCTACCGGTGGATGCCGGGCGTTCGGCGGGCAATGCCGCGGGTGCATCGCCCAAGCCGCGCGGGGATTTGCGGTAGCGGCGCAATAACCGGAATCTGGAATGGAATTGCTCAAAATATTGCCGGCGCGTGAAGCGTAATGAGGGTTTCAGCATTCACCTGAATTGGTAGATAGGCGCCATGAAAGACGCCGCCGATGCCGCGCTTGCCGCGCAATATGATGCCTATCCCTATCCCCAGCGCGACCCGCGGGATGAGGCCAAGCGCCTGATCATCGGCAGCCCGAGCCATTTGCGCGAAGTGGATCATTGGATTTTCGGCGCCCGCCGCCCTGCTTCCCAGCCCTTGCGCGCCCTGGTCGCCGGGGGTGGCAGTGGCGATGCCACCGTGATGCTAGCGCAGCAAATGGCAAATGCCGGGCGGGCTGGCGATGTCACCTGGCTCGATCGTTCGGCGGCGGCGCGGCGCGTGGCGGAAGCGCGCGTGGCGGCGCGCAAGCTTGGCAATGTGATTTTCCAGGAAGGCTCCTTGCTGGATCTACCGGGCAGCGGGCTTGGGCCTTTCGATTACATTGATTGCTGCGGCGTGTTGCATCATTTGCCGGATCCGCTGGAAGGGCTGAAGGCGCTGGTTTCCGTATTGGCGCCGAGGGGTGGATTGGGGCTGATGGTCTATGCCCCGCATGGCCGCACCGGGGTTTATATGGCGCAGGATGCGCTACGCCTGCTGGCGCCGCCTGATGAAGCGCCGGCGGCGCGGGTGGAGGTAGCGAAGCGCCTATGGCGGCAAATGCCGGAAACGGCGTGGCTGAAGCGCAACCCCTGGATCACGGATCACGAAAAGGGTGGCGATGCCGGGCTTTATGATTTGCTGCTCAATCCGCGCGATGTCGCTTTCACCGTGCCGGCTTTCAATGCGCTGATTGCAGCCGCTGGCTTGCGGATAGTGTGCCTTGTAGAGCCGCTCCGCTACGATCCGCTTTCCTATCTTTCCGATCCCAAGCTGCGCCCGCGCATCGAAGCGATGGATATGGTGCAGCGCGCCGCACTGGCGGAAGCCATTACCGGCAATATGGGCGTGCATATCGCCTATTGCGTGCGCGCCGATGCGCCGGTGATCAGCGCGCCTTGGGATGATCCCGCTGCTGTGCCGTGCCTGCGTGAATTGGATGGCGCGAAGCTGGCCGCAAGCCTGCCGCGTGATGGCGTGTTGCGCGTGACCTTTGATGGCCTGACCGTGCCGGTGCCGTTGCCTCGGCTGGCGGGGGCGATTCTCGCGCGCATTGATGGCAAGCGCAGCATTGGCGAGATCGGCGATGATCTGGCGCGTAACGGCACAGCGCGGGAGGTTTTCGCGCGGGAATTTCAGGCGCTGGTGGCGGCGATGGAGAAGACCAACAGGTTGCTTATCAGCGCCCCGTGAAATTCGGTTTGCGCTTTTCCAGGAAGGCCGCGACGCCTTCGCGGCGATCTTCCGTGCCGCGCGTGGCATCCTGTTCCACCTCGGCCATTTCCACCGCTTCCGACAGGGTTTGGAAGGGGGCCAGCGTCACTTGCCGCTTGATCACGCGCATGGAACGGGGCGAGCAGTTATTCGCGAGATCAGCCGCGTAAGCCTGCACGGCAGCGTGAAAGCGATCCGCCGGCAGTACGCGCACCAGGCCCATGCCGGCGGCTTCTTCGGCGGTGATGCTGCGGCCTGACAGCAAAAGATCAGCGGCATTCATCGGCCCGATCAGACGCGGCAACATCCAGGCGCTGCCATGTTCCGCGACCAAACCTCGGCGCGCAAAAGCCGTTGAAAGCTTCGTGCCCGCCGCCATGAACCGCACATCGCAAAACAGCGTCAGGCAAAGCCCAACACCCGCCACCGCGCCATTGATGCCCGCAATCACCGGCTTGCCGATATTGAGCATATAGGAATAGCGCCGCGCGAAATCCTCACTTGGGGGCGCCTCGCCAGGGGGTGGCGATACGCCCGCATAGATCGGGCGTTCCGCACCGCGTGTGGCGATGGCGGAAACATCGGCGCCAACGCAAAAGCCCTTGCCGGTGGCGGTCAGCACAATGGCGCGCACATCATCATCCGCGACAGCCAGCGCAAAGGCGGCGCGGGTTTCGGCTTCCATGACTGCGGACCAGGCATTCAGGCGTTCTGGCCGATTGAGCGTGATGGTCGCGACACGATCCGCCACGCTGTAGAGAATTTCGCTGAAGGCTTCGGTCATCTCTTCGGTGTCTTTTCGCGTTGTCTTTCCCAGGCGGCATCATCCCAGGCCAGCATGTCCCGCACGCCGGCCCGCGCGCCGCCCAGATAGCGCCGCCCGCCATCAATCACCACGCATTCGCCTGTGATATAATCGGCGTTTTCTGAAACCAAGTAAGCAGCAAGGTCGGTCAATTCCTCATGCTTGCCGGCACGGTTCAGCGGCACATCGCCATGATCAAGCCCACCGGGGCGCAGCCGCGCCACCGCCGCTTCGGTCGGGAAGGTGCCGGGGGCGATGGCGACCAGTCGGATGCCATGCCGACCCCATTCCACCGCCAGGCTTTGAGTCATGGCCAGAACACCGGCCTTGGCCATGGCGGATGGCACGGTGAAGGCGGCGCCCTGCAAGGCGGAAAGCGTGAGAATAGACAGCACCACACCGGGTTGCCCGGCCTCAATCCAGCGCCGCCCAACGCCCATGGTGCAATAAGCCGCGCCATGCAGCGTGGTGGCCAGCACCGCATCCAAAGCGCGCGCCGAAAGCCGATGCGTCTGCGCGAGGAAATTCGCGGCTGCGTTATTCACCAGAATATCCGGTGCGCCTTCGGCAAAGACGGCAGCGAGCATCGCTTCCACCGCCGCCGCATCACGAATATCGCAGGCATGGACACCGATATCCGCGCCTGGAATTTCCGCGCGCAAGGCCGCCGCCGTTTCCTGCAAAACTTCCAGGCGACGCCCGCAAATCGCGATGCGCGCACCCAGTTGCAGATAGCGCTGAGCAATGGCGCGCCCCAGGCCGGTGCCGCCGCCGGTGATCAGCGCGCGCCGCCCAGCAAGCATTCCGGGCGCGAACAAGGATCAGGCGCCCTTGTAGGTCGGCTTGCGCTTTTCACGCATCGCCGCCAGCGCTTCCTTATGGTCATCCGTGGTATGCGCCACGGCCTGCATGGCCGAAGACATTTCCAGCACGGAATCAAGCCGGTTGTTCCAGGCTTCCCGCAGCAGGCGCCGCGCCATGCGTACGGCCTGCGGCGGATTGGCGGCGATGCGCCGCGCCAATGCGCGGGCCGCATCCAGCAATTCCGCATCCGGCACCACTTGAGACACCAGGCCGTAAGCCAGCGCCTGATCGGCTGAGAGCGCGTCTCCCGTCAGCGACATTTCGGCGGCCTTGGCAAAGCCCACCACGCGCGGCAGCAACCAGGCGCCGCCGTCTCCCGGGATGATGCCAAGCTTCACAAAGCTTTCGGCGAAGCGCGCGGATTGGCCCGCGATGCGCAAATCGCACATGCAGGCAAGGTCGCAGCCCGCGCCCATGGCCGGGCCATTCACCGCGGCGATCACGGGGATTTCCAATTGTTCGAACATGCGCGGCAGGCGCTGAATACCGTGGCGGTAATAGCCGCGCGCCTGGGCGGGGGTACGCTCCGTTGAACCACTCGCCGCTTCGCCCATGCGGCGCACATTGCCGCCGGCGCAAAAGGCGCTGCCCGCGCCTGTCAGGATCGCAACCCGCGCCTTGGCTTCGGCATCCAGCTTCATGAAGGTGGCGATCAAGCCATCCTGCGTTTCGGGATCAAGCGGATTGCGCGAATCGGGCCGGTTCAGGGTGACGAGCGCGATATCATCGGTGATTTCAACAAGTACGGGCGCTTCCATGGGGCATTCCTTTCAAGATGATCGGCAGAATGGAACGGCGGCGCCACTGCGGCAAGATCAGCCGAGCCAGATCGAGAAAGGTCAGGAACCCGATATATGCGCTTGGCTTTAGGATTAAACAGAACAAACAATTAGGGAACCTTTTCTAGAAGCCGAACCTAAGCGGGGTTCTTCCGCGTAAACTTACCGCCTGAGAAATTTCAACAACATATACCTTGTTCGGATCAAATGACGACAAAACCCATTTCGCCCTACCTTCTCATCGGGTCGCTGATGCAAATGCTTGGTCGTCCCCAGGGCGATATGGGTCTGCGATTCCCAAAGACTTTATCAACCGGCACAAAAAACGCCGCCCCCTTAATTTCTTTTTAGCCAGTGACGGGTAATTTGAAAAAAACTCAAAGGATCTCACACATGATTCCTTTCGCCTCCATCACGATTGCGCTTTTTCTGACCTTAGCCAGCAGCCCCGCACATGCATCTGCGGAACGTTTTGCCCTGCAGAGCAATCTTGATCATGTATGGACAATGATCGCAGCAGGCCTGGTATTCTTTATGCAAGCAGGCTTCCTGTTGCTGGAAAGCGGCTTTGTTCGATCAAAGAATTCCATCAGTGTTGCACAGAAAAACATCACTGATTTCGTCTTTTCGACGCTTGTTTTTGGTGCGGTCGGCTTCATGCTGATGTTCGGCACGAGTGTCGGGGGGCTCTTTGGCTGGGACCCCAATATGCTGATGCTTAATACGCTGAACGAATGGGCATTGACCTTCTTTGTCTTTCAGCTTGTGTTTTGCGGGACAGCGGCGACAATCATCTCTGGATCTACGGCTGAACGGATGAAGCTTGAGGGTTACATCCTGGTTGCCTGTGCCACCGGACTTCTGATCTACCCTATCGCAGGGCATTGGGCTTGGGGCAATCTTCTGAACAAGGAGAATGAGCCCCTGCTTGCTTCCTGGGGGTTCATTGATTTTGCCGGTTCAACCGTGGTTCACTCCGTGGGCGCCTGGATCGCGCTGGCAAGCTGCATCATTATTGGGCCGCGTCTCGGTCGTTTCGACGCTGCAGGCAAGGCGGTCCCAATCAATGGCCATTCAGCCGTTCTTGCGACAGCAGGGTGTCTGATCCTGTGGGTGGGGTGGATCGGTTTCAATGGCGGTTCGACAACGGCGGGCACGTCGGAATTCGCATTGATCGTTGCGAATACAATGGTTGCAGGCGCGGCTGGGGGCATGTCCCAGATGATCCTCGGCCGGATCCATCAAGGGCTCTTTCGTCCGGAGTTCACAATCAATGGCGTGCTGGCAGGACTCGTCGGAATTACTGCAGGTTGTGCCGCGGTCGATGTTGGGGGCGCGCTTGCAATCGGTTTAAGTGCTGCT
>JBIKXA010000210.1:0-5848 GCA_044356015.1 Roseomonas sp.
ACCGGGCCGAAGCGATCCACCGTGTGGTTCCTGATCCAGCGATCAAGCCAAGCCAATTCCTCATCCGTATAGCCGGAATAGGCCTTGCCGATCGGCACTAATTCGCCATCTTCCCGCCAGACGCCGAAAGTGTAATCCGAATAGAAGCTGCTGCGCTTGCCATGACCGCGCTGCGCATACATCAACACCGTATCAAGCGTGAGCGGTGCGCGCTTCCATTTCCACCATTGCCCTTTGACGCGCCCGGGCAAATAGGGGCCATCGGCGCGCTTCAGCATGAGCCCTTCAATCGCAGCGTCGCGCGCGCCTTCGCGCAAGGTTTGTAATTCCGCGATATCATCGAAGGGGATGATGTCGGAAAGATCCATCCGCAGCGGTTGCTGGCGCTGATACCAGGCTTCCAGCCGCGCGCGCCGTTCAGTGAAGGGGAGGGGGCGCAAATCCTGATCACCTTCAAACAATATGTCGTAAAGCCTGATCGCGACCGGAAAATCGCGCTGCATCTTGGCGGTGACGCTTTTGCGGTTGAGCCTTTGCTGCAAATCCGCAAAGGGTGCCACTTCGCCATCGCGCAGCACCAGCAATTCGCCATCCAGCACGGCGTGGAAATCAAGGGCGGAGACGATTTCGGGAAAGGTCGCGGAAATATCCTCGGCCCCGCGGCTCCAAACCCTGGCACCGCCAGGCCCTGCCGTGACCTGGACGCGAATGCCATCCCATTTCCATTCAGCACAGTAAGCGGAGGGATCGAGCGTGGCGATATCCGCATCCTCCAAGGGGTGCGCCAGCATCAGCGGGCGGAAAATGGGTGCCGCGCGCGGGTCTGGCTGCGGCGCGCGACCTTCAAGCCAGGCGAAAAGCGCTTGATAGGGTGCGGGGATGGCGTGCCAGGCTTCCTCAATCGCCTCCACCGGCGTGCTGGACCATTCGGCGAGTGCCACACGCGCAAGCCGGGCGGAAACACCAACGCGCAGGCCGCCCGTGAGCAACTTGATCAGCGCAAGCCGCCCGCTGGCATCCAGCGTATCCAGCCAGCCCGCGATCAGCGCCGGGACCTCGGGCTTGGGCGTGGAGTCCAAGGCGGCGATAATGTCTGACAGCGCAGGCGGTGGCGCATTCACGCCGGCGCGTTTTGGCCAGATCAGGGCGATGGTTTCCGCGAGATCGCCAACATAATCATAGGAAAGCCGGAACAATTCGGGGTCCACCCGCGCCATGGTGATTTCCCTGAGCATGGCGGGTTTGGCGGTGGCAAGCTTCAGGCTTTCCGTGATGGCCGCCAGGCCCAGGCCGCGTTCGGGGTCTGGCTGCGCAGCGAACCATTGGCCAAGAAGTGCCAGCTTGGCGTTCCGCCCTGGCGAAAACACCAACCTTTCCAGGAGTTCAGCGAAAGCCGGCAGGCTCATGGCGCTACCCGGCGCAGGCCGATCTTGCGCAATTCCGTTCCAGGCCTGATTCTGGCGATATGATTCCCACGCAGCAACCGATGGATGCCGGCCAAGCCCTTGCCGGGCCGCTGTTCAGCGTTTGCACGCTGGTTACGCGCCCGGCGGAATACGCGGCCATGCTGGAAAGCTTTGAGGCGCGCGGCTTCACGCCGGACAGGGTCGAATTCCTGTACCTGGATAATTCCAAGGGCCACCAATGGGATGCCTTCCAGGGCATCAGGCGTTTCTTGAGCCTCGCACGCGGTATTTATGTGATCCTTTGCCATCAGGATATCCGGCTGCTGGCTGATGATATCGAAACGCTGCGCGCCCGCCTGGCAGCACTTGATGCGCTTGATGCGGATTGGGCGTTGGCCGGCAATGCCGGGGCCACACAGGATGGCAGCCTTGTTATCCGCATTTCCGATCCGCATGGCGAAGACCAGCGCCGCGGCGCCTTTCCCGCGCGCGTGGTCAGCCTGGATGAGAATTTCATCATCATCCGCCGTGATGCGCTGGTCAGTGTTTCCGCGGCGGCTTCCGGCTTTCATCTTTACGGCACGGATATGTGCCTGCAAGCGCGTTGCGCCGGGCGCAGCGCCTGGGTGATTGATTTCCATTTGCGGCATTTGAGTGCGGGGAAGGTGGATGCCAGCTTTCATCAGGCGCAGCAGCGGCTTGAAGCGCATTACGACAAGGTGCTCAGCTTGCCCTGGCATATTCGCACCACGTGCACAAGGATGATTCTGGGCGGCGGCGGGCTGCGCCGCTGGCTCGCGCGGCGGAAATTGGCGCGGCGTTTGAAACAAACGCAGTGATCATCCTGTTCACGCGCTGGCTTCCTCATCTTCCTCACCACGCCCGATCAGGTTCAAGGCGCGCCCCCTGATGCCCTGCAATCCCAGCGCATGGATCAGCGCATCTTCGCGCCCATGCGTCACCCAAACCTCGCCTGCGCCGGTCTCCGCGCAGGTTGTGAGCAACTCATCCCAATCCGCGTGATCGGAAATCACCAGCGGCAATTCCACGCCACCTTGGCGCGCGCGTTGCCGCACGCCCATCCAACCTGACGCATTGGCCACCACCGGTTCCGCAAGCCGCCGCGCCCAGCGATCGGCAATGGCGGAAGGTGGGGCCAGCACAATCGCCCCCTTCAACGCATCCTTGCGCGCCACCGTGGCGCCCTGCAGCGGGCCGAGGGCAACCCCCAGCCCCCCATACACATCACACAGCTTCTGATGCGCGCCATGCAGATGAATGGGCTGATCATACCCCGCCGCGCGTAGCATTCGGATCAGGCGCTGGCATTTGCCAAGCGCATAACAGCCAATCACATGGGTCCGTTCAGGAAACAACGCGACCGAACGCAACAACCGCGCAATCTCCCCCATCGCATCCGGGTGGCGAAATACCGGCAGCGCAAAGGTCGCTTCGCTTATAAAAACGTCGCAGCGTTCCACTTCAAAAGCCGCGCAGCTTGGATCGGCGCGGCGCTTGTAATCGCCTGAGATCACCACGCGGCTGCCCTGCCATTCGAGGGCGATCTGCGCCGAGCCCAGCACATGCCCCGCAGGGCGCAGCCAGAGCTTCACGCCATTGATCGCCAGAACCTCTCCGTACCGCAGCGCCTGTTGCGTGGCGCCGGCGCGGCCCTCGCCCAAGCGCGCGGTCATGATGGCGAGTGTCTCCGGCGTGGCCAGCACCGCCGCATGGCCGGGGCGCGCATGATCCGAATGGCCATGGCTGATCACGGCGCGATCCACAGCACGCAAAGGATCAATGAAGAATCCTCCCGGCTCACAAAACAGCCCGGCCGGGGTCACTTTCAGCCAGGTTTCGGGATGGGGTGCAGAAATGAAAGCCATGCGGTTCCGGTCTTGCGTCGGCGGCGTGTCACGCCATAGATAGCGCTGAATGCGAACATTACCAGAACCTTTTGCCCGTTGGTTTGCGGCGCGCGGCTGGCAGCCGCGCGCGCACCAGCTTGATGTTCTGGATGCCGTGGCGCGCGGTGATCACGCACTGCTGGTGGCGCCCACCGGCGGCGGCAAGACGCTGGCGGGGTTTCTGCCGACCTTGACTGATCTGGCTGCGGCGCCGCGCGAAGGGCTGCATACGCTCTATATTTCGCCGCTCAAGGCGCTGGCGGTGGATATCGCGCGCAATCTGATGGCGCCGATTGAGGACATGGCGCTCTCCATACGCGTGGAAACCCGCACGGGCGACACACCCGCCAATCGCCGCGCCCGGCAACGCGCCGCGCCGCCGCATATCCTGCTGACCACGCCGGAAAGCCTGACGCTGTTGCTTTCGCAACCAGAGGCCGCCGAGTTCTTTGCCGGGATTGGCGGCATCATCATTGATGAAATCCACGCGCTGGCCGGCACCAAACGCGGCGATCAATTGGCGCTCTGCCTGTCTCGCCTTGCCGGGCTGGCGCCAGGCGCCAAACGCATCGGGCTTTCCGCCACCATCGCCGCGCCGGATGCCTTGCGCGCCTGGTTGGCGCCGGATGCACGGGCAGATTCTGTGCGCTTGATCACGGCTGAAGCGGGCGCCGCGCCGGTATTTGATTTGCAATTACCGGAAGGCCATTTGCCCTGGGGCGGCCATATGGGTCTCGCTTCGATGCCGGAGGTTTATCGCCGCATCGAAGCTGCGCGGGTGACGATTGTTTTCGTCAATACCCGCGCCCAGGCGGAATTATGCTTCGCCGCGCTCTGGCGCTTGAATGAAGCCGCACTACCCATCGCACTGCATCACGGCAGCCTTGAAATTGACCAACGCCGCAAGGTGGAAGCCGCCATGGCCGCGGGCAAGCTGCGTGCGGTGGTGGCGACTGCGTCGCTCGACCTTGGTATTGATTGGGGCGATGTGGATCAGGTGATTCAGATCGGCGCGCCCAAGGGCGTTGCACGGCTGTTGCAGCGCGTGGGCCGTGCCAATCACCGCATGGATGAACCTTCCCATGCCGTGCTGGTCCCGGCCAATCGGTTTGAGGTGATTGAATGCGTCGCCGCCATGGAAGCCGCCGCCGCGGGCGAATTGGATGGCGACCCGCCGCGCCCGGGCGGGCTTGATGTGCTGGCGCAGCATGTGCTGGCCATGGCCTGCCACGCGCCGTTTCATCCGGATGAACTCTACGCCGAAGTGATTCGCGCTGCGCCCTATGCCGCCCTCACGCGGCGAGATTTTGATGATGTGGTGCGCTTTGTGGAAGATGGTGGCTATGCTTTGGCGGCTTATGAACGGTTTCGTCGGCTGTTTCGCGATTCCGAAGGCCGGCTGCATATCCGCGATGCGCGTGTCGCGCGGCAATTTCGCCTGAACCTTGGCACCATTGTTGAAACGCCCATGATCAAGGTGCGGTTGCGCGGTGGCGCGACGCTGGGTGAGGTGGAGGAATGGTTTGTCTCCACGCTTACGGCCGGCGATTGCTTTTTGTTTGCGGGTCAAGTGGTGCGCTATGAAAGGCTGGATCCCACAGCGGTGATCGTCAGCCCCGGCGGCGGCGATGAACCGCGCGTGCCGGTTTATGCCGGCAGCCGCATGCCGCTGACGACGTGGCTCGCCGCACGCGTTCGCGCCATTCTGCACGATCCTGCGCGCTGGGCGCATCTGCCGGAACCGGTGCAGGAATGGCTGAAGCTGCAAAGCCTGCGGAGTGAATTGCCGCCCCGTGATGGTTTGCTGATTGAAACCTTCCCGCGCGGCGGGCGCTGGTTTCTGGTGGCCTATACTTTTGAAGGACGCTTGGCGCATCAGACGCTTGGGCTTTTGGTGACGAAGCGCATGGAAAAGCTCGGCATGGGACCGCTTGGCTATGTGGGGACGGATTATGTGCTGGCGATCTGGTCGGCCTTTGAACCGACCGGCGTTGAACGACTATTCGCGCAAGACATATTGGGCGATGAGATGGAGGAATGGCTCGCGGAATCTTCCATGCTGCGGCGGAGCTTTCGCAATATCGCCACCATTGCGGGCTTGCTCGAAAAACACCATCCGGGCGCGGCGAAATCCGGCCGGCAAATGACCATGAATGCGGATTTGATTTATGATGTGCTGCGCCGGCATGAACCGGATCACATATTGCTCCGCGCCACGCGCGAAGAAGCGGCGCGGGGCCTCACGGATGTGGCACGCATCGCCGCACTTCTCGCGCGCATCCAGGGGCGCATCACGCATCGGGCGCTTTCGCGTGTTTCGCCGCTGGCCGTGCCCGCCTTGATCGAAGAGGGCCGCGAATGGGTGGCGGGCGGCGCGGAAGATGCGCTGCTTGCCGAAGCCGCTGCCTTGGTCAGCGAAGCGACCGATGGCGCGGAAGAATTTGCTGAAACCCTCGCCGAGATGACCGATGGCATCGCGACGCGCGGCACATCAGCGCGGCGTGGCGCGGAACAGCGCGGCCGGAAATCGCGCTT
>JBIKXA010000211.1:0-5819 GCA_044356015.1 Roseomonas sp.
AAAATCGCGAAGAGGCGACGCGCATCATGCTACATGTGCATCGCCGTGGTGTCGGGGTTTGCGGGGTTTTCACTTATGAGATCGCGGAGACCAAGGTGACGCAGGTGATGGATCTGGCGCGCCAGAACCAACACCCGCTACAATGCACCATTGAGAAGGATTGAGGGGTGGGGGTCGCAGAAACCTCCCGGGGCACCTAAATGTGAGTTTGAAATCGGCTGTGGCGTCCTGCCCTGGCAGGCGCTTCAGTCAAGATGGAGCGTCGTTGATCATGTTGTCCCGTAATCTAGAGCAGACGCTGCATCGCGCCCTGGCACTGGCTGGGGAGCGCCGACATGAATACGCCACACTGGAACATTTGCTGCTGGCGCTTGGTGATGATGCCGATGCAACGGGCGTGCTGCGCGCCTGCGGTGTGGATGTTGATAAACTGAAGCGCGACCTGACCGAGTTTCTGGACAAGGATCTGGCCGGGCTGGTGACGGAACGCGGCGGCGACCCGAAGCCCACCGCCGGCTTTCAGCGCGTGGTGCAGCGCGCCGCCATTCATGTGCAATCCTCTGGCCGCGATGAAGTGACCGGCGCCAATGTGCTGGTGGCGCTGTTTTCCGAACGCGAATCCCATGCCGTTTATTTCCTGCAATTGCAGGACATGACGCGCCTGGATGCGGTGAATTTCATCAGCCATGGCATTGCCAAGGCGCCCGGGCGTTCGCAGCCCCGCGCGGCGAAGGGCGATGGCGGCAGCAACGAAGAACAGGGCCAGGAACGCGAAGAAAAGGGCCGCGGCGCGCCGCGTGGGCAGGATGCGCTGGCCAATTACTGCGTCAACCTGAACAAGAAGGCCGAACAGGGCAAGATTGACCCGCTGATTGGCCGTGATCAGGAAATTGAGCGCACCATCCAAATCCTCTGCCGCCGCACCAAGAACAACCCGCTTTATGTCGGCGATCCGGGTGTGGGCAAAACCGCGATTGCGGAAGGGCTCGCGAAGCGCATCGTGGAAGGGGATGTGCCGGAAGTGCTGGCGAAATCCACCATCTATGCGCTGGATATGGGCAGCCTTTTGGCCGGCACGCGCTATCGCGGCGATTTTGAGGAACGGCTGAAGGCGGTGGTTTCCGAATTGGAGGCGCAGCCCGGTTCCGTGCTGTTCATTGATGAAATCCATACTGTGATCGGCGCGGGCGCTACCTCAGGCGGGGCGATGGATGCATCGAACCTGCTGAAGCCCGCCTTGGCGCAGGGCACCATTCGCTGCATCGGGTCCACCACCTACAAGGAATACCGCACGCATTTTGAGAAGGACCGCGCGCTGGTGCGGCGCTTCCAAAAGATTGATGTGAATGAACCCACGGTCGAAGATGCGGTGAAGATCCTGCAGGGTCTCAAGACCAATTACGAAAAGCACCACAAGGTCCGCTATACGCCGGAAGCGATCCGCGCCGCGGTGGAGCTTTCCGCGAAATACATCCATGACCGCAAGCTGCCCGACAAGGCGATTGACGTGATTGATGAGGTCGGCGCATCGCGCATGCTGCTGCCTGAGAATAAGCGCCGCAAGACCGTGACGCTGAAGGATGTGGAAGACATTGTCGCCAAGATCGCGCGCATCCCGCCAAAATCGGTTTCCACCGATGATCGGGAAACACTCAAGAATCTGGAACGCGATTTGAAGGCGATGGTCTTCGGCCAGGACAAGGCGATTGAAGCGCTGGCAAGTGCCATCAAGCTTTCCCGCGCCGGGTTGCGCGATCCGGAAAAGCCGATCGGGAATTATTTGTTCTCAGGCCCCACAGGTGTCGGCAAGACGGAAGTTGCCAAGCAATTGGCGAAGACGCTTGGTATTGAATTGGTCCGCTTCGACATGTCCGAATATATGGAACGCCATAGCGTCTCACGCCTGATTGGTGCGCCGCCTGGCTATGTCGGCTTCGATCAGGGCGGGCTTTTGACCGATGCGATTGATCAGCACCCTCATGCTGTGCTGCTGCTGGATGAAATCGAAAAGGCGCATCAGGATTTGTACAATATCCTGTTGCAGGTGATGGATCACGGGAAGCTGACGGACCACAACGGCAAGAATGTGGATTTCCGCAATGTGATCCTGATCATGACCACCAATGCCGGCGCTTCCGATATGGCGAAGCCCGCCATCGGCTTTGAACGCGCCGCCCGCGTGGGTGAGGATGAGGAAGCGATCAAGCGGATGTTCACGCCGGAATTTCGCAACCGCCTGGATGCGGTGGTGGCTTTCGCCGGGCTGACGCCGGAGATTGTGGCGCAGGTGGTCGAGAAATTCGTCATGCAATTGGAAGCGCAGCTTGCTGACCGGAATGTGACGATTGAGCTTTCCTCAGCCGCCAAGGAATGGCTGGCCGAGCGTGGCTATGACCCGCTTAATGGCGCGCGGCCCTTGGCGCGGGTGATCCAGGAATATGTGAAAAAGCCGCTGGCCGAGGAATTGCTGTTTGGCAAACTCGCCAAGGGTGGATCTGTGAAGGTGGGGCTCCGCGATGGTACGCTGACCTTCGATTGCCAGGAAGCCGCCCCGCCCGCGCTGCCCAAGCCCGAAGAAGATCGGGATGCGGAGCGTGAGCCGGAAAACGTAGAATAATGCTGCAATGCTTTGGCCGCTTGGTGAAAACCGCCAGCGGCCAAGGGCTTCATTCCATTAAGGATGATGTGCGCGGCTGGGTGGCCTCGCAGGGTATCTCAAACGGCTTGCTGACAATCTGGTGCCGGCACACTTCGGCATCACTGCTGGTGCAGGCCAATGCTGATCCCGAAGTGCTGGCTGATTTGGAAGCCTTTTTTCTGCGCCTGGTGCCGGAAGGGCGCGGACTTTATCGGCATGAGGATGAGGCGCTGGATAATATGCCCGCGCATATCCGTGCGGCGCTGACGCAGACCAGTGTCAGCATTCCGGTGCAGAATGCGGCCCCCATGCTTGGGGAATTTCAGGAAATCTATTTATTCGAACATCGCCGAGGCGCGCCGGAGCGCAGCCTCGATCTGCACCTTATCGGCGAAGCCTGATCACTCCGCCGCTTGCGCGAAAGCCCGCCTCTTGGTGCGTTACTGGTTTCAGGTAACCGCATCCCATCAGATACATAAAGATTAGAGCAGATCGCGTTCAGATGGAATCATCTGGACGCGTGAAGATGCTCGAAAAACAAAGCTCTAGAGCGGGTTGCGTGAACCCATGTGAACGCAACATGCTCTAACGTAACCCCCGCATGCGACAGAAGCCTATCCAGCCTCGGCTTTTGGCGCCGCAACGCGCTTTGAACCCGCTCACATCCCCAGCGCGCGGCGATAGAGATCGAGCAGCGTTTCCTGTTCTTCCACTTCCGCCGGTTCCTGCTTGCGGAGCCTAATCACCGCGCGCAGCACCTTCACATCAAAGCCGGCTGATTTCGCTTCGGCGAAAATATCCTTGATGTCGCTGGACAGCGCCTTTTTTTCTTCTTCCAGGCGTTCGATGCGTTCAACGATGGACCGCAGCCTTTCGCCGGCAATGCCGCCGACTTCGGTGGTTTCCTGCGTGGAAGGTGACTTCGCCATTCTGCGTTCCTCAGTGTGTAGGCCAGAGGCCTTAGCTTTGACCGGCGGCGCCATCAATGCTGCCCCTGACCTGAAGCGGCGAATTTTGCCTTTTGCTCGGCGCTCGCTTCCTTCTGATACTGCGCCTGCCATTCCTTATAGGGCATGCCGTAAATGATCTCCCGCGCTTCGGGGTCGGTGAGCGGCAGGCCCTTTTCCTCGGCGGCGGCGCGATACCATTTGCTCAGGCAATTCCGGCAGAAACCCGCCAGATTCATCATATCAATGTTCTGCACATCGTGGCGTGAGCGCAGATGTTCCACCAACCGGCGGAAGGCAGCGGCTTCCAATTCTGTCTGGGTGGCCTTGTCGAATTCGGGCATGGGGACCTCCTGAAGCTTTCGCCGCCATAGATGGCCCATCCGGCGCGACTTCGCCATACTGAAGGTGACAAAGGAATAACGCCATGGCCTTTACCGATGCATCCGCCCGCGCCGCCCTTCGCCAGGTGTTCGACGCTGCCATTGCCAGCGCCGATCCGCGCCAGGTGCTGGCGCGGCATTTGCCGGAACGCCCGCGCGGGCGGGTGATTGTGCTGGGCGCCGGGAAATCCGCCGCCGTCATGGCGGCAGCCGTGGAAGATGCCTGGCCCGATGCGCCGATCGAAGGCCTGGTTGTCACCCGCTATGCCCATGGCTACCCGACGCGGCGGGTGCGCGTGCTTGAAGCCTCCCACCCCGTGCCGGATGCCGCAGGCGCCAAGGCCGCGGCGGAATTGCTGGAAGTCGCGCAGGGTGCGGGGGCGGATGATCTGGTGCTGTTTCTGGTCTCAGGCGGGGGGTCTTCGCTGACGACTCTGCCCGCGCCGGGCCTGACGCTGGAGGAGTTGATTGCGGTGAATAAGGCGCTGCTGGCCTCCGGCGCCACGATCCATGAAATGAATTGCATTCGCCGGCATCTTTCCGCCTTTTCCGGCGGGCGGCTGGCCGCCGCCGCCCATCCGGCGCGGGTGGTGACGCTTGCGATTTCCGATGTGCCGGGGGATGACCCGAGTGTGATTGCCTCCGGCCCCACCGTGCCGGACCCATCCACCTTCGCCGATGCGCGCGCTTTGGTGGCGCATTACGGCATGAAGCTGCCGGAAGCTGTGGTGGCGCATTTGGCCGTAGGCTTGGAGGAAAGCCCAAAGCCCGGCGATGCGCGCCTTGGCACACCAGATTACCGCTTCATCGCGACGCCCGCCATGGCCTTGGAAGCCGCGGCCTCTGCCGCGCGCGGGCTTGGCCTGACGCCACTGATCCTGGGCGATGCCCTGGAAGGGGAGGCGCGGGAATTGGGCACGGCTTTGGCTGGCATCGCACGCTCCGTCGCGACCCATGGCCACCCCTTGCGCCGGCCGGCCCTGCTGCTCTCGGGCGGCGAGACCACCGTGACGCTGCGCCACCCCAAGCCAGGCCGAGGCGGGCGCAATGGGGAATGCCTTCTCGGCTGCGCGCTTGCCTTGGCCGGGGCGCCCAACGTCTGGGCGCTGATGGGCGACACGGATGGCATTGATGGGTCGGAAGACAATGCCGGCGCCATCGCCAGCCCGGACACGCTTGCCCGCGCTCGCGCTGCCGGGCTTGACCCGCGCGCCTTATTGGCGGGGCATGACAGCTACGGGCTGTTCCAGACGCTGGGTGATCTGGTGGTGACGGGGCCGACGCTGACCAATGTGAATGATTTTCGGGCATTGCTGATAGCTTAACTTTTAAAAGTTAAGTCACACAGGTCTTGAGTGGTTTTTTAACTTAATTTTGCTAAGATGTCGCCATGCGCGACTCAGCCCTTGAAGCCCTTCTCGCCCGGCGCGGCACCGTGAAGCAGATCGCCGCCGGGCTTGGCATTTCCACCGCCGCCGTTTCCCAATGGAAGCGCATCCCGGAAGACCGCGTGGTGGAAATCGCCAAATTGCTGAACTTACCGGCGGAAAGCCTGCGGCCCGATCTGGCCCCTGCCCCGCCATCTTCCCAACCTCAAGGAGCGCCCCGCATGGTGGCCCGCCCCGTTCTGCGCCGCCGGCGCCGCACCAAAATCATTGCAACCCTTGGCCCCGCCAGCAGCAGCGCGGAGATGATTGAAAAGCTCCACCGCGCCGGCGCCGATATCTTCCGCCTTAACTTTTCCCATGGCAGCCATGAGGACCATGCCGCCCGCATTGCCACCATCCGCGCTGTAGAGGCCAAGGTGGGCCGACCCATCGGGATACTCGCCGATGTGCAGGGGCCGAAGCT
>JBIKXA010000212.1:0-5811 GCA_044356015.1 Roseomonas sp.
TCGGCGTCTGGCGGGAAGATGGCGAATTAGTGCCGATCGGCAAGGCCTATTCCGGCTATACGGATGAGGAATTGGCTTGGCTTGATCGCTGGATCAGGAACCACACGGTGGATCGCTTCGGCCCGGTGCGGGAAGTGGAAAAGCAACTGGTGCTGGAAGTGGCCTTTGATGCGGCGCAGCGCAGCAGCCGGCATAAATCGGGCGTCGCGCTGCGCTTTCCGCGCATTGCGCGCATCAGGCGGGACAAGCCGGCAGAAGAAGCGGATCGGCTGGGAAATGTGATTTCCCTGATCGCGGATGGCGCTTCAGCGCCTGATCAGGGCTGATCTCTCCCCTTCGGCGCTGCACGATCAGTCTGCCTCCGCCGGTGGCACGGTTCCCGGCCGTGGCGCAATCGGCAAAAGCTTGTCGAGGCCGCTCATTTTCTCAAACAGCGCCGCCACCTGCAAGGCGCGCGCATCCTGCCGTGGCGGTGCAACAATATGCAGCCCAACAGGGCGGCCATATTGGTCAAAGCCGCAAGGCACCGCGACAGCGGGGCAGCCCGCCAGCGTGGCAAAGGCATTGATCAGCGATCCACCCATGTAGTTTTCAAGCTTCTTGCCGCCAATGCTTTCCGGTGCGCGCAGCATTACATCAAAGGCCGGTGTCGCCGCGCCCGGTGTGATCAGCACATCATAGCGCTTGAACAAATCACGCATGCTCATGAAAAACCGCCGGCGTTCATGTTCCGCCCAAGCCAGGCGCGATGCGGTTTCCTTCAGGCCGCGTTCGGTTTGCCAGATGATGTCGGGCTTGATCTTGTCCCGATGCTCCTGCAGCATTTTTTCGCGGTCCACCACGAAATGCTGGCTGCGCAGCACCAGAAACGCCTCGTTCAATTCGCCAATCTCAGGATGGGCTTCTTCCACCACGGCGCCGAGCGCTTCAAGGCGGCGCACTTCGCGCGCACAAATCGCCTCTGTCTCCCGGTCCATCGCAAGCGCGCCGCCGAAACGCGCGGTGAAGGCGATGCGCTTGGGTGCCTCGGCCTCCGCTGCCGCCACGGCTGCCGCATAAGAACGCGCGGGGGCTTCCCAGGTCAGCGGATCAGCCAAATCCCACCCCGCCATGCTGTCCAGAAACAGGGCAAGGTCGGGAATGTTACGTGCCATCGGCCCCTGCACCGATAGCGGCGAATAGAGATCATCCGCCGTGCCGCGCGTCACGCGCCCGGGCGAAGGCCTGAGCCCCACCACGGAACAATAGGTCGCGGGGCGGCGCAGTGATCCGCCATGATCAGACCCATGCGCCAGCCACACCTGCCCGGTCGCCAGCGCCACCGCACCACCGCCGGTGGAACCACCGCAGGTGAGTGATGTATTCCAGGGATTACGCGTGCGCCCAAACACCTCATTGAAGGTCGAACCCCCCGCGCCGAATTCAGGCGTATTGGATTTGGCAATGACAATGCCGCCCTTGCGTTCAATGCGTTCCACCAAAGGGTGGCTTTCGCGCGGCACGTAATCGGCGAAGATCGGGCTGCCATAGGTGGTGCGCACGCCAGCCACTTCCGCGAGGTCCTTGATGGCAACAGGGATACCGCCGAGCCAGCCGGCCTCATGTTCCGCTTCGCGCCGCTTGCCCGCCATCAGCGCGCGGGCATGGTCGCGGGCACGATCAAGGCAGAGTGTGGGGAGCGCATTCACCGCGCCATCCACCGCGGCAATCCGCGCCTCTGCCGCGTCAATCAGGTCAAGCGGCGTGATGCCGCGCGCTTTCAGCCTGGCGGCGGCTTCCGTGGCACTCATGCGGATCAGTTCTTCGGACATTTGGCTTTCCCCCAATCGCAGAACAAGCTACCAGCAAACCACGCCAGGAGAAGACCCCGCATGTATAACCCGCCCCTGTTTCGCGAAGACCGTCCCGAAATCCTGCACGCCATTCTGCGTGAGGCACGGCTGGCGATTCTGGTGAGTGCAGGCGCGGATGGCGTGCCGGAAGCAACCCATTTGCCGCTGCAATTCGCTGCCGATGAAGGGCCGCATGGCACGCTGTATGGGCATTTGGCCAAGGCCAATCCGCATTGGCGCGCGCTTGCCACATCTGGCAGCGCGCGCGCGATTTTCATGGGGCCGGAGGCTTATGTCTCCCCGTCCTTCTACGCCTCCAAACAGGAACACGGGAAGGTCGTGCCGACCTGGAATTATGTCGCGGTGCATGCCATCGGCACGGTTGAGGTATTTGAAGATGCGGCGCGGCTGCATGCGCTGGTGGATCGGCTGACCAATCATCACGAAGCGCCGCGCGCCGAGCCTTGGGCAGTGGATGATGCACCAGGGGATTTCATTGCCTCCCAACTCAAGGGCATTGTTGGGCTGCGCATGGAAATCGAAACACTGATCGGCAAGCGCAAGCTCAGCCAGAACCGGCCCGAACAGGACCGGCATGGCGTGGTGGAAGGGCTCGGCGGTAGTGACGATGCGCGGGATCGGGACGTGGCGGCGCTGATGCGGCGGGGTGCCTGAATACGCCGCTTACAGCGCTGCCTCGGTGCCGAAGCGCGGAATGAACACCCGCCCATCGGATCGCACGCCCGGGTTCGGCTGAAGCCCCGCAGCGGCGCGGGTGACTTCGGCGATCAACCGCGCCACTTCACCTTCCAATTCAAAAAGCCGCCCGGAATCGCCGGGCCGAAAGGCGGCGGTGGCGCGTACGCGCAATTCCTGCCCAGCAACGCCGGTAGAGCACGCGACATGGAGCGTTCCCTGGCCCTGCAGCACCACACGCCCGGTGACGCAGCGTTGCGAAGGCGCGTCTGGAATCCACACCAGCCGCATGCGCGCGACACCACCCGGCGCGCTGGTGCGAACGGTCGCTTTGCTCGCTTCAAAGCCGGCGGCCACGGCGGCTGAGGCAAAGCCATCCGGCACCGTCACGCCGTGATCATTCACCGCAACCGTGGCCCAGCTTCCTTGGCCGGGCAGGGTATAGCGGACGAAAAGCTGGCTCAGCCCATTGCGCGCAATCGCGCCTTCATCGGGCGGGCCAACCGCGCGCACCCAGGGGCCAACGCGCAAGGGTAGCCGCGCGGCGACGGCCTGGGTTCTCTCTGATGGCTGGGCCGGCGCCAGGGCAACGCCGCCAGGTCCGGGCGGTCCGGGCATGCTATCGGGATAAAGCGGCGTGATCGTCACATCCGGGACCGGCGCCTGGGTCACCGGCTGCGCTTCAGGCGGCAGCGTTTGTTGCGCACAGCCCAGCACCGCCAAGGCAAGCAGCAGGGCGCATGCGGCGCGGCGCATTACACGCGCTCACTGATTTTGATGGCGATTTTGCAGCCGGTCTTGATCGCGGCGCTCAGCAGCCGATAGGCCGGCGCCTGTTCTGCTTCATGTTCAAGCCCCGTGTCGCGATGTTCCAGCTCCTCGGCACGGAAGCGGGCGATATCGGCGCGGAGCGCCGCCTCATCATCGCCAAGAATGTCCTCCTGGGCGCGGTAATGCTCATCAATCGCTTCTTCGACAGCGACGGTGCAGGCCATGGCGCCGCGATGGCCAAGCAGCGCGGTGGCCGCACCAAGCGCGAAGCCGGCGACATGCCAAAAGGGCAACAAGGCCGTGGGGCGCACGCGGCGTTCCCCGATCAAGCGGGAAAACGTGTCCAGATGGACCTGTTCCTGCGCCTTCATGTGTTCGATCAGCGGGCCGTATTTGGTACGGCCCAAAACCGCCAGCTGACCCTCATAAATGCGCTTGGCGCCATATTCGCCGGCATGGTCCACGCGGATGGTGCGTTCCACCACCTCCCGCGCCGTGGGGTCGCCGGGCAGGCGGTATTCGGCGGTTTTCTGCGTCATGCTCTGGCTCCTTGCCGGGCGAGGCGGAGCGCAAGCGCCCCAAGGCCCAATCCATACATCATATTCATTGCCGCCATTGAAATGGGAAGGCCGGGGATAAGAAAAGCCGGCGCATCACAGGGCTTGTTCGGGATGGGGGCCAGGCTTTTCAGCATATCCTCGATGCTCATCGCCCCCCCGGCGGTGGCGGCCTTGCAGCCCGCAAGCGGTGAGGGCCAGAAGCCTTGCTCCACCCCCAGATGAAAACCACCCACAATGCCGGATGCGATGGCGGCAAGCCCAGCCAGGCCCAGCAACACCCCGGCATGGCGCGGTTGCACAACCGCCAAAGCCGCCAGCCCCGCCGCCGCCCAGTAGGGAATGCGCTGCCATAGGCAGAGCTCACATGGTGCCAGCCCCAGCCAGGTCTCGCTGGCCTGGGCCAAAAGCGGTGCGGCGGCGGCCAGGGCCAGGATGATCAGGGCGCGCTTCATGGCGCAAGAGATTGCGCGCCACGGCGTTGCTTGCAACTGGACCCGTCTCGCTGAGGGCTTTAGGCTATTCACAGGCAAGGGAGATCAGCCATGCGGAAGCTTTGGGGCCGGACCAGTTCCAGCAATGTGATGAAGGTGCTGTGGCTGATGGAAGAACTCGGCCTTTCCTATGAAAGGATAGATGCCGGCGGCGCCTTTGGCCGCACCAAGGAACCCGAATACCGCGCCATGAACCCGATGGGCCTGGTGCCGACCCTGCAGGAAGAAGATGGCTGGGCGCTGTGGGAAAGCAACACGATCTGCCGGTATTTGTGCAATACCGAGGCACCCGATAGCCCGATCTATCCGCGTGATGCGCGCCAAAGGGCGGCCGTGGAAACCTGGATGGATTGGACGCTTGGGCATCTGACAGCGCCCATGGTGACGATTTTCTTCACCCATGTGCGCGTGCCCGAACCGGAACGCGATTGGCAGGCGGAAGCCAAGGCGCGGGAGGATGCTGGCCGGCTTTGGGGCATTGTCGAAAAGAAACTGGAAGGGCAGCGCTTTTTGTGTGGCGATGCGCTGACACTGGCCGATATTTCACTCGGCTGCTGGGTGCATCGCTGGCATGTGCTGCCAATCGAACGCCCGAACCTGCCCAATCTGCGCGCGCTTTATGATACGCTGCTGACGCGGCCCGGTTTTACGCGCCATGTGGCGCTGCCGCTTGCTTGAAGGATCACATGCCATGACCACCACAACAACCAGCCATGCCGAGGCTTCCGAATTCATCCGCGGGCTGCGCCCGTTTTTCGAATATCGTGATCTTGGCATCAAGGGAGCGACGGACGGCGCCTTTGGCGCGCATGTCATTCGCGCCATCCCCGGCGCCCACGCCACCGGGCAATGGCACACGCATAATCTGAAATTTCAGATGTTCTTTGTGCTGAAGGGCTGGGTGCGCTTTGAATATGAGGATATTGGCGTGAAGGAATTCCGCGCCGGCGATAGCTGCTATCAGCCGCCCTTGGTGAAGCATCGCGAAGTCGCCCATTCGGAAGATCTGGAATTGATCGAAATCACGGGTCCGGCGGAGTTTGAGACCAAGGACGTATGAACCACGCCTATAAGGGCGGGTGAGCCAGGAAGAATCAACATGTCACGATCCGTGATCGTGCTTGGCGCCGGCATGGTCGGCGTTTCCATCGCACTGCATTTGCAACGTCGCGGCGCGCAGGTTGTGGTGCTGGACCGCGCACCCCCTGGCGAAGGCGCTTCCTTCGGCAATGCGGGCCTGATCCAGCGGGAAGCCGTGTATCCGCACCCCTTCCCGCGCGATATCGCAACCCTTTGGCGCATGGCGCAGAACCGATCGGTGGATGCTTCCTATCATCCCTCCGCCTTGCTCAGCCTTGCCGCGCCCTTGTTCAAATATTGGTGGCATTCGGCGCCATCACGCTATCGGCCCATTGCGGAAGCCTATGCGCGGCTGATCGTGACCTGCATTGATGAACATGT
>JBIKXA010000057.1:0-19105 GCA_044356015.1 Roseomonas sp.
ACGTGGCGCGGCCATGGGACCTCGGGTTCTAGCCAAAACAACCTAGATCAGGTTGCGCGGGTTTGGAACCACCCGCGCGCGTTCAGACAATCCTATCGCGATGGCAGCATTGCGGCGGCGCCACCTGAAGCGTCTGCGCGTTACCACGCCGCTTCCCGCAAACCACTTTTTGAGCAGCCTACTCAGCCGCCCTTACCTGTAAGCTTGCGAAGCGCATGGAGATAATCAGCAAAAGCCTTGCGGCCAGGCTCGGTGAGCGCAACCTCCGTAAGCGGCTTACGCTCGCGGAATGATTTCGTCACTGCCACGTAGCCCGCCTCCTCCAGCTTGCGTAGGTGTACCGAGAGATTGCCATCGGTGGTGTCGAGCTTGGCCTTCAGTGTCGCGAAATCAGCGCCGCCGGCACCAATAAGATAGGCCATGATGCCGAGCCGAACGCGCCCATGGATCAACTCATCGATGGCGCTGATATCGAAAGCCGTCACCGTCAGGCCCTGTCGGTCGCCGGTACGCGCGCCGCGGCGCGCAAACGAAGCCCAGGAATCACGGCAATCAGGACCAGCGTGATCGCATAGGCGAGAAATTCTTGACCGCTGCCAACCAAAGCACCGAACACCGGCACTGTCACGAAAGTGAAGAAGGCGGTGACGCTCATCCAGCCCTGGCGGGTGATGGTGGCGGCCAGCGCCCAGCCGATCCCGTAGACGCTGACCACGAACATCGTGATGGTGTTGAGCGCAAAGGGCTGACCGCGATACGCCATCACCGCCGCTCCGGTGCAGAAGGCAAGGATACTCCAGCCAATCGCTGCCCAGGCCATCCCTAATGCTCGGTTGGCGGCCGTCTCGACCCTCCCACGGTCGCGGCACAGAAGATAGGCGAGCGTAGCGGCGAAGCCGAGCCCGCAGATTGGGAAAGCAAAATACGCCAAGGATCGACTAGGGCCAAGGACCCCTTGCGCCCCCAACCAGACCACAAGACTGGCCAGCGCGAACCAGCCGCCGGCGGCGATGAGGTAATCACCGCCGCGGAAGGGGGTATTGCGCGCGGCCTCGGCAAGATCGCGCAGGAAGGCCAGATCCTCTGCGGCCTTGGCGGAGGGATCGGAGGGGCGGGAGGTTTCGGACATGGCAGTCCTCCTATGCGGAGTTACCGGAGCGATGACTACTTTAAATTACAAAGTACTTTATTAAATGTCAAGCCATTTTAGACACAGGCGACCCGCGCCGCGCCAAAGCCCACTGAACCCGGACGCCGCATCACTAGAGTTGGTGGACTTGGTTGGAGGCTAATCCTGACCGATCAACGTCTTACCCGGTGCCGCTATCACGCCGCCGCCCGCGCCGGTTCGCGCTGAAAGCGCAGCCAAACTACGGCACATACCGCCACCAGCAGCAGCGGGATGGAGGCCCAATTCAGCGGTACCCAGCCGAAATGCTCATGCAGGAAGCCGGCCAGGAAGCTGGCCGCCGCAGTGGTGCCGAACACCAGAAAGTCGTTCAGCGCCTGGGCCTTGCCACGTTCATTCGGGCGGTAGCAGGTGGTCACCAGGTTGGTCGCGCCGATGAACAGGAAATTCCAACCGACGCCATTCAGCGTAAGCGCAATCCGGAAATGCCATTCATGATTGCCGGCGAGCGCGGCGAATACACCCAGCAACAGCAGCGCAATGCCCCAGAACATGACATTGGTGGTGCCATAGCGCGTGATCAGATTGCCGGTGAAGAAGGATGGCACGAACATCCCCATCACATGCATGAAGATCACCCAATGCGCTTCCGTATGTGGCAACCCGCAAGCCACGATCGCCAGTGGTGAGGCACTCATCAAAAAGGACATGATGCCAAAGGCGACCATGCCGGAAATCACGGCCGCGATGAAACGCGGCTGAGACGCAATCTCCAGCAAGGGGCGCGGCGGGGCGACAGCGGTGCCATCGGCCTTCACCGTCGCTTCCTGCATGGGCGGGAATTTGATGAAGCCCATGATGATGAAAACGACCGCATGAATGCCAATCAGCGCGATATAGGTCGCGAGATAAAGCGGCAGGATCTGATCGTGGGAGAAGCGCACAATACTCGGGCCGATGATGCCGGCCACCACACCGCCCGCCGTCACCCATGAAATCGCCTTGGGGCGATAGGAAGCCGGCACAAGTTCCACCGCCGCGAAGCGATACATTTGCAAACTCGCCACCGCATAACCCAGGATCAGCCCGCCGAGGCACATCAGCGCGAAGGTCGCGGTGTAAAGCCCAAAAGCCACAATCGCGCCGCCCACCATGCCGAAGATGGAACCAACGCGGAACCCGAAGCGGCGCCCCATGCGCTGCATCAGCGCTGCGGCGGGAAACACCGCAATCATGATGCCGAGATGCTGCAAGGTGACGGGCAGCGTGGCGAGGTCTCGGTTATGGTAGAAGGTCACCACGGAAAGCGCGGTGGCGGCAAACATGAGCGTATTGCCGGCCTGACCAATCGCCTGACAACAGGCCAAGAGAAAAAGATTCCGCCGCGCGGCGCCATCAAGCACAGACATTCCAGGCACGCTTCCTTATGGCGTCTGATCCGCGTAGGTGGAATCACCGAAGCGGTGAATCAGCCGCCCAAATTTTTATGCTATCGAGTGATCCGTCGTGGCGGATCGCGCAATAGCGAAGCCGATGCTATACCCGAAAGCGCCGAAGGAAAAGCCGGTTTATCAGGCCCATAGCCCGCGCTCGGCGAGCCAGCCCTGCACCAGCGCCGCCACTTGATCACTATTGCGGTCCATCATGATCATGTGACTATTGCCGGTGATGCCGTGTTCGGGCAGGTCTACAATGTCCACCTTTCCACCGGCAGCGCGGAGCGATTCGGCGAAGGCAACGCCGCGTGCGCGAATATCGGGCCAGCGCGCATCTTCCTTGATGTAATCGCCATAAATCATCAGCACGGGAATATCGCGCAGATTGGCGATCCGCGCGGGATCGCCGACCGATGCCGGTTCCACCAGCACCAGCGCACGCAGCGCATCCGGCCGGCGCTGCGCCGCATTCCAGGCGAAGAAACCGCCCTGGCTATGCGCCATCACCACCGCCGGGCCGACGCGCTGAAGCAGCGCATCATAGGCATCAAGCGTGAGTTCATCCGTTGTGGTGAAGCGCGGCACGATCTGGCGCATGAAATTAAGGTAACTTACGCGATCGGCGGGGAATTGATTGCCCGGCAGCACTTCGCCGCGCCGATAGGAACCGGGGCCGGCGCCGATGCGAAAACGCTCAAAAGGGTTGTCTATCGGCAGCGTCAGCGCGGTACCGCCCGTGACTTCCGGGATCAAGGACCATCCAGAACGCCCACGTTCCACCGCGTCACTCACATAAACCGGCCAGCCTTGGCGCAGGAAGAAATGCTGCCAGCCTTCGCGGCCATCCGGGGTGGTTTCCCAGCACGCGCCTGACAAGCCGCCGCCATGCCACATCAGCAGCGGAAAGCGCCCACGCGGCGCGGCGGGGATCATATACTGCGCGTAAAGCGCGCCGATCAGATAGGTGCCGTTCGGGTCCACCTTGGCCGGCACGCCGCCTGGGGTGAAAAGCACCTCACGCGGCGGCTGGCCAGCAATGGTGACCTCCCGCCCGCCCACATGAAAACTGCCCCAGGAGGCGAGGGAGACGGGCGCGGCCATGCTGGCCTCAACGCCCGGTCAGAATGCGTTCCACCAATTGCTTCGCCGTTGGGATGAAGCCATTGGAATAGAAAGGATCGGACCCGAAACGATAGGCGTTATGCCCAGCGAACATCAGGTTCTTTTCCAAAGCACCATCATGGCTGATGTCCTGCAACGTCTTTTGGATGCAGAAGCTGCGCGGATCGGCGCGGCGGCCATTGTCGAAATCCGGTTCATGCTGAGACCAATTGGAAAAGCGGCAGGCCGAAAGACAGCCCATGCAATCCACCTGATCCTTGACGATTTCGCGCGATTTTTCCGGGGTCACGAAAATCAGCGTATTGTCCGGCGTGCGCATGGCTTCCGTGAAGCCTTCGGCTTCCCAATGGGCGATGCGCGCCAGATCATGCGGTGTCACGAATACCGGGCGCTTGCGCGGCCCGACGCCATACTCGGACAGATGATCACCCACCGCTTCCGCCGTATAGGCAACCTGGCGTTCATTGCGGTCTTCCAATTCGCGCAGGAAGTCATTGCGCACGGCGGAAGAATAGAACCCGGTGGGGGAGAAGGGCTGCAACAGCACCTCACCTGGCTTAAGCGTCAATAGCCGCTGCTTCCAGGCATCGCTGATCGGGCTTTCCTGCGTCAGCAGCGGCCGCGTGCCGAATTGGAAGGCGATGGGGCCAAGATCGGGATTGTCTATCCAATCTTCCCATTCTTCCAGCCACCACACGCCGCCCGCCATGATGATCGGCAAATCGCCCAGGCCGAATTCGCGCATTTGCTGACGGAGCTTCAGCACGCGGGGGAAAGGCGCCTCGGGAATCTTGGGGTTTTCGCTATTGGAAAGCCCGTTATGCCCGCCGGCCAGCCAGGGGTCTTCATAAACCACGCCCCCCAGCCATTCGCGCGTCTTGTGATAGGAACGCTTCCAGAGTGCGGCAAAGGCGCGGGCCGAGGAAATGATCGGGTAGTAATGCACGCCATAATCCCGCGCCACTTCCGCGAGCTTATAGGGCATGCCCGCACCGCAGGTGACGCCATGGATCAGGCCCCGCGCGCCTTCCAGCATGCCGCGCGCAACCCGTTCAGCGCCGCCCATTTCCCAAAGGATATTGGCGTGGATGCGCCCCTTGCCGCCGGCCATATCCCAGGCCCGCTGGGCTTGCGCGATGCCGCCCTTGATGCCGTATTCAACCAGTTCTTCGTGCCGGTCGCGGCGGGTTTTGCCGTGATAGATTTGCCGGATGATATTGCCATCCGCGTCATAGCTATCGGCATTCACGGCCGAGAAAGTGCCAACGCCGCCCGCCGATGCCCAGGCGCCACAGGTGCGCCCATTGGAAACGGCCACCCCCTTGCCGCCTTCCACCAGCGGCAGGACATCAACGCCCCCCATCCTGATTGTATTGATGGCCTTCAAGTAACGGCGCTCCCCGCAAGAATGACAGTTTTGTGGCGTTATGCCATGCCCCGCCCCCAATGTCAGGGGGCGGGGGTCAGGCTTGGTCAGTCGCCGCGCGGTTCACGGCGTTCGCGGCGTTCACCGCGTTCGCCGCCGCGGCGGTCATCACCTTCCGGGCGCGGGCGCTTGGCGCCGACCTGTTCGGTGATATCCGCACCCGTGGCCTGATCCACAACGCGCATGGAAAGCTTCACCTTGCCGCGTTCGTCAAAGCCAATGACCTTGACCTTCACCGCATCGCCTTCCTTGACGATATCGGTGGTCTTGTTCACGCGGTCATTCGCCAGTTCCGAGATGTGAACCAGCCCATCCTTGGCGCCGAGGAAATTCACGAAGGCGCCGAAATCGGCGGTCTTCACGACCTTGCCATTGTAGATCACGCCGATTTCCGGTTCCGCGACAATGCCCTTGATCCAATCAATCGCGCGCTGCGCGGCTTCCGTGCTGGTGGCGGCAACCTTGATGGTGCCGTCATCTTCGATATCCACCTTGGTGCCGGTCTGTTCCGTGATTTCACGAATGACCTTGCCGCCGGAGCCGATCACATCGCGGATCTTGTCCTTCGGCACATTGATCACGGTGATGCGCGGCGCGGTGGCGGCGACATCGGTGCGCGCGCCCGTCAGCCCCTTGGCCATTTCGCCAAGAATATGCAGCCGGCCTTCACGCGCCTGTTCCACGGCGATCTTCATGATCTCCGGCGTGATGGAAGTGATCTTGATGTCCATCTGAAGGGACGTAATGCCCACTTCCGTCCCGGCCACCTTGAAATCCATATCGCCGAGGTGGTCTTCGTCACCCAGGATATCAGACAACACCGCGAAGCCGCGATCTTCCTTGATCAGGCCCATCGCAATCCCCGCGCAGGGGCGCTTCAGCGGCACGCCGGCATCCATCATGGAAAGCGAGGTCCCGCAAACCGTCGCCATGGAAGAAGAACCATTGCTTTCGGTGATTTCGGAGACAACGCGCACGGTATAGGGGAACTTCTCCTTCTCCGGCAGCAGCGGATGAATGGCGCGCCAGGCAAGCTTGCCATGGCCCACTTCACGCCGGCCGGGGCTGCCCATGCGGCCCGTTTCATTCACCGAATAGGGCGGGAAATTGTAGTGCAGCATGAAATCCTCGCGGTATTCACCCGCGAGCGCGTCAATCACCTGCTCATCCTGGCCGGTGCCGAGCGTCGCCACACAAAGCGCCTGGGTTTCACCGCGGGTGAACAGCGCCGAGCCATGCGCGCGCGGCAGCACGCCAACTTCGGCCATGATGGGGCGCACCGTGCGCGTATCACGCCCATCAATGCGCTTGCCGGTATCAAGGATGTTGTTGCGGACCACATCCGCTTCCAATTCCTTGAGCAAGCCCTTCGCCAGGTTCACATCGGCACCTTCGGCTTCAAGGGCGGCGATCACCTGCTTCTTCACCGCGCCCACCTTATCCTGGCGGACCAGCTTTTGTATTTCCGTATAGGCAACGGCCATATCGGCGCGGCCCAATTCGGCGATCCGCTTCTTGAGCGCCACTTCAGCGTCCGAAGGCTCCGGCAGCGGCCAGGGTTCCTTGGAGGCAACTTCCGCCAATTCAATGATCGCCTGGATCACCGGCTGGAAGGAAGCATGGCCGAAGGTGACGGCGCCGAGCATGACTTCTTCCGTCAATTCGCTCGCTTCCGACTCCACCATCAACACGCCTTCGGCGGTGCCGGCCAGCACCAGATCCAGCACGCTTTCCTTGCGCTGATCGGCGGTTGGGTTCAGCACATAGGCGCCATTGATATAGCCAACGCGCGCCGCGCCGACCGGGCCGAAGAAGGGAATGCCGGAAAGCGTCAGCGCGGCGGAGCAGCCCACCATGGCAACGATATCGGGATCATTTTCCATATCGTGGGAAAGCACGGTCGCGATTACCTGGACTTCATTGCGGAAGCCTTCGGGGAAAAGCGGGCGGATCGGGCGGTCAATCAGGCGGGAAATCAGGGTTTCTGATTCGGAAGGCCGGCCTTCACGCTTGAAGAAGCCGCCCGGGATCTTGCCGGCGGCGAAGGTCTTTTCCTGGTAATGCACCGTCAGCGGGAAGAAATCCTGCCCCGGCTTTGCGGAGCGCGCACCAACGGCGGTGCACAGCACAATCGTATCACCCAGGCGGGCCATCACGGCACCATCGGCCTGGCGGGCGATCTTGCCGCTTTCCAGAACCAGGGTCTTGCCGCCCCAGGCGATTTCCTTGCGGAAGTAGTTATCGAACATCGTCATCCTCTCGGGCGCTGGCCCATGCCAGCGCGAACCAAGCCGCATCCCCTTTGGATGGCGGCCTGGCAGAAGGGGCCAAATGGCCCCGGAATGCGACGCAAGGGTGAAGACAGGAAAGCGCCGAGGATGCTCGGGTGGCGGGGCCGTTTGATCGGCGTCTCGGGCGGCATGGGGTGGGCCCATCGCGAAAGGCGCGACGGGAAGGCCGCCCATGTGGCCGGAAACGCCGCGGTGGTCCCTGATCCGAAGCCACGACTAAAAGAACTGTCCTTACCCGCAGCGTGCGCGGCGGTTGGCGCCCTGGCTTCCGGCCAGGTGGCACCAAGGCCGCATATGGCGCGGATTGCGGGAAATTGCCACAGGAAACTTGCTCGGGTGGGGCGAAAGCAGCGGCATCGGGCCGAAAACTTTACGTTTCCGAACGTGAAGCGCTAGTTTTGAGGCTGGAAATCCCCCGAAGGCGGTGAAAGGGCATGCCATGCGGAAGTTCTTGATCGCACTCACATTGCTCTCGGGCTGCGCCTCGGTCGAGCAACAAGGGGGGCCGCCGGCAATTACCCCCCCTTATAGGGCGGTGCTGGTGGCGGGGGATGGTAGCCTGCCCGTTTGGGATAACGCTGTTGAGGCGATGCAGGAGATCATGGCGCCTTCGCTTGCCCGCGGGCAGACAAGACGCTTCAGCGCCGCGCAGCCTGTTATTGACCAAGGAAAGGCCCAACTGGCCACGAGGGAAGCGGTGGTCTCCGCCATCTCTGCGCTGCGCCCGGCGCCTGGCGAGGGTTGTCTGGTCTATGTCACGGCCCATGGGACGCACCGGCAGGGCATTTTCCTTGCGGCAAGCCGCCAACATCTCACGCCCGCGATACTGAACCGCGCCTTGGATAGCGGCTGCGGTGATGCGCCCACGATAGTACTTGTCTCGGGCTGTTATTCGGGAATCTTCACTGAAGCGCCCATGGCAAAACCCAACCGGGTCATCCTGACAGCGGCCAGCGCGGATCGCCCAAGTTTCGGCTGCGGGCCTGGGTTTCATTACACAGTTTATGACCAGTGCCTGTTGGAAGCCACCCGCGGCGCGCATGATTGGCGCGGCTTGGCGCAAACCACCATGGCCTGTGTGCGTCAGCGCGAAAACACGCTTGGCTTCCAGGCTTCCAACCCGCGTTACTTTGAAGGCGAAAATCTACCCCGGCGGGCAACGCCATGAGCGGCGACGGCCATGACCACAGATAGGCTTGGCATGATCGCACCATATATTTGCCACCATCATCCATCATGCTGTCGCTTTAGGAGGATTTTATGCGGTCAGTTTTTCTGGCGATTACGGCCCTTGCCTTCAGCCTGCCCGCTTTGGCGCAGGAGCCGCCAGGGCTTTTTCCAAGCCGCGATGTGGCGGTGACCTATCGTGTTTCGGGCGCCGACCCCATGCAGGAATTGACCATGGAATTGACCATGGCCTGGGCGGTGGCGCCGCGCCTGATGCGCGTGGAAGTGCCGGGCATGGGCTACACCATTGCCGATTTCGCCGGGCAGAAGGGTTTCATGGTCATGCAAATGCCCCAGCCCATGGTGATGGATATCCCCACGGCCCAGGCAGCGAGCCATATGAGCGCGCTCGAATCCGCACGCTTCACCAAGCTTGGTGCGGATCGCGTGGCAGGTTTTGCCTGCACCAATTGGCGGCATGAGGGGCCGCAAGGTTCCGGCAGGTGCTGCGTCACCGATGATGGGGTGATGCTGCGCTTCCAGGGTAGCGCCCAGGGTGTGCAGGTCGCGTATGAGGCTTTGCGCGTGACCTATGGCCCGCAGGATATTGCGCGCTTCCAGCGCCCGGCCGGGGTGCCTTCCATGCAAATGCCGGGGGGAATGCTGCCGGGTATGCCGCCGGCGACCAAGAGATAACGCTGCAAAAAACAAGGGGGCCGAAGCCCCCTTTCTTTGGTCTGCTTACCGGCGCAGCCCAAGCCGACCAATCAGCGCCTCATAGCGCTTCTGGTCCTTCTTCTTCACGTAATCCAGCAAGCCACGGCGCTGACCCACCAGCACCAGCAAGCCGCGACGGGAATGGAAGTCCTTGGAATGGGTCTTCAGATGCTCGGTCAGGTTCGCGATGCGCTCAGACAGCAGGGCCACCTGCACTTCCGGGCTGCCGGTATCGCCCGGCTTGGTCGCGTATTCGGTAATCAGCGCCGTGCGGCGCTCTGCGGTAATCGACATCGGATTTCTCCTCTCGTCCGGGCATGGCCCGGCAATGGTTCAAGAATCGCCCTGACCCAACCACCGCTCTGGCTTCAATAAGCCTTCTTCCAAGCGGGCCAGACCCATCAGGCGCCCCCCCACCATCGCCCTGGCCAAGCCCCCATCGGGGTTGGCCTCACGCGGTACGCGGCCCATGAATTCGACCAGCGGGATATGCTGGCCGAAGGAGAGCCGCGCGGCTTCCGCTTCGGTGAGGGCCAGCGCCGGGATGTCGGCCAGCGCGGTCGTCACCGGCAGCAGAAGCGCCGGGGAAGGGGGCGGCGTATCGCCGGAAACGGCGATCTTGTCCAGGGCCACGGCGTCTTTTTCGTGAAAAGGGCCAACGCGCATCCGCCGCAGCGCCGTGATATGCCCAACCGTGCCGCAGGCCCGCGCGATATCGCGCGCGAGACTCCGCATATAAACGCCCTTGCCGGATTCCACGAGGAAGATGGCGGTATCCGCATCCGGCCTTTCGATCAGTTCAAAGCGATCCACCCGCGCCGGGCGCGGCGCCAATTCCGGGATTTCCCCGGCGCGCGCCAGATCATAGGCGCGTTCACCGGCAACCTTAATAGCTGAGAAGATGGGCGGCACCTGCATGATATCGCCGATGAATTGCGGCAGCGCGGCACGAATGGCGGCATCATCGGGCCGCGCATCGGATGTGGCGATCACCTTGCCATCCGCATCATCGGAATCCCGCGCTTCGCCGAATTTGAGCGTGAAGCGATAGGATTTCGTGCCATCCATCACATAGGGCACGGTCTTGGTCGCCGCGCCAAAGGCAATCGGCAGCACGCCGGTTGCCAGCGGATCGAGCGTGCCGCCATGGCCGCATTTCTGCGCATTGAAGCCGCGCTTGCAGAGCGTAACCACATCGGTCGAGCCAATGGCTGTGGGCTTGTCAATGATCAGCCAGCCATCCAGCGCAAGACCTTTCGGCTTCTTGTGCTGGCGGTGCTTGCCGCGTGGCGGGCCGGGGCGCCTTTCGCGAGCCTCGCTCATGACTTGGCTTCCCCTTTGGGCTTGTCTTCCCCTTCCGGCTTGGCCTGCAAATCGCGCTGCACTTCGGGCCGGCGCATCACTTCATCTATGTGCATCGCGTAATCCAGCGCCGTATCGGGTTGGAAATGCAGATCAGGCGCGTATTTCAGCCGCACGGCATGAGAAACCTCACGCCGCAGAAAGGAACTGACGCGCCGGAGGCCGGCCAGCTCTTCCTTGGTGATTTCACGCCCGAGTGCCGCGACAAAGGCAGTCATATGCTTCAAATCCGGTGAGGCACGCACCTCGGTCACCGTGACATGCAGGCCCTGCAAGGCGGGGTCGCGAAATTCCTCTCGCGCAAAGACGGCGGAAAGCGCATGGCGCACTTCTTCCGCCACGCGCAATTGGCGCTGGGAAGGGCCTTCCGCCCGGCCGTGATGCTGATGCTTGCTCATGAATATTTCCCTGCCTGGGCCGCATAGCCCAGGCTTGCCAGAAAGGCGGGGCGGCTTAGGGCCTGATCAGCCCGCTACCGTTTCCGTCTCATAGCATTCGATCTGATCGCCAACGCGAATGTCGTCGTAATTGGCGAAGGACATGCCGCATTCCAGGCCATTGCCCACTTCGCGCACATCATCCTTGAAGCGGCGCAGCGTGGACAATTCGCCCTGATGGATCACCACACCATCGCGCAGCAACCGCACCCCGGCGCCGCGCTTGACCTGGCCTTCCGTAATACGGCAGCCGGCCACCTTGCCGATGCGCTTGACTTCGAAGACCTGCAAGATTTGCGCATAGCCCAGGAACTTCTCGCGCTGCACCGGCGCCAGCTTGCCCTTGACCAGCTTTTCAATGTCATCGGCGACTTCGTAGATGATCGAATAGTAGCGGATTTCGACCCCTTCGCGCTGCGCCAGATCGCGCGCTTGCGATGTGGCGCGCACATTGAAGGCAACAATCACCGCATCCGATGCCTTGGCAAGCTGAATATCGGATTCGGTGATCTGGCCCACCGCGCTATGCAGCACACGCACACGCACTTCTTCATTGCCAAGCTTGCCGAGTGTGACACCAATGGCTTCCGAACTGCCCTGCACATCGGCCTTCACGACAACCGCGACTTCCTTCTGCTCACCCGCCTGGATGCGGGCCAGCATATCGGTCAGGCTGCCACGGCCAGCGCCGGCAGAGGCAGTGGCCTTTTCGCGCAGCTTGCGCTGACGAAATTCGGAAATCTCCCGCGCGCGAGCTTCGTTTTCAACGGCGATGAAATTCTCACCCGCCGTCGGCACGCCGGACAGGCCCAGGATTTCAACCGGCAAGGAAGGCCCGGCATCCTTCAATTGGCGGCCCTTGTCATCCAGCATGGCGCGCACGCGGCCCCATTCGGCGCCGGCCACCACAATATCGCCCTGCTTCAGCGTGCCCTTCTGCACCAGCACGGTCGCCACAGGACCACGCCCGCGGTCGAGCTTGCTTTCAATCACGGTGCCTTCAGCCGCGCGGTCCGGATTGGCGCGCAGATCAAGGATTTCGGCCTGCAGCGAAATCGCTTCCAGCAGCTTATCCAGATTGATCTTCTGGGTCGCCGAGACTTCGATTTCCTGGGTTTCGCCGCCCAGACTTTCCACCACGATTTCGTGTTGCAGCAATTCCTGCTTCACGCGTTCGGGCTTCACGCCGGGCTTGTCGATCTTATTGACCGCAACAATCAGCGGCACCTTGGCCGCGCGCGCATGGCGAATGGCTTCCACGGTCTGCGGCATGACGCCATCATCGGCGGCCACCACCAGCACCACCATATCCGTCACCGATGCGCCACGCGCGCGCATGGCGGTGAAGGCTTCATGGCCTGGCGTATCAATGAAGGTCACGCGGTCACCCGCCGGCACGGTGATCTGATAAGCACCGATATGCTGGGTGATGCCACCCGCTTCATGGGCGACGACATCGGTCTTGCGCAAGGCATCCAACAGGCTGGTTTTGCCATGATCCACATGGCCCATGATGGTGACCACGGGCGGGCGCGGCAGCAATTCCGTATCACTGTCTTGCGCGCCTTCCAGGCCGATTTCCACATCGGATTCACTCACGCGCTTCACGCGATGGCCGAATTCCTGCACCACCAATTCGGCGGTATCAGCATCAATGCTTTGCGTGAGTGTCGCCATGACGCCCATGCGGAACAGGGTCTTCACCACTTCCCCGCCGCGCGCGGCCATGCGATTGGCCAATTCCTGCACGGTGATGCTTTCCGGCACCACCACTTCACGCACCACGCGCTCCGTGCCGGAACGCAGCCGCGCCAATTCCTGCTGGCGCCGTTCACGTTCACGCGCCCGCCGGACAGAGGCGATGGACCGCGTGCGTTCATCCTCACCCTCCAGCGCAGCGGCGACGTCAATGCGGCCTTCGCGGCGGCGATCACCGCCGGCGGGCGCCTTCTTGACCGGCGCGGGCGCCAGCCGCTTGGCCGGACCCGCTGCCGCGCCTGGGCGACGCAGCGCAGGGCGGCGTGGCCCATCCTCATCATCATCGGACGGCGCGCGGGCCTTGAGTGTGAGTTTGACCGGCGGTTCTGAGGGCGTGGTTGGCTTGCGCGCGGGCGCGCCAGCGGGGCCTCGACCCGGTGCCACGGCAGGTGCCTGAGCTTGCGGCGGTGGCGCGGGGCGACGTGCCGTCTCCTCCGCAGCGCGGGCTTCCTGCTCCGCGCGGCGGGCAGCGTCTTCCTTGGCGCGGGCTTCTTCTTCCACGCGGCGCGCGGCTTCTTCGGCAGCCGAGCGCACCATCAGCGCCTGGCGTTCGCGTTCCTCACGCTGGCGCTGTGCTTCGTTGCGGCGGTTTTCTTCCAGCACCCTTTGACGCATGGCGAGTTCCGCCTGGGTCAAGGGTCGGCCCGTGCTGGTGGTACGGGCGGCTTGGCCGCCGGCACCTTGGCGGCCACCGGCACCCGGGCGCCCAGGCGCGCCATTGGCGCGGCCTGCCGGCGGGGGCGCCATCGGCACGCGGGCTGATGGCGGTGCTGGGGGCTGAACGGCAGCCGGCGGCGGCGCCGGCGCGGCTGCTACAGGTGCAGCCACCGCTGGCGCAGCAGCGACGGGCGCAGGCGCGGGTGCCTCGGCGACAGGCGCGGGGGCTGGGGGGGGCGTCACTTCCGCTGGCGCTGCCACCGCCGGGCTCGGCGCTGGAGGGGGCGCTGCGGGGGCGGGCGCGGGCGCGACAGGCGCCTTGGCGACGGGTGCCGGTATTGGTGTGGCAGCAGGTGCCGCCGGGGCCGGGCCAAGGGCACGCGCGGCGGGAACACCAATGCCAGGCCGTACCGGGCTTGGCGCCACAGCGCGTTTCTTCACAACCTCGACCTGCACGGTCTTGGATCGGCCATGGCTGAAGGATTGGCGGACGCTACCCGCATCCACCGTCTTGCCAAGCTCGAGGCGTCCGCCGGGCCGAAGGCTCAGCCTGCTTTTACCCGCGTCCTGCTCGTTCTGGTCACTCATTCGCCGCTTTGAACCCGATCATCTGATACACATTGAGCCGCCGCATAACCCGGCCAGCCTTAGGATTTAGACACTTCTGACGGGGAAAGGCCAGAAAGCCTCCCCGCCTCAGACCGGATGGCTTCCGCCAAACGGCCCGGCGCAACCGCCACATGAACAATGTGGTCACGCCCGAAAACCCGCCCCAATTCAGCGGCGGAAAGCGGCGCAATCGCCGCCATGCCACCGCCAGAGAGGCGTTCTCGCTCTGCCGGGCTGCCATCCTTGGCCTGCACCAGCAAGGCAATTCGATCCGCGGCGCGCCATTCCCGCACCGCCTGCCAGCCCGCCACCGCCTGACCTGCCCGGCGCGCAAGCCCCAGCAGATCGGCAATCCTGGCACGGAGCCCCTGTTGCAGCAGCGCCGCCAAGCCAGTTGGCACCACCACAGGACCACGCACTGCGCGCCTAAAGACCCCCCGGCTGATGGCGACTTCTAGCACATCGCCCCGCGCGCTCAACCACATTCCCCGCCCCGGCAGCCTTCCGGCCAAATCCGGGACGATTTCGTGCCCCGGCCCCAGCACGAAACGGATCATCTCTGCCTTGGGCAGGCTGTCGCGCGTAACGATGCAACGGCGAAGCGGGCCCTTTTCGGGCTCATCTTCCTCCGGCAGGGCAGTGGCTTCGCTCAGGGCCGTGCCTCATGCCTCATCGCCGAGCCAACCGGCACGACGACGCGCTTCCATCACGATGGCATTGGCGGTTTCCTCATCCACCGCTTCGGCGCCAAGGATTTCCACCAATTCATCTCCGGCGAGGTCAGCCAGGTCTTCGAGCGACTTCACGCCTTTTTCGCCAAGCGTCACCATCATCGCCGGGGTGAAGCCACCCACTTCGACCAACACATCATCCACGCCAAGATCACGGCGCTTTTCATCCATTTCGGCGTCACGCTTTTCGATGAAGGCTTCGGCGCGACGCTTCAATTCGGCGGCGACACTTTCATCAAAGCCCTCGATTTCGGCCAATTCCTCATCCGGGGCCTGCACGATGTCTTCGATGGAACCGAAACCTTCCTGCACCAGAAGCCCCGCGATCACGTCATCCACATCAAGCGCTTCGACAAAAAGGCCGGTGCGGCGGCGGAATTCTTCCTGGCGGCGTTCGCTTTCTTCGGCTTCCGTCAGAATATCCACATCATACCGCGTGAGCTGCGACGCAAGCCGCACATTCTGCCCGCGCCGCCCGATGGCGAGGCTGAGCTGATCATCCGGCACCACCACTTCCACGCGGCGGCCTTCATCATCCAAAACAACCTTGCTGACTTCAGCGGGGGCGAGTGCGTTCACGATGAAAGTGGCCTGGTCCTGCGACCAGGGGATGATATCAATCTTTTCGCCCTGCAATTCGGCAACCACCGCCTGCACGCGCGAACCGCGCATACCAACGCAGGCGCCCACAGGATCAATCGAACTGTCGCGGCTGATCACCGCCATCTTGGCGCGGCTGCCGGGATCACGCGCCACCGCCTTGATTTCGATGATGCCATCATAGATTTCCGGCACTTCCTGCGCGAACAGCTTCGCCAGAAAACCGGGATGCGTGCGCGAGAGGAAAATCTGCGGCCCGCGCGGTTCTTCGCGCACATCATAGATATAGGCGCGCACACGATCCCCATTGCGGAAGGCTTCGCGGGGGATGGTTTCATCACGGCGGAGCAATGCTTCGGCGCGGCCCAGATCCACCATCAGATTGCCGTATTCGGTGCGCTTGACCGTGCCATTGATGATTTCGCCAACGCGGTCCTTGTATTCTTCGAATTGCTTGCGGCGTTCCACTTCACGCACACGCTGGACAATCACCTGCTTCGCGGTTTGCGCGGCGATGCGGCCAAAATCAATCGGCGGCAGCGGGTCCACAATGAATTCGCCAAGCTGAATGCCAGGCTTGATCTTTTGCGCGATGCGCAAAGGGATTTGCGTCGCTTCGTTTTCTACTGGCTCGGCTTCCACCACTTCCGTGAAGCGTTCCAGCTTCACGCGGCCATCCTTGCGGTCAATGGTCGCGCGGATGTCCTTCTCAAGCCCGTATTTGGCGCGGCCAGCCTTCTGGATGGCCTGTTCCATGGCTTCCAGCACTTCCTCACGCTCGATCATTTTCTCGCGCGCGACGGCATCTGCCACTTGCAGCAATTCCGGACGGGCAATGGCGATATCAATGGCCATGGCGCATTCTCCTCAATGGGTCATACTGGTTGGGGCGGGGGCTTTCGCCGTCGCCGCGATCAATTCATCGGTCAGCACCAGCTTGGCACGGCGGATATTGCCGCGCGGCAGGGCAATTTCGCTGCCATCATCAAGCTTGAGCCGTGCTTCGGCATCATCCGCGCCGAGTGCTACGCCACGAAAACGCTTGCGGCCATCCATCGGGATGGAAAGCTCCACCGTCGCGACATGGCCGGCGAAGCGGTTCCAATCTTTTACGCGCGTCAGAGGGCGATCAATGCCGGCGGAGGAGACTTCAAGCATCCATTCACCGCGGATCGGGTCCGCAACATCCAGCACCGCGCCCACGGCGTGGCTGATGGTTTCGCAATCATCCACGGTGAAGGGCGCTTCATCGGCGCGATCCGCCATGATCTGCACGACGGGGCGTTCCTTGCCGGAAACCTGCACGCGCACCAATTCATAGCCAAGCTGCGTCAGGCTGGGCAGGATCGCTTCGGCGATGCGGGCTTCAAGCCCTTCGTGATGGGGAAGATCAGGCTGCAAAAACAAAAAAGGCGGCCCCTTGCAAGGCCACCCCCCGTAAGCTCGGATGGTGTGAATTGATCGTTCTTAGCGCTGACACCGCCAAAAGGCAAGGGCTGAGAAAAGGATGGAGCGCTTGCCATATAAGGCTTAGGATCACGACACATGCTGGTGAAGCCCAAACCCCCGCTCATCCCCCGCCGAGCCTTGGCCGGTGTAATGCTGCCGCTGATGGGCCTCGCCGCCGCGCCGGCCCAGGCAGCGCGGGTGTTTCGCTTTGATCACACTCAGGGCAGGCTGGAATTCATTGCGCGGCATTTGATGGTTTTGACCTCGACCGGGCAGTTTTCCCGCTTTGCCTGCGAATTGATTTTGGACCCCGACAAGCCAGAGACAGCGCGTGTCGCGGTACAGGTGGAAACCGCTTCCATCGCCCATGCCTATCCGGGGGCGGCGGATTTGCTGCGCTCGCCCGCCTATTTCGATGCGGAACGCTGGCCGATCGCCCGGTTTTCGGGCCGCGCCAAGCCGGGTGGACGGATTGAGGCTTTTGAACTCGTCGGCCCCTTGGAAATGCGCGGCGTGACGCAGCCGGTCACCATGCAGGCCAGGCTTTCCGGCCGCAGGCGCGATGCCGCGACGGGGGCAGAGATTGTGGATTGCACCGCGCGTGGCGAGATCAGTCGTTCGGCCTTCGGCATGGTGGCGGATAGGGCGGCGACGGGGGATCGGGTGCAGCTGGCGGTTTCGGTCAGTCTCGTGATCGGATAGGGCAATGGCGGCGGAGATGCCCTTGGCGTGGTCGTTGGCGCAACGGCGCCTGCATTGGGCCATGGCCGGGGTGGTTTTTGTGAACTTCCTGCTGGCGCTGGTGATGGTGGCGCTGCCGCTTTCGGCGCTTTTGGCAAAAATCCTGACCTATCAATTGCATAAAAGCCTCGGTTTGCTGCTGATTCCGCTTTGGGTTTGGCGGCTTTGGCTGCTGGCGCGGCGTGGCCGGCCCGCACCTGTCACGCTGCCTGGCTGGCAGCGCGGCGCGGCGCGGTTGGGCCAGGGCGTGCTTTATGCGCTGCTGATCGCCGTGCCGGTGCTGGGTTTCTTGACCGCCGCGGCGGCGCCGGTGGCCGTGGAGACGGTGTTCTTCCTCATCCTGCCCGTTCCGCACCCATTCGCGCCGGATCAGGCTTTGTATGATGTGCTGCGGCCTTTGCATCAGGGCGCGGCTTGGGGCTTGGTGGTATTGGCTTTGGGGCATGGCGCGATGGCGATCCATCACCACCGGCAGGGCTTGCCGATTTTGCGGCTGATGTGGCGTGGGCGCTAATCAGTTTCGGCGCCATTCCCAGTAAAGCGGCTGGCGGCCTTCGCGCAAAGCCTTGGCTTCATAGCGCGTGGGGGGCCAGCCGGCGGGGCGGGTTTCGGCGAGGCTTTCCAAAGTAAAAAACCTTTGCGCGCCCATGCATTCGCGCACCCATGCCTGATAGGTTGGATCGTCGGAGGCGATTCGCCAAATCCCGCCCGGCTTCATGGTGCGCGCCACCATGGGCAGTAATTCTGGATGAACAAAACGCCTTTTGGCATGCCGCGCCTTGGGCCAGGGGTCGGGGAACATTAGGAACAGCCTGTCCAAAGCGGCTTCCGGCAAAGCGCGCAGCAAATGCCGCGCATCCTGTGGCCAGAGGCGCAAATTGCGCGGCAAGGCGCCGGTGGCTTCCTCACCTTCCGGCACCAGCCGCGTCATCAGGGCGCAAAGCCCGTTCTCGAATACTTCCGAGGCAATATAAGCAACGTCAGGATGGGCGGCGATTTGATCCAGCGTATGTTCGCCGCCGCCAAAGCCCACTTCCAACCATAGCGGCACATCGCCCATGCCAAAGGCGGCGCGCGGGTCTGCGGCCTGGGCTTGCGTCAGCCGCAGGCGCGGCAGGGTTTCGTCCAGCAGGCGCTGTTGTCGCGGGCGCAAGGGGTGGCCTCGGCGCCGACCGTAAAGGCGGTCTGGCACACCATCGGCCAGTGGGGGGCGGTCAGCGGTCATGCGCGGTCCCGAAAAGCGAAGGGCGGCAGGTTCTCACCCGCCGCCCCGAAGCGTAACGACGTAAAAGCCTCAACGCCCAAAAGCGCGCCGCAGCTCATCCGCCAAATCGGTCATTTCCCAAGTGAAGGTGCCCTTCGCCGTATCCGGCACGCGGCCGAAATGGCCATAGGCGCTGGTCGGCACATAGATCGGGCGGTTCAGCTTCAGATGCTCACGAATGCCGCGCGGGGAGAGATTGACCATGCCGT
>JBIKXA010000058.1:0-19028 GCA_044356015.1 Roseomonas sp.
TGGTCAGCGAAGCGACCGATGGCGCGGAAGAATTTGCTGAAACCCTCGCCGAGATGACCGATGGCATCGCGACGCGCGGCACATCAGCGCGGCGTGGCGCGGAACAGCGCGGCCGGAAATCGCGCTTTATCCGTTCAGCCCCAAGGCGCGCCTCATGAATGCCGCGCCGCTGCATCTGGGCGCAGAACGCGTCATGCTGGACCCCGCCGGGGTTTTGCACTGGCCGGCGCAGAAACTGCTGTGCGTTGCGGATTTGCATCTGGAAAAGGCCAGCGCCTTTGCGCGTGTCGGCTATTTCCTGCCGCCTTATGACACGCGCGAAACCCTCGCACGGTTGGCGCTGCTGATCCGGCGCTATGGCCCGAAGCGCTTGGTGTTTCTGGGCGATAGTTTCCATGATGCGGAGGGTGCCGCGCGGCTCTCACCCGCGGATCGGGCGGCGCTGCTGCAACTTTTGCAGGGGCTTGAGCCCATCTGGGTGCTCGGCAATCACGATCCCGCACCGCCTTGTGATCTGCCCGGTGAGGCCTTTGCCGAATGGCACCAGGGGCCGATCACCTTTCGCCATATCCCAAGCCCCTTTTCGCGCCAGGCGCCACCGGAAATCGCCGGCCATCTACATCCGAAGGCGACAGCACCGACGCGTGCGGGTGGCATTTCCCGCCCCTGTTTTGTGGCCAATCCGCGCCGCGTGGTGATGCCGGCCTTTGGCGCCTTCACCGGCGGGCTATGCGTGACCGATCCCGCCATTGCCAGGCTTTTCCCGCAGGGAGGGCGCGCCTTTCTGCTCGGCGAGGAACGGCTTTATTCCTTCCCTTTGGTCGCCGGGCGGGGGCATGGCGCGGCGCCGCAACAGAGGCCATGATGGGGCCGGAGGAACCAACCATGCCCGATGCCCTGCCCACCGCCGAAAAACCTGCGCTCGATGCCAAGGCCATTGCCGAATTGGCGCGGCAATTGACCGAATTGCTGCGCATTCGCACCTTTCCCTTCGGCATGAAGCTGTTCGATGACGCCGAGGAAATGGCGAAAATCCCTGGGCTGCGTCGCCCAACGGAGGGTAAGAAATTCTCCACCTGCCAATTGGTGACACAGGCGCGCATCGCGGGCTTCACCATGGGCATCACGGAAGAAAACGTGCCGGGCTTCAGCAATTGCGGCGGGGTGATTGGGTTGAATGAACCCTCCGAGCTTTATCTCTCGGGCCGCAAATTCGAAGGCGTGTGGTTTGAAAATCAGGAAGCCGGGCGGCTGCATCAGGCGCAAATGCCGCGCGTGCCGGCGCGCTATAGGGGGCTGGTGGTCTCCCCCTTGCGGTCGGCGCGGCTTGATCCGCCGGATATCTGCCTGTTCTACGCCAATCCCGCGCAAATGATCCTGTTCATCAACGGGCTGCAATGGAAGAATTACAAGCGCTATGATTTTTCCATCACCGGGGAAAGCGCCTGCGCCGATTCCTGGGGCCGCGCCTTGCGTGACCGCACCGTCTGCCTTTCCATCCCCTGCTATGCGGAGCGCCGCTATGGCGGGGTTGCCGATGATGAAATGCTGATGGCCTGCCCGCCCGAGGATTTGGCCCGCGCCGTGGAAGGCCTGCTTGGGCTATCCAAGGCAGGCTTGCGCTACCCCATCATGCCTTATGGCCCGCAGGCTGATCCGGCGGACGGCATGGCAAAATCCTATGCCGGGAAAAGCTAAGCCAGCCGCTTCGATTTTTGCATGAAGAAGGCCAGCGGCACGCTGACTGCCGCTGTTGCCGCCATCAGGTAGAAGGCATTCACATAGCCGATCATCGCCGCCTGGCGCTGGATTTCACCCGCCAGTCGGAACAGGCCGGATGCGCTTTCAAGATCCCAACTTGCCGGGAAATTCGGCAGCGTCAGCAGCTTATTGTAGGGGGTGACGAATTCGCCGAGCCGCGCATAGTTCTCGCCGCTGGATCTGATCAGCATCATCACCGCGATGGAAACGAACAGGCTTGATCCAAAATTGCGCATCAGTGTGAAAATCGCCGAGCCTTCCGTCACCTGATGCGCCGGCAGGGTGGAAAACGCCATCACGGTCATGGGCGTGAAGGCGATGGATTGACCAAAACCTTGCAACAGATGCGACCAGAAAATCTGCGCTTCGGTCACATTGATGTCGAATTGCGCCATCCAGAATCCCGATAGCGCCTGAAAGAACAGCCCAAGCCCAATGGTGAAACGCGGCGCCCAGCGCGTCAGCTGCACCACCACAAGAAACGCCACCCAATTCCCCATGCCGCGCGCCGCGATCAGGATACTCACGGCACTATCAGGATAGCCGCGCAGATCATGCAGCATGGTCGGGAAAAGTGTGAGGCTGGTGAAGGCCAACATCCCCATGACAAAGGCAATCGCCGTACCAATGGCAAAGTTCCGATCAAGGAAAAGCCTGGGATTGAGGAAGGGCGCGGACGCGGTCAGGCAATGCGCGATAAAAATATAGAAGCTGATGGCGCCAATCACGGCGCAAGCAATCATTTCCGGCGCTTCAAACCAATCGAGCCTTTGGCCACGATCCAGGATCAACTGGATGCAGATGATCGCAACAGATAGTGCCAGAAAGCCGGTCCAGTCGAAAGAAATCGGCTGGCGTTCGGTGCGATCAGACAGCGCAAACCAGATGCAAACCAGGGTTGCGATACCCGGTGGCACAATCATGAAAAACGCCGCGCGCCAATTCCAGGCCTCGGTCGCCATGGCGCCCAAAATGGGGCCCAGAACCGGGCCAAAAACGGCGCCAACGCCCCAGATCACAATCGCGGTCGGTTGCAAATGCTTCGGAAAGGACGCAAGCAAAATTGCCTGCCCCATGGGCATGATCGGCGCACCAAAGGCGCCCTGTCCGATGCGTGCCAGGATCAGCATATCCAGGCTGGTCGCCAGGCCACACAGCAATGAACAGATGGTGAAACCAGTCACCGTGCCAAACATCAGATTACGCCAACCAAGACGGCTCGCGAGCCAACCTGTCACGGGCGTTGCGACCGCGGTCGCCACCAGATTGAGCGTGATGACCCAGGAGATTTCATCCTGTGTCGCCGAAAGCGCGCCCCGCATATCCGGCAGCACCAGATTCGCCAGCGTAATGGTCATGCCGAACAGCAGATTGGCCAATTGCACCATCAGCAGGATCAGCCATTGCCGCCCGCTGATGCTGAAAATGCCGCCCTGTGGCGCAGCCTCGCTCATATCCGTGATGGTTTCCCCATGACTGAAGGCTAGAATGTTTTGGGCGCTACCGTCACCCATCAAACCGCCAGGGTTCCACGCAATTGCGCATTGACAAAGCGAGCCCTAGGAACATCGCCATGAAGCGCACAACTTTCCCGGCCTATACTGACCGCTCGGGCTTTAATGCCCTATTGCCGCAACGCGCCGCCCGCGCCGAGGCGCAGGGCGACATCACCGCGGATCATATTGTTGTTGGTGCCGGCTATACCGGGCTTGCCGCGGCGCGTCGGCTGGCAGAGCTTCAGCCTCAGGCGCGGATTACCGTGATCGAGGCGACGGAGGTTGGCGAAGGCTCTTCCGGTCGCAATTCAGGCTTCGCCAGCCCGCGTGACCTGCCCGCCGGCCCCAGCGCCGCTCTCCTTCAACATGCCGAAGCGCTTAATCGCTTCACCGAAGAAGGCTGGGCTTGGCTGATGGCGCCCATCGAAGAACACGGTATTGATTGCGGGCTGCAACGCTCTGGCCGCATCAAGGCGGCGGCCACCGATCTCGGGGCAAAGCAGGTGCGGGCTCTGGAAGCGGCGGTGAAGGCGGCTGGCTTGCCGCATGAGGTCTGGGATCGCGGCACGCTGCAGGAACGCATCGGCACCAGCTATTATCACTGCGCGCTTTACACGGAAGATGGATTTTTGCTTGACCCAGCGGCGCTGATCCGGGGTCTCGCTGCAACCCTGCCCGCCAATGTCACGCTGCATGAAAACTCACCGCTGCTTTCAATGCAGCATCAGGGCAAATGGTATCTGGAAACACCTTCAGCGCGCATCACCGCGCCATCGGTGATCATGGCAACCAATGCCGCCATCCGGCATTTTGGACGCCTGCGGGATCGGCTGGTGACCATGTACACCTATGCCGCACTCTCTGAACCCTTAAACGCCAAGGACGCGCTTCAACTAGGCAGCATGCCGGTTTGGGGCTTGCTGCCTTCGCATCGTTTGGGAACAACCGTTCGGCGCTTTGGGCCGGATCGGCTGCTGGTGCGGTCCATGTATGCGCATGAACGGCCAGTGCCTGCGCCGCGCGTGCGCGAAACCCTGCTATCCTGCTTTCATCGGCGCTATCCGGGGCTTTCCCATATCGGTTTGGGCCAGGTGTGGGGTGGCACCACGGCGCTTACCATGAATGGTGCGCCATGGTGGGGTCAGGTGGAAGAAGGGCTTTACACCTCAGCCGGTTGCAATGGCGCTGGCATTGTGAAGGGCAGTATTCTCGGCAAACGTCTGGCTGAATTGGTTGTGGGGCGATGCACACAAGATGAAGTGCGCGCCACTTGGGGGCTGGCCAATTGGGTAGCGCCCGAGCCCTTTCGTTCGATTGGCTTCAATTTTATTTCCGCGCGCGAACGACGCCTCGCAGGCTTGGAAGCCTGATCGGCGCGTGACCCATTAGGGCGTGATGGCGGCTGAGACTTGATCCTCGGTGTCGGCTGAAGCAGCTTGCGCAGTATGATCGGGAGGTTCCGTATGAAAAGACGCGCCCTACTTGCCGCAACCCTTGCCACGCCGGCCCTGCCGCGCGCATTAGGCGCCCAGGAAACCTGGCCAAGCCGGAGTGTTTCCGTGCTGCTCGGCTATCCGCCGGGCGGGGTCACGGATTTTGCCGCGCGTGGCATAGCGGAACGAATGAGCCGCGAATTGGGCCAGACAGTCGTGGTGGATAATCGGCCCGGTGCCGCAACGGCGGTGGCCAATAACGCCGCAGCCCAGGCGCGCCCTGATGGCTATACGCTGTTGATGGGCACATCGACGCTTGCGATCAACCCGGCACTGCAACCCAATCTGCAACCGCGTGACCCTCAAGCGGCATTGACGCCGATTGGCACCGTGTTCCGCACTGCCTTTATCCTGCATGTGCATCCATCTCTGCCGGTACGCAGCACGGCGGAACTGATCGCCTATGCCAAGGCAAATCCGGGCCGCGTGAATTTCAGCTCCTCAGGCACCGGCGCGGTCAATCATCTTTGTCTGGAATTGTTCCGCGCGCGCGCCGGGATTGATGTGGTGCATGTGCCCTATCGCGGCGGTGCGGCGGCCTTGATTGACCTCAGGCAAAATCGCGTACAGGCCATGTTCAGCGCGGTGCAGGAAGCCTTGCCTGCCGTGCGTGAAGGGGCAACGCGCGCCTTGGCGATATCATCCAAGGATCGCGTGGCGCTGCTGCCCGATTTGCCGCCCGTGGCCGATGCGCTGCCGGGCTTCAATGGTGTCTTCTGGCAGGGGCTATTCGGCCCTGCCGGCCTGCCCGCGCCCATCGTCACGCGCGCCGCGCAAGCCCTGGCGGTGGCGACGCGGGATCCTGACCTGATCAGGCGCATGGGCGAACAGGGCGTGGTGCTTGAGGTCGGCGGGCCTGAGGTTTTGGCGCGCACCCTTGCCGAAGAATTGATCATGTGGGGTGATCTTATCCGCAGCCAGAATATCAAGGTTGAATAGTCGGGGCTCGGCCTCGGCCTGATAATTGCTAGGCCTCCCGCAAGGCATCGCCCCCGCGCTGCCGCTGACGGGAGACAGAAGATGAATTGGAAGAACCGCCTTTGGGGCGCCGCGCTATCCGCTGCCCTTATGTCCATGGGTATGGCGGGCGCTGAAGCGCAGCAGCAGCAAAAGACGCTGCGCATAGGCATGACAGCCGCTGATGTGCCAACCACTTCGGGCATGCCCAATAATGGCTTCGAAGGCATGCGCTTTCTGGGCTACACTGCCTTTGAAGCGCTCACCGCCTGGGATTTATCCCGTGCAGATCAGGTAGCGGGGCTGCGCCCTGGGCTTGCTGAATCCTGGACCCAGGATCCGGCCAATCCGCGCGTTTGGCGCTTCACGCTGCGCCGTAATGTCACCTTCCATGACGGCACGCCCTTCAACGCCGATGCTGTGCTGTGGAATTTCGACCGATTTTTCAAGAATGACAGCCCGCAATTCGATCCGACCGGTAGCGCTATCACGCGCGGGCGCATCCCAGTGCTGGAATCCTATCGCAAAGTTGATGATTTCACGTTCGAGACCACTACCACGCGCCCGGTTTCCTATTGGCCCTATCTGATCGTCTATGTGCTGATGACCTCGCCCAATTCCTTCGAGCAAGGTGGGCGGGATTGGGCGCGTGTGGCAGCGCTGCCGCCAGCCGGCACGGGCCCCTTCCGGCTTTCACGCTTCGTGCCGCGCCAATCAGCGGAATTGACCCGCAATGCGAATTATTGGGACGAGGCGCGGCGCCCAAAGCTTGATCGCATCATCCTGCTGCCGATGCCGGAGGCAAATACACGGCTTGCCGCGCTGCGTTCCGGCCAAGTGGATTGGGTTGAAGTGCCGCCACCCGATGCACTGCAATCCTTGCGACAGGCGGGCTTCAATATCGTCACCAATTCCTACCCGCATGTCTGGCCCTGGGTCTTTGCCGCTGGGCGCGCCGGCAGTCCTGTGGCTGATATTCGCGTCCGCCAAGGCCTGAATTACTGCTTTGACCGCGGCGGCATGGTGCAATTGCTGAATGGCATCGCCGAACCATCCGTGGGCTTCTTCAAGGCAAATGATCCGAATTTTGGCAATCCGACGCATCGCTATAGGCTGGACCCGGCACGCGGCCGCGCCTTACTCGCGGAAGCAGGCTATAATGCGCAGCGCCCGCTGCGCTTGAAGATCGCCATTTCCTCATCCGGTTCCGGGCAGATGCTGCCGCTGCCGATGAATGAATTCATGCAGCAATCGCTCAAGGAAAATTGCGGCGTGGAGGTAACCTTCGAAGTTGTGGAATGGAATACGCTGCTTGGGGCGCAGCGTGTGGCGCCGGATCAGCCGCAATGGCTGGGCGCGGATGCCACCAATACAAGCCTGGTGTCCTCAGACCCATCGCAAATGGCGCGTTGGTTCCTATCCGCCAATTTCTCCCCGCGCGGGTCCAATTCCGGACATTGGAAGGATGATGCCTTTGATGCTGCCTTCCAGGAATTGGAAACCGCGACCGATCCGGCGCGTATCCAGGCCTTGCTTCGCACAGCGCATGAAAGGCTGGTGGATAGCGCGCCTTGGCTTTGGATTGTGCATGATTTGAACCCTCGCGCCATGAGCCGGCGTGTCACGGGCTTCACCTCGGCGCAATCCTGGTTCCAAGATCTGACGACGGTGGATTTGCGGTGAATCACGCGCGTTATCGTGAAGCTTTCTGAAGGAAAGGGGCGGTCCCAGACCGCCCCTTTTTTGCTTCAATCGTTCAGGATCAAAAACTGAGCAGCCGTCTGCTCCAGGCCATCAAACCAAGCGTCGCAATCGCTGCCACAACAAATACCGCCGCATAACCCGCCATATGCAGGATGGAACCAAACACCAAGGCGCCCATGCTTTGGCCAAAGAACAACGCCATGGCGAAGGCGGCAACCGCGGTGCCGCGCGCTTCGGGCAAGGCTTCCGTCGCGCGGGCCTGCAAGACGCCATGCAGCATGTAGAAGGCAAGGCCAAGCCAAAACTGCATCGCCGCCACCACCAAACCATTTGGTGCGAAGCCGGTGCCCGCTAAACCCAGCGCCAGCAGCACGCCGCCCAAGGTGAGCAAGCGCGTCTCGCCAAACCGCGCCACCAGGGTTTTCGCAAGCCGCGTATAGGTGAATGCGCCAAGCCCGAAGCCCGCCACCACCAGCCCCGCCATGGCCGGCGAATAGCCGAAGCGTTCAATCAGCAAAGACCCCGTCAGCGGAAAGGCGCCGCCAAACAACACCGCGCCGTCAATGAAGGCAGCCACCATCAGCCTTTGCCCGGCGGGGCGGGAAAGCAGCGTCAGATAGGGCCGAAAACTCGCGCGGAAGCTAAGCCCGGCCTCGGATGATTCCAACCGGAACAAGTCTGACCCCAGCCGCCGTCCAAGCAGGACCGCAACCACCAGCGCCAACAAAGCCAGCACCAGGAAGGAAGCGCGCCAGCCGGCCAATTCCGCCAGCACCCCGGAAAGCGGCCCGACCAAAAGCTGCGCCATCACCATGCCGGTCAGGAAGCGGCCAATGGTCGCTTGCCTCTCGGCATAGGGCACCGCATCGCCAATCCAGGCCAGCGCCAGCGGGATGACGGCGCCGGCCAGCAGCCCCGTCAGCGTCCGCAGCGCCACCATGGCCGAAAGATCCCAGGCCAGCGTGCAAGCGGCTAAGCCGAAGCCATAAAGCAGCAGCGCCACCCAGGCGACGCGCAGCTTGCCGTAACGATCGCCAAGCGGCCCGATCACCAATTGCCCCGCGCCATAGGCAATGGAAAACCCCGCCAGCACCGGCGCGGCACCCGCCACCGTCACACCGAAATCCGAAGCGAGCAAAGGCAGCAGCGGGTCAAGCATGCGAATCCCGCCCCCGGTCGCGAAAGCGGCCAAAGCGAGTAGCGGCAGGATGGAAAGATCGGTCTTCAAGCCCCCGGAATGGGCGCCGGGGGCTTGGCGGTCAAGTCAGCAGCGCCGCATCAAATCGCGCGCGCGGCGCGGAGTGCGGCGATTTCATCGGCGCTGAAGCCGAACTCGCCCAAAACCTGATCGGTATGCTCACCGCGTTCCGGGGTTGGGGTGCGCGCGCAGGCAACGCCGGCAATCTGCATCGGCGCGCGCACCAAAGCGATGTCGCCAAGCGCCGGATGGGCCACCGGCATCGCCATGCCAAGGTGCTTCACCTGCGTATCGGCGAAAACCTGATCCATGGAATAGACCGGCCCACTCGGCACGCCGGCCTTGTTCAACCCTTCCACCCATTCGGCGGTGGTCTTTTCAATCAGGCGCGATTGCAGCAGCGCATTGGTCTTGTCGCGATTGGCGTGGCGCGACTTGTCGGTGGCGAAGGCGGGGTCCTTGGCTTCTTCCTCGATGCCAAGGGTCGCCACAATCCGATCCCACATTTGCTGCCCGCCGCCGGCCAGGTTCATCAGCCCATCCTTGGTGCGGAACAGGCCGGTCGGCGTGGTCGTCGGGTGGTCATTGCCGGCCTGGCCGGGGATATCGCCCTTCATGGTCCAGCGGGTCGCCTGGAAATCCATCATGGCAATCATGGCTTCCAAAAGGCTGGTATGCACCCAGCGGCCCTTGCCGGTGACTTCACGCTCCAACAGCGCCACCAGAATGCCGATTGCGGTGTAAAGCCCCGCGGTCAAATCCGCCACCGGAATGCCGGCGCGCACCGGGCCTTGGCCGGGCAGACCCGTCACACTCATGATGCCGCCCATGCCCTGCGCGATCTGGTCAAAGCCGGGACGCTTGGCATAGGGCCCATCCTGGCCAAAGCCGGAAATCGAACCCAGCACAATGCGCGGGTTCACTGCCGACAGCGCGGCGAAATCAATGCCAAGCCTTTCCTTCACATCCGGGCGGTAATTTTCCACCACAACATCGGCCTTGGCGACCATGCGGCGAAAGGCGGCCAGGCCCTCGGGCGATTTCAAATTGAGCGTCATGCCGCGCTTGTTGCGATGGGTATTCTGGAAATCCGGCCCATGGCGTTCCCCGCCCAGGCCCTTCCCCGTATCCACCTCATCGGTGGCTTCCACCTTGATCACATTCGCCCCCCAATCGGCCAATTGGCGCACGCAGGTGGGGCCGGAACGAACGCGCGTGAGGTCAAGCACGGTGAAGCGGGAAAGCGGCATCATGGCAGGGTCTCCAGGAAAATTCGGTGCCTTGTTGGCATTGCCGCCGCCCCCGGGCAAGAGACCGGGTTGACGCGCCCGCGCCGCGCGCTACCCATGCGCCCATCAAACCCTGAGGATATGACCATGAGCGAAGATCTGCTGCACGAAATCCGCGAAGGCGGCATTGCCTGGACCACCTTCAACCGCCCGCAGGCACGCAATGCCATGACCTTCGCCATGTATGCGCGGCTCGCGGAATTGGCCGATGAGATCAGCGCCGATCCCGCGATCAGGGTCTGGGTGATTATGGGCGCGGGCGGCAAGGCTTTCGCGTCCGGCACTGATATTTCCCAATTCCGCGAATTCCGCACCGCCGAGGATGCGCTGAATTACGAAGCGCGCATTGATAAGGTGCTGGGTGCGCTTGAACGCTGCACCAAGCCCGTGATTGCGGCCATTACGGGTGCTTGCACCGGTGGCGGGCTTGGCATTGCCGGCTGCTGCGATATCCGCATTGCCGATAAGGGCGCACGCTTCGGCCTGCCGATTGCGAAGACGCTTGGCAATATCCTCAACATGCATAATTTCGCGCGCTTCTATGCGCTGGTGGGCCCTGCCGCGGTGACGGAAATGATCATGACCGCGCGGCTGTTTTCCGCCGATGAGGCGAAGCATATCGGTCTCATTTCCGAAATGCTGGAAACACCTGATGATGTGGTCAATCGCGCGATGGAATTGGCGACCAATATCTCGGGCCTTGCGCCGCTCACGCTCCGCGCCACCAAGGAAGCGATCCGCCGCTTGCGCAAGGCAACGAGCGAGGTTGAGGGTGATGATCTGGTGACCATGTGCTTCACCAGCGCGGATTTCCAGGAAGGGGTCAGCGCCTTCCTGAACAAGCGCGCCCCGCAATTTACGGGGCGCTGAGCGCCTTCACGCCCCCGTAGAAAGTATCGCCGGCGCCAGCGCCATGGATTTCGCCGCTGGGTGGGCGGGGTTGCGGAAACGCAGCTCCCCGCCCGGCACGGCATCAGGTGGTGCCAGGCCGAAAAGCTCGGCGCGGGAAGAACAGGCCGCCGCCACCACGCGCCGCGCGGCGTGGCCGGCCAGAAAGCGCCGCACCGCGCCTTCCAGCGCCAAATCATCGCGCAAGCCACGCCATTCGGCGCGGTCCATATCCTCAATGAAAACCGAAACAATGCCGGGTTTCGCCCCCGATAGCCGCGCTGCCGCCGCACCCGCCATGCGCGCGGCGACCGCATCTGAAATGCTGTTTTCCTGACCGGCGCGCGCGGCCAGCACGAATACCGAACCGCCGGCGGGGTCGCCCGTCACAGCCAAATGCGCCTCTGGCCCAAATTGCTGACGCAGCCGCCCAGGAAGCGGATCAGCTTGCGCGCCGGCCAGCACCAGCGGGTCAAGCTTCAGCACCGCATCGGCGCTGCTATCCTGGCGCCGCTCAGCCGCCAGCATGGCCATGATGCGGCGCTGCAATTCCGCGGCCTTGTCCGGGCCGGCAAGCCCATCGGGCAGCGTCATGCGCAGCACATAACGGCCGGGATGCGCGGCCAGCCAGGTTTGCAATTCGGGATTGACGCTATCCATCAGCGCATACCAATGCCCGCGCTGCACGGGCCGGCCTTCCTCGGCCGACAGCGTCTCACACACCACTTCCGCCACCGCACCGCCACGGCTGATGGTCAGATCATGCGCGCTGTCTTCCGCAAGGCCAGAAAAGCGCACTTCAAAACCCTGCGCGCGATAAAGCGCGGCTGAGCGCAGCAGATGAAATAGCGGGATCAAGGTTGCCTCACCGGAAAGCCCTTCCGTGATGGCGACGCGCAGCTTCTCTCGCCGTGTTTCCGGCAGGCCATTGGCCAGGCGCACCGCTTCCGCCGCGAAGCCCAGCGCGCGGCGTTCCGCGCTGCCCTGCGCCGTGCCGCGCGCGGCGCGCGCGAGGGCGAATTCCAAGGCATGCCGATGCTGCGTGGCGCGGCCCTGAAAGGCGCTGGCCTGGGCACGGCGCCCCAAATCCGCAAGCCGCTCCGCCCAAAGATCAGCGCCCACCAGCCGGAGGAAATCCGGCATGGCCTTGGTATCGGCGGCGGTTGTGGCAGTCGGCATGGCAAGACCCTCGGGGCGCAGAGCCGGAAATCTGGCTTCACGCGGATACGCGTTAACAGCGCCAAGCCAGCCTCATCTTTGCGCCAGCGCATGGGCGCCGGGGGGTCGGTCTTTATGCCGATGCAGAACAAATACCGCGCCGCCCCAGGGGGGCGTCAAGCTTTAATCCTAAGGCGCGCCGATTTGCCGCAGCACCATGGCTTCGGTCAGCACTTCGGGCAGGATCACGGCCTCCCCCCCGCCCGGCGGCCAGAACAGATAAAGCGGCACGCCTTCCCGGCCATGGGCGCGGAGCAAGGCGGCGATGGCGGGATCGCCGCGCGTCCAATCCGCCTTCAGATAGACAATGCCGCGCGCCGCCATGGCCGCCTGCACGGCCTCCCGCCTCAGCGCGATGCGTTCATTCACCTGGCAGGTGATGCACCAGGCGGCGGTGACATTGAGGAACACGCCCTTGCCCTCGGCGCGCAGCGCCTCAACCCGCGCGGAGTTCCAGCTTTCGGCGGTCTCGGTGGCGGCGGGCGGGGGCGGCGCGGCAGTCAGCCCAAAGGGCAGTGCGATCAGCAGGGCAAGCGCGCCAAGCACCGCGCCAAGCTGGGCGCCGCGCCGGCCATCCCGCTGCGCCCGCCCCAGCACCCAGGCGCCAAGAGCGAGGCCGAGCCCGCCCGCGAGCGCCACCGCCACGCCGGGCCAACCGCTTTGCGCCCAAAGCACCCAAACCAGCCAAAGTGCCGCGCCATACATGGGCCAGGCCATGATGTGCTTCAGCCTTTCCATCCAGGGGCCGGGTCGGGGCAGCTTACGGGCCAGGCCCGGCGCCAGCGCGAGGATCAGGGTCGGCGCCGCCAACCCAAGGCCAAGGGCGACAAAAACCGCGATGGTCGCCGGCGCCGGCATGACCAAGGCCGCGCCAATCGCCGCCGCCATGAAAGGGGCGGTGCAGGGGCTGGCCACCAGCACGGCCAGGGCGCCGGTGGCAAAACTGCCCAGGAACCCGCCACGTGCCGCGAGATGCCCACCCGCCCCGATGGGCCCACCCAGCGCAAAAACGCCCGAAAGGTTCAGCCCGACGGCCAGCATCAGCCAGGCAATCGCCAGCACAAACACGGGTGAGGTGAATTGGAACCCCCAGCCCAGCGCCATCCCGGCACTGCGGAGTGCCAGCAAAAGCCCGGCCAAAGCCGCGAAACTCACCACCGCCCCGGCGGTATAGGCCGCTGCTTCCAGCCGCACCGCACCCCGCGCCGCGCCGCCGAGCCGCGCCAAGGCCATGGCCTTCATGGCGAGGACTGGGAAAACGCAGGGCATCAGGTTCAGGATAACCCCGCCGATAAGCGCGAAAACCAGCGCCTGCCACAGCGGCAAGAAACCCGAGCCCGGCAGCAGGGGTATTGCGATTTCATAGCCAAGCCGCCGCCCGCCCTGATCGGTGATCAGCAGCACGCCTTCCAGGGTGGTCAGGTTCTCGGGCCTTTCGGCGCGTTTCAGGGTTAATTCCAGCCAATCCGGCCCTTGGGTCAGGCTTTGCGGCGCGGGATGATCCAAAAGCCCGCCTTGGCCCGGAATGAAGAGCGCTTCCTTGAGGCTCTCCCGCCCAAGCCCCGGCCCCGTCAGGCGCAGCCGCAGCGCATCGCCCGCGATGCTGGCGCTGGCCTGCCAGGGGGAGGGTCGCGGCAGGGCAGCGGCAGCGGCGCTGAAAAGCGGCGCCAGATCAGGATTGGCCTGCGCCTCAGCCGCCACCGGAAGATCGAGCTTGAAGCTGCCTTCCTCCGGAATGCAAACATCATCGCAAACAAGCCAGGTCGCCTCTGCCGAGATGGAGAACACCTCACCGGCGCGGAGCCCCGCCGGCGGGGTGATCCGCAGGGGCAGCACGACTTCCCCGTAATAGCCGAAGCTCATCAGCGGGCCGAAGGGGATCGCTTGCGGCGTGGGCCAGGCGATGGGGCCAGCTTGGGCGCCCTCCGGCAGGGTCAGCGTGATTTCCGTGGGCGCCCCGGCATCCCCGGCATGGCGCCAATAGCTATGCCAGCGCGGCGCGAGGCGAATTCGCAGGCCAAGCTGAAACACCTGCCCTGGCGCAATGGCGAGATGATCCGCAACCAATGTCACGCGCGCCCGCGGGCTTTCCTGCGCCGCGCTTTCCAACGCACGCGCCGGCAGCCAGGGCAGGATCAGCAGGGCAAGCAGGATGGCGAGGAAGCGCATGCCCCATAAAGGGGCGCGAAAGGGGCTTGGTGCAAGCCTGGAAATGAGAATAGGTTCGGCGCGTTAGGAATTGGTTAATCTTTACCGGTGAGGTTCCAGCATGCGCAAAATCCTCCTGGCTGCTTTCCTGCTTTTCTCCCTGCCTTTGGCGGCGCAGGAACCGCCGCAATGCATTGAAGCGCGCGAAGGGCAATTGGCCTGCATGGCCGGCAAGCAATGTGTCTGCCGCTTCACGCGGGGCGGCAGCATGACAGGGCGGCCCGATCGCTTCGCCTGGGATTGCGGCATCAATCGCCCGAATTGCCCGCCCGATCCCAATATTGTGCAGCAGCCGGGCTATGCACCACCGATTGGCGGGGTTTGGGTCAATCCGCCGAATTTCACACCGGGGCCGGGGCCTGGTCCCATGCCGCCGCGCCCAGGTCCGGGGCCGCGCTGACTGAAGCCGCTTGATTGCGCGCCGCCGGCGCGTCACATGGGGGTGGTTCCGGATCATCCTCCCCACCCATGCTGCCTGAATTACCCGTTTCCGAGGCGCTGCCGGCGCTGCGCGCCGCGCTGAGTGCGTCTTCCAATGCCGTATTGATCGCACCCCCCGGCGCGGGCAAGACCACGCTTGTGCCGCTGGCGCTGATGGAAGAAGCCTGGGCGAAAGAAGGGCGCATTCTGGTGCTGGAACCGCGCCGCGTTGCCGCGCGCGCCGCCGCGCGCCGCATGGCGTCTCTGATCGGTGAAGACCAGCCCGGCGGCACCATCGGCCTTGCAACGCGCTTGGACCGCCAATTTTCCGACCGCACACGGGTTGAGGTTGTCACCGAAGGCCTGCTGGTGCGGCGCCTGCAAACCGATCCCGGCCTGGAAGGGGTCGTCGCGATTCTTTTCGATGAAGCGCATGAACGAAACCTTGATACCGATCTGGCGCTGGCGCTCGCCCTTGATCTGCAACGCGCTCTCCGCCCCGAACTCCGCCTGCTTGCCATGTCCGCCACTTTGGACGGCGCGAGCTTTGCCGGGCTGATGGCGGAAGCGGGCCAAGCGGCGCCGGTGATTGAAAGCCTGGGCCGTGCCTATCCGGTAGAAATCCGCCACCGCGCGCGGGATTTGCGCGACCCGCGCGATTTGCCCGAAGCCATGGCGAGTGCGATTCGGGAGGCGCTGGCCTCCCACCCCGGCGATGTGCTGGCCTTTCTGCCGGGCTGGGGCGAGATTCGCCGCACCGCTGAACGCTTGGGCGGGCTTGATGCGCTGGTGCTGCCGCTGCATGGTGAATTGCCGCCCGCAGAACAGGACCGCGCCCTGAACCCTGCGCCGGATGGGCAGCGCAAGGTGGTGCTGGCGACCTCGATTGCCGAAACATCGCTGACGGTGCCTGGCGTGCGAATTGTGGTGGATGGCGGCTATCGCCGTGCGCCGCGTTTGGATGCCGCAAGCGGGCTTTCGCGGCTCGTGACCTTGCGCATCGGCAAGGCGGCAGCAGAACAACGCGCGGGCCGCGCGGGGCGCACCGCGCCGGGTGTCGCGATACGGCTTTGGACGGAAGCCTTGCATCGCGGCCTGCCGCAAGCGGATCGGCCTGAGATTCTGGAAGCGGAGCTTTCGGGCCTCGCCTTGGATTGCGCGGCCTGGGGGGCGGAACCCAGCGCTTTGGCCTTTCTGGATGCGCCGCCAGCCGGGACAATGGCCGCCGCGCGCGCGCTGCTCGGGGATTTGGATGCGCTGGATGAAGCAGGGCGCATTACCGAGGTCGGTCGGCGCATGGCGCGCATGGGCACGCACCCCAGGCTGGCGCGCATGATGCTGGCGGCGGAGGGCAATGCGGAGAAAGCTCTCGCCGCCGAACTCGCCGCGCTTTTGGAAGAACGCGATCCCTTGCGCGGGCGGGAAGCGCCCGCGGATATCGGCTTGCGCCTTGATCTGCTCGCGGGGGCTGATCACGCGGCGGCGGATCGTGGCGCGGTGCAGCGCATTCGCCGTGCTGCTGGCCTGCATCGGCGCCGGCTTGGCATTGGCAATGGTGTGGCCGCCGATGGCGATGCCGGGGCGCTGCTGGCGGCAGGCTTCCCTGATCGCATCGCGGCCAAGCGTGGGACCATGGATGGTGCGTTTCGTTTGGCCTCGGGCCAAGGGGCGCGCATCACCGGCATTGATCCCTTGGCCAAGGCGCCTTTGCTGGCCGTGGCGGACCTTGAAATCGCAGGGACCGAGGCGCGCATCCGCATGGCAGCCCCCATTGAACGCGCCGTGCTGGAAGCCCGCTTTCCCGAAAGGCTGCATCGCGAAGAAGGGGCGGCGTTTGATGCGCGGACCGGCGCGGTGCTGGCGCGGCGGCGGCTCCGCTTCGGGCCGCTGGTCCTGGAAGAATCGCCGCTGCCGCAAGCGGACCCGGCGGCGATGGCGGCTGCCCTTGCTGAAGCCGTGGCAGCGCGCGGCTTGCGCGATCTGCCCTGGAATGAAGCGGCGCAGCAGACCCGCGCACGCATTGGCTGGATGCGCCGCGTGGAAGGCGAAGCCTGGCCTGATCTGGCTGACGAGGTTTTGATAACAAGCGTGCAGGAATGGCTGGCGCCGCATCTCTCGGGTCTCACGCGCTTGCAGGAATTGGCGGGGCTTGATCTGGTGCAGATGCTGCTGGGCCTTTTGTCCTGGGAAGCGCGCCGCGCACTGGATCAGGCTTTGCCCGCAAGGCTGGCGCTGCCGGCGGGGCGGAGTGCGGCGATTGACTACGCGCGTGACGTGCCAACGCTGGAAGCCCGCGCGCAGCATTTATTCGGTTTGCCGGGATTGCCCTTGCTCGCTGCCGGGCGTGTGCCTTTGCAGGTGGCGTTGCTTTCGCCCGCCGGGCGACCCATTGCCATTACCGGAGATCTCGCGGCGTTTTGGGCGGGAAGCTGGGCGGAAGTGCGCAAGGAAATGCGCGGGCGCTATCCGAAACATGCCTGGCCGGAAAACCCCGCCGCGCCGCAAGGTTGAAGCGCGGGCGGAAGCGGCGCATTTATGCGGTGATATGATCATGCCTGAACCCAAGCTTTCGCGTCGCGCCGCGCTTTTCCTGCCTGCTGCCCTTGGCGCCTGTGGGCCCGCCATTGCGCAGCGCGGCCTGCCGGATTTTGCCGATCTCGCGCAAAGCGTGATCCCGGCGGTGGTGAGCATTCAGGTCACGACGCGCGATGGCACGCCCCCCGAATGGCGCAGCCAGCCGCGAGAACGCAACCAACGCGAACCCTCCCGCCGCCGGGGGCCGATCATCCAGGGTGCTGGATCAGGTTTTATCATTGAACCTTCCGGCATTATCGTGACCAACGCGCATGTGCTTGGCGAAGCCACGAATGTGTTGGTTGGGTTGCATGATGGGTCGGAATATCCGGCGACCATCATGGGCATTGATGAATTGACCGATATCGCCTTGCTCAAGATCGAAGCGCGAAGGCCGCTATCGGCGGTATCGCTGGGTCATTCGCGGCAGATGCGCGTCGGGCAATGGGTGCTGGCGGCGGGCAATCCCTTCGGGCTTGGTGGATCGGTAACGTCAGGGATCATTTCGGCCATTGGGCGCGATATCCGGCTTGGGCCCTTTGATGATTTCATCCAGACCGATGCGCCGATCAATCCGGGCAATTCCGGCGGGCCGCTATTCAATATGGCGGGTGAGGTGATTGGCATCACGACGCTGATCTTCTCGCCCAGCGGTGCCTCGGCCGGGATCGGCTTTGCCGTGCCATCCGATCTGGCACGGCCGGTGATCGAGCAATTGCTGCGCGGCGGGCGGGTTGAACGCGGCTGGCTTGGGGTTTCGGTGGGCGATGTTGAAGCGGCGCCTGGTCGGCTGCCGCGCGGTGGCGCGCAGGTGCTGGGCGTGGAGCGCGGCAGCCCCGCCGCGCGATCCGGGCTGCGCCAGGGCGATGTGATCACTGCGGTGGATGGCGCGCGCGTCAGCAATAATCGCGAATTGGTGCGCGGCATTTCCGCCATTCCGCCGGGGCAGAATGTGCGGCTTTCCCTGATGCGGGAAGGGCGCGTGATGGAAATTACCGTGCAGGTCGGGCGCCGACCAGGGCCTGGTTGAACCTGCCCTTTTGAGTATTTCAAGGAACCCGCGTAGCCTTCGTCCGCTCGGGAATCGCTGCTGTTGTTGGAGTTGGCCTGTCATGCAAATCCTGCTGGTTGAGGATGATGCCGAGGTTGCGCGCTTTGTGAAAAAGGGCCTGCAAGAGGCCGGCCATATTGTTGAGCATGTCGCCAATGGGCGCGATGGGCTTTTCTTGGCTGCCTCAGAGCCCTTCGACCTGCTGATCCTGGATCGCATGCTGCCAGGTGGCGTTGACGGCTTGCGCATTGTGGAAACGCTTCGCAGCCAGGGCAACAAAACACCCGTGTTGTTCCTGACGGCGCTTGGTGCGGTGGATGAACGGGTCAAAGGCCTCAAGGCCGGCGGCGATGATTACCTGGTCAAGCCCTTTGCCTTTGCCGAATTGCTGGCACGCATTGAAGCGCTGGCCCGCCGACCCGCCATGGAAGTACCGGCGACCAAATTGACGGTGGCGGATCTTGAAGTTGATTTGCTCTCACGCACTGTCATGCGGGGCGGCAAGCGGATTGAGGTGCAGCCGCGCGAATTTCGCCTGCTTGAGCATTTGATGCGCCATGCGGGCCAGGTGGTCACGCGTACCATGCTGCTTGAGAAGGTTTGGGATTATCATTTTGATCCACAAACAAATGTAATTGATGTCCATGTCTCCCGCCTGCGGCAAAAGGTGGATCGCGGCTTTGACGTTCCCCTGATCCATACCGTGCGCAATGCGGGCTATATGATCCGCGCAGACGCCTGAGATTGCATGGCCGCGCCGGCTGACGATAT
>JBIKXA010000213.1:0-5667 GCA_044356015.1 Roseomonas sp.
CCATATCGGCAACACGCGCCATCAGCACCTGACCGAAGGCATCCCGCCTTCCCCAGCGACGGATGGAGGCGATGCAATCCCGCCCACGCACGGGCGTATTGTCATGGAATTTGAGGCCCTCACGCAACGTGAAACGCCAGGTCTTGCCGTCATTCTCAACGACATGGCCTTCGACCATTTGCGGGCGCGGCTGGAATTTGTCATCCATGCCATAGAGTTGGTCATAGACCAGGAAGGCATGATCACGCGCGACGAAGGCCGTATTGGTGAAGGGGTCAATATTCGGCAGATTGGCGTGCGGCACATAGCGCAGCACGCGCGGTGCCTGGGCGATGGCCGGCGCGCCGATGGAGGCAAAGGGAAGCGCCGCCGCGCCGCCGAGCAGGTGTCGTCTTTGAAGCATGTTTGTCTCCCTTGCAGGCGAAGCCTATCGCCTTTGGTTCGGAGGTGGAGTGTAGTTTGAAACCTTCGACCTGTTCAATGATTTGTAAGAGTTTCAGACTCAAAAAAACTGGTTCCCAGGCCTGGGCAGCCCCAAATGCTCCCGCAATGTCGTCCCCGCATATTCCTTGCGGAAAATCCCCCGGCTTTGCAGTTCCGGCACGACCAGCCGCACGAAATCCTCAACCCCGCCTGGGATGGTCGGGAACATGATGTTGAAGCCATCGCAGGCGTCGCTTTCCAGCCAGTGCTGCATTTCATCGGCGATGGTCTTGGCGCTGCCGGTGAAGGAAAGCCCGCCATAACCGCCAAGCGCCACGGCCAATTGCCGCACCGTCAGCTTGTCGCGCCGGGCGCGTTCCAGCACGCGTTGGCGCCCGCTTTGGCTTTGATTGGTCTCAGGGATGTCGGGCAAAGGCGCGTCCAGGTCAAAGCCACGCGCATCAACGCCAAGCGCTATGGAAAGCGCGCCCATGCCGCTATCGGGATGGACCAAACTGTCCAGCAGCGCGCGTTTTTCCCGCGCGGCCTCATCGGTTTCCGCCACCGTCACCAGCGCACCGGGCAGGATTTTGATCAGTGCCGGATCGCGCCCGGCCTGGGCGGCGCGGGATTTGATATCTGCGTAATAGGCGCGCGCATCGGCGATGGGGCCGCCGGCGGCAAAGATCATTTCCGCAACCTCGGCGGCCAATTGCCGCCCGGAATCAGAAGCGCCGGCCTGCACAATCACGGGCCAGCCCTGCACCGGGCGCGCAATGTTCAAAGGCCCGGCGATGGAAAGATATTTGCCCTCATGGTTCAGCTTATGCATCCGCGCGGGGTCCCAGAAGATGCCGCTTTCCTTATCCCGAATGAAGGCATCTTCCGCGAAACTATCCCAAAGCCCCGTGACCACATCATGAAACTCCCGCGCACGCGCATAGCGTTCGGCATGGTCCATATGTTCCGTTATGCCGAAATTGCGCGCCGCATCGGGGTTGGAGGTGGTAACGATATTCCACCCCGCGCGCCCGCTGCTGATATGATCAAGCGAGGCAAAGCGCCGCGCAATATGATAGGGCGCGTCATAAGTGGTGGAGGCTGTCGCGATCAGCCCGATCCGTTCCGTCACCATCGCGAGCGCGGATAACAGCGTGAAGGGCTCAAAGGACGTGACCGTGCCGCTGCGCTTGAGCGCCTCAATCGGCATGTTCAAGACAGCCAGATGATCCGCCATGAAGAAGGCATCGAATTTGCCACGTTCCAGGGTTTGGATGCACTGCACCAGATGCTTGAGGCTGAAATTCGCCTCCGGCGCTGAGTCAGGGTGGCGCCACCAGGCAGTGTGGATGCTGACGGGGCGCATGAAAGCGCCAAGATGCATTTGCTTCATGGGCATGATTGATCACCCCGCGCTGCCATGCGCGCAAGCCTGCCAGACGGCCAGCGCCTGAATGGTTTCCGCCACATCATGCACGCGCAAAATCGCCGCACCCCGCGCCGCGCCAGCAAGCGCCACCGCCAGGCTGCCCGCCAGGCGATCTTCCGCTGCCTCCACCCCCGATAGCGTGCCGATGAAGCGCTTGCGCGATGCGCCCAGCATGATGGGGCAGCCAATCTGCGCCAGGATCGGCAGGGCTTCGATCAAGGCGAGGTTATGCGCCATGGTCTTGCCAAAGCCGATGCCGGGATCAATCGCGATCCGCCCGCGCGCAATGCCAAGCGCTTCAAGTGTCGCCACTCGGTCGCGCAGAAACCGCGCCACATCCAAGACCACATCGGCGTAATCGGCCTTCGTCTGCATATCGCGCGGATCGGTGCCCGGCATATGCATCAGCACCACCGGTGTTTGGCTGCGTGCCAGCAAATCCACCGCCGCCGGATCGTGGCGCAGCGCGGTCACGTCATTGATGATTTCAGCACCAGCTTCGAGTGCCGCCTGCATGGTCGCCGCATGGCGCGTATCAATGCTGACCGGCGCTGCCTTGGCCAATTCCCGCACCACGGGGATGACGCGGGCGATTTCCTCATCCGGTGCAACGGGTTCCGCGCCGGGGCGCGTGGATTCACCGCCAATGTCGAGGATATCCGCGCCCGCTTCCAGCATGGCGTGGCCCGCTTCAATCGCAGCACCGGCATCAAAATGCCGGCCACCATCGGAAAAACTATCGGGGGTGATGTTGAGGATACCCATCACCAGCGGGCGCGAGCTTACCAACCCAGCAAAGGGCAAAGGCCGCGCGGTGATGGCTTCGATTTCATCGCCCCATTCTTCCGGGAGCGCCGCCACAGGCAGGGTTGCAACCTCCCGCCCATCCTCGATCAGCCGCGCCAGCGAAAAGGCCAGATCGCCGCCCTGCAAGGGCAGCGCCTGGCCTTCACCAATGGCCCGAAATGCGGCTGGGCCTGATAACAGGCCCAGCGGATGCAACCAGCGTTCAGCAGCCACAGTTCAGGTGGCGGGCGCCGCGCCCGGAGAAAGCCCGCCGGGCCGCATGGTCGGGCGGCCAGCGGTCGGCACGCTGCCACGACCCTGGTTCACGGGCTCATCCGGGCGGTTGCGCACCACGGGTTCACCCTTGATCACCTGACGGATTTCATCGCCGCTCAGCGTTTCATGTTCCAGCAAACCCTTCGCCAGCAAATGGAGTTCATCCATATGCTCAGTCAGGATCTGTGTTGCTCGTGCATAGGCCGCATCAATAATGCCGCGGATTTCAGCATCAATCACCCGCGCGGTTTCTTCCGAGACATTCTTTGTCTGCGTCACGGAATGGCCGAGAAAGACCTCCTGACTATTGTCGCCATAGGCGATCATGCCAAGCTTGTCGCTCATGCCCCATTCGGTCACCATGATGCGCGCCTGATTCGTCGCCATTTTGATGTCACCCGAAGCGCCATTGCTGACCTTATCCGAGCCGAAAACCAATTCTTCCGCCACGCGCCCGCCCATCGCCATGGCGAGTTCGGATTTCAGCTTGGACTTATGCTTGGAATAACGGTCACCTTCCGGCAGCGACATCACCAAGCCAAGCGCACGGCCACGCGGGATGATGGTGGCCTTATGCACCGGATCACATTCCGGCTCATTGATCGCAACCAAGGCATGTCCCGCTTCATGATAGGCCGTCATGCGCTTTTCGGCTTCCGACATGACAAGGCTGCGACGCTCGGCACCCATCATTACCTTGTCTTTGGCGGCTTCAAATTCCGCCATGCCCACCGTGCGCCGGCCGGTACGCGCCGCCAAAAGCGCCGCTTCATTCACCAGATTCGCCAGATCAGCACCCGAAAAACCAGGCGTGCCGCGCGCAATCACCTTCGGGTCCACATCGGAAGCAAGCGGCACCTTGCGCATATGCACGCGCAAGATCTTTTCGCGCCCATTCACATCGGGGTTCGGCACCACAACCTGACGGTCGAAACGACCGGGGCGGAGCAGCGCGGGATCAAGCACATCCGGGCGGTTGGTGGCCGCAATCAGGATCACACCCTCATTGCTTTCAAACCCATCCATTTCAACGAGCATCTGATTGAGCGTCTGTTCACGTTCATCATTGCCGCCGCCAAGCCCGGCACCGCGATGGCGCCCGACCGCGTCAATTTCGTCAATGAAGATGATGCAAGGCGCGTTTTTCTTGCCCTGTTCGAACATGTCACGCACGCGCGATGCGCCAACACCCACGAACATTTCCACAAAATCCGAACCGGAAATCGTGAAAAAGGGCACATTGGCTTCACCCGCGATGGACCGCGCGAGCAAGGTCTTGCCGGTGCCGGGCGGGCCCACCAGCAGCACGCCCTTCGGGATCTTGCCCCCCAGGCGCTGGAATTTCTGCGGATCGCGCAGGAATTCGACAATTTCCTCAAGCTCCGCCTTGGCTTCGTCAATGCCGGCGACATCGTCAAAGGTCACGCGGCCCTGCTTTTCGGTCAGCAGCTTGGCGCGAGATTTGCCAAAACCCATCGCACGCCCGCCGCCGCCCTGCATTTGCCGCATGAAGAAAATCCACACACCAATCAGCAGCAGCATCGGGAACCAGGACGCCAGGTAATGCAGCAGCGGATTGACCTCAGCTTCCTCGGGCCGCGCCACAACGCGCACACCTTTTTCCGTCAGGCGCGAAATCAGGCCCGGGTCTTCCGGCGTATAGGTGGTGAATTGCCGCCCATCATTAAGCTGGCCGGTCAGGGTGCGGCCCTGGATGGTGACATCGCGCACATGGCCGGCCTGCACTTCATTCAAGAAGTCCGAATAGGCGACCTGGGATGTGCCCGGTCGGCTTGAGCTACTCGGTTGAAACAGGTTGAAAAGGGCCACCAAAAGCAGCGCCACAATCACCCACAAAGCCATGTTTCGGCTGAAATTATTCACCGCGACCCTTCCATCTTCAGGAGCATGGCAGCGTTACCCGCCACCGGCTGCCAGCATACATAGTGAGGCTTCACGCATCTTGAATGACCCGCGCGAAATATCCAGCCGCAAAAGCGTGATCAGCCCGGCGGCAGGCCACCGCCCCTAGGGGCAAAGACCAGGCGCCAAGCCTCAGCTTCCGCCCCATCAGCATAGAACAGGCCGGGCAGGAGTGCCAAGTTTCCCCTTTCATCCCAAAACGCTGGCAGGGCGCGCAGCGCGGCAAGCGGCGTTTTGGTCTGCTGCCGGAAGGCGCCCGCCGCCGCCCCCAGGGCCGCGCAATGCCAGCCTGGACGCGCCGGGCCGGTGATCCAAAACCGCCCATCCCACAGAAAGGGCGGCGTGAGCGGCTGGGCGGGGGCAATCAGGCCCGGGTCGCGCACCAGCAAAAGGCGCCCACCCGCGCCAGGGCGGACCCAGGCGCCGGCAAGGCTTCCGCCACCGCGCGCCAGCAGCGCTGCCGTGGCCTCGATGGGGACAGGCCAGGCGGCCCCGCCAATCAGGCCGATCAGGCGGGCCAAAGCCGCGACGCCCAGCGCATCGGCGCCAAGTGCCTTGGGGTCCACCCAGGCATAGGCTTCCGGGTAGATTTCAGCGGCGGTCGCCAGCCGGTCCAGCAGCGCGGCCTCCTGCCGGGTGCGGCGCCGCGCGAAAGCCGATGCTGCTTCGGCCAGCGCCTGCATCCCGGTCCCTTCACCGTCAGGGTCGGCCAAGGCCTGGCGCAGGCGGATACGGGCAAAGCGTGGATTGTCGTTTGAAGGGTCACGCACCGGGGCAAGCCCAGCGGCGGCCACCACCGCTTCCAGCCGGGCGGGTGCAAAAGCCAGAAG
>JBIKXA010000059.1:0-18740 GCA_044356015.1 Roseomonas sp.
CAGGCCGCCCTCCGCGCCATCGCCGCGCACCGACCCATGTTCGATGATGACAAGATCAGCCTTTTCGGCGTGGTGATTGACCCCGAAGATCATGCACAAAACCGCATCCAGGATCGTGTTCCAGGCATCCGGTTCTTTCTGGATCATGATCTTGCGATTTCCCGGCTTTATGGTGCGGTGCCACGTGATGCCGTTGCGGGGCAGGCCGTCGCGGTCAGGCGCTTCTGGCTGGTCCTTGATCCGGCGCTGCGCATCCTGAAACTGTTTCCCGTCTCAGCCGACGGCAAGGAACATGCCGGTCTGTTCAACTATCTTTCCAGCCTGCCACCCGTGGATAGCTATCCCGGTTTCGCCGTGCAGGCGCCGGTGCTTTGCCTCCATAGCGTTTTTGAACCCGGCTTATGCCAGAAACTCATCAGCCTTTATGAAACCCATGGCGGCGGGGAATCGGGCTTCATGCGCGAAGTCAATGGCAAGACGGTCGGTATCTTTGACCACAACCACAAGCGGCGCAAGGATTACACCATCACGGATGAGGAGATCATCCGCATCACCCAGGCCCGCATCAAACGACGGATCGTGCCGGAAATCGCCAAGGTCTATCAGTTTCACGTCTCGCGCATGGAACGCTACATCGTGAGCTGTTACGCGGCAGAAGATGGTGGCCATTTCCGTGCCCATCGGGATGACACGACAAAGGGCACGGCGCATCGCCGCTTCGCGGTTTCCATCAACCTGAATGCCGAATTTGAAGGCGGCGAGATTTCCTTCCCGGAATTCGGTCCGCGCGGCTTCAAGCCTCCGCCTGGTGGCGCGGTGATATTTTCCTGTAGCCTGCTGCATCGCGTGTCCAAGGTAACCGCCGGGCAACGCTACGCCTTTCTGCCATTCCTTTATGATGAAGCCGCCGCCAAGCTGCGGGAGGAAAATCTCGGCTTTCTTGACGCTCCTGCCGGTGGAATGCAGAACGCTGCGGCTCCGTGAACCAGACTCCCGCGGCAGGAGGCATGATGCCCGAAACGCCTGAGGGCCTGCTGGCCCGCCTCACCGAAGCTGGCATTGCTGCGGAAACGCGCCATCACCCGGCGGTCTTTACCGTGGCTGAAAGCCAGGATTTGCGCGGCACGCTGCCGGGTGGGCATACGAAAAACCTGTTTCTTCGCCCCGCCAAGGGCGATGGCCCCTTCCTGCTCGCAACGCTTCAGGAATCGCGCCAAGTTTCCATCAATGCGCTCGCCCGCATGGCGGGGTCAGGCAAGGTCAGCATGGGCAGTGCCGAGGAATTGATGGAAGTTCTGGGCCTGACACCTGGCTCGGTCACGCCCTTTGGGCTGGTGAATGCGCTGCCCAGCCGGATTCGTTTTGTCATGGATGCGGGGCTGATGCGCCATCCGGTGATTTGGGTGCATCCTTTGGTGAATACGGCTTCCACGGGCCTCGCCCCCCAGGATTTGCTCGGATTTTTGGCGGGGCTTGGCCATGAAACGCGGTTGCTGGAACTGGATGGCGCCTGAACCGCGCCGAGGTGGCTTGCTTCTGGCGCAATAGGGCGCATTTATGCGCCAACAAATTCAGGAAGTGCCGTTATGGAAGTGATCTTCGACCCGAACCGCCCCCCGCAGGCCGCCGCTGCCGGCGCCATCAAGGATGGGGACCAAACCACCTTCATGCAGGATGTGGTGCAGGCATCCAATGACGTGCCGGTGCTGGTGGATTTCTGGGCCACCTGGTGTGGCCCCTGCAAGCAACTGACGCCCGCGCTGGAAAAGGTGGTGAATGCCGCCGGTGGGCGCGTGCGGCTGGTGAAGATTGATATTGATAAGAATCGCGGCCTTGTGCAGCAGCTTGTGCAAATGGGCCTGCCGCTGCAATCCGTCCCCACGGTGGTGGCTTTCTGGAAGGGACAGATCCTTGATCTGTTCCAGGGCGCGCTGCCGGAATCGGAAGTGAAGCGCTTCATTGAAGGCTTGCTCAAGCAGGCTGGCGGGCAAATGCCGACGGCTGATCTGCTGGGCGAAGCCAAGGCCGCGCTGGAAGAAGGCGATGCCACCACGGCGCTGCAAATGTTCGGCGCGCTGGCGCAGCAGGAACCGGAAAATGCCGATGCGCTGGCGGGCGTCGCGCGCTGCCTGATGGCGCTGGGGCAGGAAGAACAGGCGCTTCAGGTGGTGGAAAGCGTGCCGGAAAAGCTCCGCACCCATGCCGAAATCGCTTCCATCCGCAGCGCCTTGGAGTTGGCCGCCGAAGGCCGCGAAGCGCGGGCGAAGCTCGCTGAATTTGAAACCCGCCTGGCTGCGGACCCGAATGACCATGCGGCGCGGATTGACCTGGCCGTTGCGCTGAACGCCATGGAGGACCGCGCTGGCGCCGTGGATGCGCTGATCGAGGCGATCAAGCGCGACCGCGCCTGGAATGAGGAAGCGGCGCGCAAGCAATTGCTGAAATTCTTCGAAGCCTGGGGCTTTGGGGATGAGGCCAGTGTCGCCGGGCGGCGCAAGCTTTCCTCTGTGCTTTTCCGGTAAGGCTGGCGGCGCCACGCATCATGCAAGCCTTCAGCCCGCGTTTGGCAGACCTGCCGAGCGAAATCGCAGTCTTCCCCCTGACCGGGGCGCTGCTGCTGCCGCGTGGGCGATTGCCGCTTAATATTTTTGAGCCGCGCTATTTGGCGATGACGATGGATGCGCTGGGGCGCGGTCGGCTTTTCGGCATGGTGCAGCCGGATGCGCGCGGCAAGGTGGGCGCGGAAGGGCCAGGGCTTTATCGTATCGGCTGCCTTGGGCGCATTTCATCCTTCAGCGAAACCGATGATGGTCGGCTGTTGATTACGCTGATCGGCGTGGCGCGTTTTCGCATTGTGGAAGAATTGCCCATGGCGCCGGGCGGCTATCGCCGCGTGCGTGCCGATTATGCGGATTTCGTGACGGATTTGCTGGAAGCCAAACCGCCACCGCTCGATCGCCCGGCGCTGCTTGGCGCGCTGCGTCCCTATTTCCTGGCGCGCGGGATTGAGGCGAATTGGGATGCGGTGGAACAAACGCCCGATGCGCTGCTGGTGACGATGCTTGCCATGGTCTGTCCCTTTGATCCGCCGGAAAAGCAGGCGCTGCTGGAAGCGGGCGAAGGGTCAGAACGGGCAGACATGCTGGTCACGCTGCTGCGCATGGGGGCAGCGGCGAATATGCCAAACCCCGGCAGCCTGAGTTGAAGAAGGGAATGACCGCATGACCGAACCGCAACCAAAAGGCGGCGCGCTGGACCCGAAGCTGCTTGAAATCCTGGTCTGCCCCGTCACCAAGAAGCCGCTGCGCTATGATCGCGACAGGGGCGAATTGATCAGCGATGCGGCGGGCCTGGCCTATCCGGTGCGTGATGGCATTCCGATCATGCTCCCTGATGAGGCGCGCAAATTGGACGCATGAGCGCACCCACTGAAATCCGCCTGCGCAAGGCGGAAAAAATCCTGGACATCGCCTTCGCCGCTGGCGTGCGCTTTGCACTGCCCGCGGAATATCTGCGCGTGGAAAGCCCAAGCGCGGAAGTGCAGGGCCATGGGCCGGGGCAGAAGGTGATTGTCGCGGGGCGCCGGCATGTTGGCATTATCGGCCTTGAACCCGTTGGGCATTACGCGCTGCGCATCAGCTTTGATGATTTGCATGATACGGGGATTTTCACCTGGGAATATCTACGCCGCCTGGGTGAGGAACAGGAAAGCCGCTGGGCGGAATATCTGGCCGCACTTGCCGCGCGGGGCTTGAGCCGGGAACCAGCGCGGCGAGGCGTTTAGGCCAACATCTGATCAATCGCCCTTCGCCAGCCGATCAAAGGCCTTCAACCGCGCGATCAGCGCCGGCATCTCCCGCAGAGGAATCATATTCGGCCCATCTGATGGCGCGTGGTCCGGGTCCGCATGGGTTTCGATGAAAACCGCCGCCACACCTACCGCCACTGCGGCGCGTGCCAGCACCGGCGCAAATTCGCGCTGCCCGCCGCTGGAGGTACCCTGCCCGCCCGGCTGCTGCACGGAATGCGTCGCGTCAAACACCACCGGGTAGCCGGTCTCCGCCATGATCGGCAAAGCCCGCATATCGGAAACCAGCGTGTTATAGCCGAAGGAAGCGCCGCGTTCACACAGCAGGATATTGTGGTTCCCCGTGCTCGCGATTTTCGCCGCGACATTCTTCATGTCCCAGGGCGCCAGGAACTGGCCTTTTTTTACATTGATGGCGCAGCCTGTGGCGCCGGCGGCCAATAGCAAATCCGTCTGGCGGCATAAAAACGCCGGGATTTGCAGCACATCCACTGCCTCGGCTGCCGGGGCGCATTGTTCCGGTGAATGAACATCGGTCAGCACTGGCAGACCAGTTTTCTCCCGCACCTCCGCCAGAATAGCCAGGCCCTCCGCCATGCCAATGCCGCGCGCGGCGGCAAGGCTGGTGCGATTGGCCTTGTCGAAGGAAGATTTATAGATCAGCGGCACACCCGCCGACACCGCGATTTCCTTGAGCGCAGCAGCGGTTTCCAGCGCGTGTGCGCGGCTTTCAATCTGGCAGGGGCCACAAATGAACACCAAGGGCAAATCATTGCCAAAGGTGACGCTGCCCGCCTTTACATGCCGCATCATACCAGCCGCGCCTGCCGCACCGCGGCACCAATGAAGCCCGCGAAAAGCGGGTGCGGGTCAAAGGGTTTGGATTTCAATTCCGGATGATATTGCACGCCGATGAACCAGGGATGATCCGGGTATTCAACAATCTCCGGCAGCACGCCATCGGGTGATAGGCCGGAAAAGCGCAGCCCGGCTGCTTCAAGCCTGTCGCGATAGGCGATATTCACCTCATAGCGATGGCGATGGCGTTCCTGGATTTCCGGCTGATCGCCATAGACGCAGCGCACCAGCGAACCTTCCGCGAGATGCGCCTGATACACGCCAAGCCGCATGGTGCCGCCCAGATCGGCGCCGGCATCACGGCGTTCCACCTGATTGCCGCGTTGCCATTCCGTCAGCAGGCCAACCACCGGTTCGGAACAAGGCCCGAATTCAGTGGAAGAAGCCCCCTTCAAACCAACCAGATTACGCGCCGCTTCAATCACGGCCATCTGCATGCCAAAGCAAATGCCAAAGAAGGGCAGCTTGCGTTCACGCGCGAAGCGCACCGCTTCAATCTTGCCTTCCGTGCCGCGTTCGCCAAAGCCACCAGGCACCAGAATGCCATGTACATGTTCAAGGCGTGCCAGCGCTTCCGCGTCATTTTCGAAAATCTGACTATCTACCCAATCCAGCTTCACGCGCACATGATGCGCAATGCCGCCATGCACCAGCGCTTCGGAAAGTGATTTATAGGCATCCAGCAGATTGGTGTATTTGCCCACAATCGCGATATTCACCTCGCCCTCGGGGGCCTTGATCGCGTTCACAATCCTTTCCCAGCGCGACATATCGGGCTCGCCAAAGGCGGAAAGCCCGAAATGGCGCAGCACTTCCACATCCAACCCCTCGGCATGATAGGCCAAGGGCACTTCGTAAATCGTGCTGGCATCAAGTGCCGGGATCACGCTTTCCGGGCGCACATTGCAGAATAGCGCAATCTTGCGCCGTTCATTCTCCGGGATCGACCGATCACAACGGCAGAGCAAAATCTGCGGCTGAATACCAAGGCCCAGCAATTCCTTGACGCTGTGCTGCGTCGGCTTCGTCTTCAATTCACCCGCTGAGGGAATATATGGCACCAGCGTCAGATGCATGAAAATGCTGCGCTGCGGGCCAAGTTCATTGCCCATTTGCCGAATGGCTTCCAGGAAGGGCAGGCTTTCAATATCGCCAACCGTGCCGCCCACTTCGACCAGCACGAAATCATAGCCATCGGTTTCTGCCTGGACCACTTCCTTGATCTTGTCCGTGATGTGGGGGATCACCTGCACCGTGCCGCCCAGGTAATCGCCACGCCGTTCGGCGGCGATCACATCCGAATAGATGCGCCCCGTGGTCCAATTATCCGCCTTGCGCGCATGCACGCCAGTGAAGCGCTCATAATGGCCAAGGTCAAGATCGGTTTCCGCCCCATCATCGGTGACGAAAACCTCCCCATGCTGATAGGGGCTCATCGTCCCCGGATCCACATTGAGGTAGGGGTCAAGCTTGCGCAGCCGAACCTTGTAACCACGCGCCTGCAACAGCGCGCCGAGCGAAGCGGAAGCGATACCCTTACCAAGTGAGGAGACCACGCCGCCGGTGATGAATACGAACCGGGTCATGGGCGACCTTGATAACCCATCCCCCGATTCGGCGCCAGAAGGGCGTGGTCGGGGACGGCGGCATTAGAAGATTCTTGAGGTTTGTCGGGTTTACTGAGCCGTCGAAGCTCCCGCACCCGCAACGTAAGGCAGGAAAATCCTCATGCGGATAGATACCAGGCCCGATGGTTCGCAGATTATGATCCCCGAAGCGGGTGATCTGGTACGCCTTACCCGCGACGAACCTGGTCCGATCGTGACCGCGCATGCCGGTGAATGGGGCCGGATTATTCGGGTCACGACACGCAATACGCTCGACATCCAGCTTGCCGGGTTTTCCCGCCCCCGCGGCGTTGCCATGGCGTTGGTGAGCGATTTTCCGGCAATCAACGTGGTTCCCTGCGATGCGCGCGGATTACCAACAGATGGAAAGCATTGGGCGTCTTGGGATGAACGCCGGGGCGGGGGCGCCGCCAGGGCGCGTCGCTAAAGCGGGTCACGCCCACATGCGTTCACGGGATAGGCGCGAAACTCCCTGAAGCCGCGTTTCCAGGGGGAGGCAAGTGGAGTTACCTGGCGGCGCGGAAAATGTTATCAGTCAGTGGTTCAGGGCCTTTTTCTGCATGCTCACGCGGGGAAGGACCCCGGAAAAACGCCAAAAAACCGGAAACCACATCCCCCAGGCTGCGCCCGCGCCCGGTATCAATCGAAACCGTCGCGGTCACGCCGGCGCGCAAGGGGGGTTCCCCCTCATGCGGTTCAAGGCGGATGCGCACCGGCAGGCGCTGCACCACCTTCACCCAATTGCCTGAGGCATTTTGCGGTGGCAGGATCGCAAACTCTGCCCCCGTGGCCGGGCTGATGCTTTCCACCACGCCCTTCCAGGTGACATTCGGGTAGATATCCAAAACCACATCCACGCGCTGGCCTACCGCCACATGGGTCAGCGTGGTTTCCTTCAAATTAGCATCCACCCAGGGGCGGCTATCGGAAACCAGGGCGAAAATCGGGGTCGCCGCACGCAATTGCTCGCCCACTTGCAGGCGCAAATTCACCACCGTGCCGCCGGTTGGCGCCTTTATCTCCGTGCGTGCCAAATCCAGCGCGGCGCGGTCGCGTTCGGCGATTTTCTCCCGCACTTGCGGGTGGTCATCCGCCGGCAAATCCGGGTCGCCCTTCAGCGTGGTCAATACCCGCACAAGCCTTTGGCGCAGCACATTCATGCGGTCCTGCGCCACCTGCGCATCATGTTGGGTTTCTTCCATGCGGGTTGTGGGGGCGATGCCGCGGCTTGCCAATTCTTCCTGCCGGCGGGCCTGGCGCAGCAGGAAGGCCACGCGCTTTTCAAGCTCGGCCATTTCGCCCTGGGTTTCCTGATAGGTGGCGCGGGAAAGCTCCACCAGGGTGCGGGCGGAATCCAACTCAGCCTCGGCCTTTTCCAGCGCCAGACGGAAGGGGGTGGGGTCCAGGCGCACCAACACCTGGCCGGCGGTCACGCGCGCATGGTCGCGCACCAGCACCTCGGTCGCGCGGCCGGCGACTTCCGGGGCAATCTGCACGATATCGGCGCGGACATAGGCGTTTTCTGAGGTGATGTAGCGCCCGCCGGTCAGCCAAAAGGCAGCGGCCACCAGCAGCGCCAGCGCCGGCACCACAACCAGCAGGACAAAGCGCAAAAGCCGGCCCTGCATGGTCAAAGGCCCTGCGGAGAGATGGGGCGGCGATGAAAAGCCTCGCCACCCGCGTCAAGACTTGGCAGTATTCGGTCCCTCATCACGGTCAGCTTGGCAGGAAAATTCCATGTCCGCCATAGGCTTGCGGGATATTTATGGGCGAAGGCCGAGCTGATGTCGGAAAGCAACCCGATATTGGAATTGTCGCTGCTGCGCCGCAGCTTGATCCTGGCCGCGGTGGTGATGGGGGCGACGCTTTACGCCACCACCTTGCTGGTTGCCTCCACCCTGCTGCCGCAGATGCAGGGCAGCCTGGCCGCGACGGCGGATGAAATCGCCTGGACCACCACCTTCAATATCCTGGCAACCGCGATTGTGACACCCATGACCGGCTGGCTGGTCGCACGCGGCGGGCGGCGGCGGGTGATGCTGTTCTGCGTGGTGGGCTTCACCATCGCGACCTATCTGGTGGGCCAGGCGGAATCGCTTGAAACCGTGGTGCTGTGGCGCATTGTGCAGGGCGGCATCGGCGCGCCGGTGATCCCCCTTTCCAATGCGATTGTGCTGGATAGTTTCCCGCGCAAGCAGGCCGGCTTGGTGAGCTCCATCTTCGGGATGACCGTGGTGCTGGGCCCGGTGATTGGCCCGGTTCTTGGCGGGCAATTGGCCGAGGCTTATGGCTGGCGCTGGGCCTTTTACATGATTGTGCCGGCGGGGGTGCTGGCAAGCTTCGCGCTATGGGCCACCCTGCCGGAAGATGAACCGGGCAAGCCCATTCCTTTGGATTGGACCGGGTTTCTGGCGCTGACGGTCGCGATTTCCTGCGTGCAATTGGTGCTTTCACGCGGGCAGCGGCTTGATTGGTTTGAATCGCAGGAGATCATCATCGAAACCGCCATCGCGGCCTTGGCGTTTTACATTTTCATCGCCCATAGCCTGACGGCGAAGCAGCCTTTTTTGAATCTGCGCCTGCTGCTGGATAGGAATTACGCCATCGGGCTTTTGCTGGTGTTCATCTATGGCATGGTGAATTTCACGCCGATTGTGCTGCTGCCGTCCCTGCTTCAGCAATATGCCGGCTATCCCGATAGCGTGATCGGGGAAATCGTCGGCTTTCGCGGCATTGGCGGCACGATTGGCTTCGCGCTGACCTTCCTGATCGGGCGCTGGGACCCGCGGATTGGCATGGCGATTGGCTTCGCCGCCATGGTGGTGGCCGGGCTTTGGCTGATGAGTTTTGATTTGAATGTCAGTGAAGAAGCGCTGTTGTGGAATGCCGTGCTGCAAGGTGTTTCGGTTGGCATCATCTGGGTGCCGCTGACGGTGCTCACCTTCAAGACGCTGGATAGGGAACATTTGCCGGAAGCCATGGCGGTGTTCCATTTGCTCCGCAATATCGGATCCAGCCTGTTCATTTCGCTGAGTGTCGCGGAGATTATTCGCTCAGGCGCCATGAATTACAGCCGCATGACGGAAATGATTTCGCCCTTCAATCGGACGCTGCAATTGCCGGATTCCATGGGGGGCTTCGGGCTGGAAACCGTGCCGGAATTGGCGAAGCTGAGCGGGGAGATTTCGCGCCAGGCGGCGATGATTGGCTATGTGAACGGCTTTGGCTTGTTCACCGCAGCATCGGCGGTGGCGGTTTTGTTGGTGGCGTTTTCCGGCGGGCGGTGGAAGCGGGCGTGAAGGCAGAAGGGAAGATAAGCAGGAAGCGCAGTAACCCTCAATTTTCCAATTCGCTGTCCCAATACAAATAATCCCGCCAGCTTTCATGCAGGTAATTGGGCGGGAAGGACCGGCCATTTTCCTGCAATTCCCAGCTTGTCGGCTGGCGCGGTGTCTGGCGCGGGATCATGGCGCATTCGCGCGGCAGCCTGCTTCCTTTGCGCAAATTGCACGGCCCACAAGCGGTCACCACATTATCCCATGACGTGCGCCCGCCGCGGGAACGCGGAATCACATGGTCAAAGGTCAAATCCGGCGTGGGATAGCCACCGCCGCAATACTGGCATTCAAAATGATCGCGCAAAAACACATTGAAGCGCGTGAAGGCGGGGCGCCGTGCGGCGGGGATGAATTCCTTGAGTGCAATCACGCTTGGCAGGCGCAGCGCCAGCGATGGGGAATGCACTTCCACATCATATTCATTCAGCACGGAAACACGGTCCAGAAACACGGCCTTGATGGCATCCTGCCAGGACCAAATGGACAGCGGAAAATAGGAAAGCGGGCGGAAATCCGCGTTCAGGACAAGCGCGGGATAGGCATTCGCCCCCGCGAAGGTACCGCCATCTGGCAAGCCTCGCTCCTTCCAGCGTGGCGCCACAGCATAAGGGGGCTCATTTCGGCGGGAACCCCCAGATGTAGTGGTGCCGCCGCGACTGACGAATTCATGACATGGGCCGTGCCGCGCCGCAAGCCATCCAGGGCAGGTTTCATCCGGCTGAAACATGCCTGAGGCTGCGCGTCAGCAACGCCGTGCCGGCGGCAAGCCCGGCATCATCCAGCCCATGGCCCAGATCAGGGCGGAGCAGCAGCTCATGCGGCACGGCTTCGACCTGCAAAAGCCGGGCAGCCTGGCGGCTTGCCATGGCGGGCACCACCTCATCTGCTTCGCCATGCACCAGCAGCACGGGCGGGCGGGCAGAGACTTCGGCGGCGAAGCTTTCCGGCCCCAAAAGCGCGCCGGAATAGGCCAGGATGCAGGCGGGGGCTGGGACCGCGCCGCGCAGCCCAGCGAAAAGCGCGACCATGGCGCCCTGGCTGAAGCCCATCAGCGCGAGGCGTTCTCCGCCAAGGCCGAGTTCCGCGAGCTTCGCGCGGGTGAAATCGCCAAGGATGCCGGCGGCGTGGCGGAGCCCCGCTTCAAGCCGCGCCGGAGTCCGGTCCATGATGTCGAACCATTGTCGGCCAAAGGGTGCGCCCTGGAAAGGGAAGGGCGCATGGGGGGCCATGAAAAGCGTGTGGGGCAGGGCCTCGGCCCAGACCGGGGCAAGATCAATCAGGTCAAAGCCATCAGCGCCGACGCCATGCAGCAGCAGCACGAGCGAATCGGCCTTGCCGCCCGAAGCGGGGCCATATTGCGGGCCTTCCAATGCTGCCATGTGGGAATCTCCCCTTGCTTGCGATGCGCTTCGCCCGCTACCCGGCGGAGGCCATGGATGCAACGCCTGAAATCACGCGCTTCGCGCCGAGCCCGACGGGATTCCTGCATCTGGGCCATGCAAGGGCTGCCTTATTTGCGTGGCGCCGTGCGCGCGCAACGGGCGGGCGGTTTTTGCTGCGCATCGAGGATATAGATACCACGCGCTGCCGCCCGGAATATGAGGCAGCTATCTTCGAGGATTTGCGCTGGCTCGGCCTGGATTGGGATGAAGCGCCACGCCGACAATCCGCACATTTCGCTGAATATCGTGCAGCGCTGGATGGGCTGGCGGCGCGCGGCCTGACCTATCCGTGCTTTTGCACCCGCGCCGATATTGCGCGTGAAGTCGCCGCCGCGGGTGCCGCGCCGCAAGGCCCGGATGGGCCGCTTTATCCGGGGCTTTGCCGCGAATTGCCAGGGGCTGAGGCCACGCGCCGCATCGCCGCCGGGCAGCCCTATGCGCTGCGCCTGCATATGACGCGCGCTTGTGAGGCCGTGCCCGGACCATTGCAGGCGCATGAGGAAAATGAAGGCTGGCATACATGCCGGCCAGAGGTTTTCGGCGATGTGGTGCTGGGGCGAAAGGATGTGCCGGCATCCTATCACCTTTGCGTCACGCATGATGATGCGCTGCAAGGGGTTACGCTGGTGACGCGTGGGGAGGATTTGAAGCCGGCGACTGATTTGCATCGGCTGATTCAAGCGCTGATGGGCTGGCCCGCGCCGCGCTATGCGCATCATACGCTGATGCGCGATACGGCGGGGCGAAGGCTTGCGAAACGCGATGGCGCGGAAAGCTTGCGGGCGCTCAGAGAGAAGGGGCTGAGTGCGGCTGAGGTGCGGGCGATGGCAGAGGCCGACTGACTAGCCCGGTTCGCCCATCGCCGGCGTACCGCCGCATTGTTGCATCAGCGCGAAAACCTCCTGCACGGCGGCTTCAATCGCAGTCAGATCGGTGCCCTTCGCGACAACGGCGACCCCTCCGCCACCGCCCTGGCGATAATAGGGGTAGGAACCGATATCCAAATCGCCATAGCGCTGCTGGATAAGGGCCAGCCCTTCGGCAATGCCCCCTTCCACCACGCCATGCGCATGCACGCTGCGCGAGAGAATGGGCGGGCCGCCTTGCAGCCGGGGCGCCAAGGCTTCGAACATCGCCTGCATGATGCGTGGCACACCCGCCATCACATGCACATTGCCAATGGTATAGCCGGGCGCGATGGAAACGGCGTTTTCAATCAGGGTGGCGCCGCGCGGCATGGTCGCCATGCGTTGCCGCGCCGCGTTGAAATCTCCGGGCGGGGTCTGCCGCGCGTAATAGGATTCCAACGCATGCCAGGCGTCCGGGTGCGGTTCCCACGGCACGCCAAAGGCGCGCGCGACGCATTCGCTGGTGATGTCATCATGGGTCGGGCCAATGCCGCCGGTGGTGAAAACATGATCGAACTTCGCACGCACTTCATTGACCGTAGTGATGATCACTTCCGGCACATCGGGGATGACGCGCACTTCCTTCATGGGAATGCCGATCTCGCCCAGCCGTGTCGCCAGGAATTGCAGATTGGCATCGCGCGTGCGGCCGGAAAGCACCTCATTGCCGATGATCAGCAGGCAGGCGGTCGGGTTCGGCATGGGTCTCTCCTGTCGTGACACGTAAGCTCAAAGGAAATCGCGCAGCATGGCAACCAGGGGGATATCGGCGGGCGGCATGGCGTAATCACCAAGCCGCATTGGGCGCACCCAGGCGAGCGCCTGGCCTTCCATGGCCGTGACCTGGCCCTGCCAGCGGCGGCACAAATAAAGCGGCATGAGCAGATGGAATTTTTCGTAAGTGTGTGACGCAAAGGTGAAGGGGCCGAGGCAGGCGGCGCTGACATCAATGCCCAATTCTTCCCGCAATTCGCGGATCAGCGCTTCTTCCGGCGTTTCACCGGGCGCCACCTTGCCGCCCGGAAATTCCCACAAGCCGGCCAGTGGTTTGCCTTCGGGGCGACGCGCCAGCAAGACGCGGTTTTCTGAATCGATCAGCGCCACCGCCGCGACCAAAAGCATGGGTTTGCCTGATGCTGGCGCGGCTTCCACCGGCGCGGCCGCTTCCACGGCGATATCCATACGCGTGGCGGTAAATAGCCTGACCGGCATGGCCCCACCGCGAGAAATAAACTCCTGGCTGCCCGCGCCGCTTTCCTTGAAGCCAATCCGCCGCAACACCGCCGCCGAGCGTTCATTATCCACAAGCGCTGAGGCCGCCAGCCGATCAATATCAAGATTGGCCAGCGCCCAATGCGCGAGGCGCCCCGCCGCTTCCGGCCCCAGCCCCTGGCCCCAATGACGCCGACCGATCCAATAGCCAAGCTCAGCCTCTCGTGGGTTTTTGGGATCGAGCGTCAGGCCAACACAGCCAAGCAGTGCTTCCGCGCCATCCTCCATCCGCGTTACCGCCAAATGCCAGGCGGCGCCGGCAGAGATTTGCGCGCGGGTGGAAGCAATCCATTCATCCGCCAAATCGCGCGGATAGGGGAAGGGCACGCGCGCGAGGGTTTTCGCCACTTCCCAATCATTCACCAACCGATGCAGGGCAGCCGCATCATCAGCGTGCAGGGGACGAAGCCGCAAGCGTTCTGTCGTTAGTGGCGCAAAGCTATCTTCCATGGCAGCGCTGCGGCGCGTCAGCTCCGGTAGCTGCCATTGATGTCAATATAGCCATGCGTCAGATCGCAGGTCCAAACCGTGGATTTGCCCTTGCCAAGGCCGATATCCACGGTGATTTCCACTTCGCGCCCCTTCATATGCGCCACGACTGGCGCTTCATCATAGCCATCCACCACGCCGCCATGGCGCGCCATCCAGACGCCGCCGACATTGACCGAAAGCTTGTCGCGATCGGCGGGTTCCCCCGCCTTGCCAACGGCCATGACAATGCGGCCCCAATTCGCGTCTTCCCCGGCAATCGCGGTTTTCACCAAGGGCGAATTGGCGATGGACATGGCAATGCGATGCGCGGAACGCGCCGTGGTCGCACCCGTCACGTTGATCTGGATCAGCTTCTGCGCGCCTTCACCATCACGCGCCACCATCAGCGCCAATTCCATCAGCACTTCATTCAAGGCGCGGGCGAAATCCTTCAGCACCGCACCACCTTCCGCCGGCACGCGCGGATGCTTCGCCGTGCCGGTCGCGAAAACCATCACGGTGTCGGAAGTGGAGGTATCGGAATCCACCGTCACGCAATTGAAGGAACGATCGACGCCCTTCTTCAGCAGGGCCTGCAAGGCGCCAGCGGGGATTTTCGCATCGGTCGCCAGGAAGGACAGCATGGTCGCCATATCTGGCGCGATCATGCCGCTACCCTTGGCGATGCCGGCGATGGTGACTTCCGCATCGCCGATGCGCGCCTTGCGGATGGCGCCTTTCGGGAAGGTATCGGTGGTCATGATGGCTTTCGCCGCGCCCTGCCAGTCACGTTCCGCCGCGCTGTCAAAAATACGCGGCAGAGCGGCGATCAGCTTTTCGGTTGGCAGTTTTTCGCCAATCACGCCCGTGGAAGCCAGGAAAATTTCCTTCGGCTTGCAGCCGAGGATAGCGGCGGCGGCCTTGGCGGTTTCCTCGCAGGTTTGGCGCCCGGCGCGGCCCGTGAACACATTGGAATTGCCCGCCGTCACCACCAGGCCGCGCGCCTTGCCGCCGGGTAGCGCCGCGCGGCACCAATCCACCGGCGCGCCGGGGCAGCGATTGCGGGTGAAGACGCCCGCCACTGTCGTGCCTGTCGGGAAGGCCATCACGGTCACATCATCGCGATCCTTGTAGCGAATCGCAGCGCGGCCCGATGCCACGCGCACCCCCGGCACCGCCGGCATGGCGGGCAGCGGCAAAGCAAGTGGCGAGGTGGGGATATCATGTCCGGCCATGGGACTTCTCCGTGTTTTAAGCATTTTCAAGCCAAGTGGCTTCACTTGGCGACTCGGAAAATGCGATCAGACAAATAGGCAGTGCGTGTTCGCTGAACGGATGTGAAGCGAGCATGCACTAGCGACGTGTCGGGGCGGCGGGGCGGCCCGCCGGGGCGGCAGGGGCGGGCGGTTCCGCCGCATCTATGGCGCGGGGGGTCGAGCCATCCAGATTGAAGCGTTCGATCTTGGCCGCAGCGCGGGCGTTATCGATCAGAGTATTGATCTCGCCTTCAAACAGGCGCTGGCGCAGCATCTCACGTGCTTCCTCAAAGGGTGGCGGCGCTGAGGCGCGGCGTTCATCCACACGGATGATGTGCCAACCAAAAGGGCTCCGCACCGGGGCGGCACTGAGCTGCCCGGCCTGGAGCGCAAAGGCGGCTTCGGCGAATTCCGGCACCATATCTCCGCGCTTAAAGAAGCCAAGGTCCCCGCCTTCCCGCGCCCCGGGGCCAGAGGACCGGCGCTGCGCCACGGCGTTGAAATCCGCCCCAGCGCGGATTTCGGCCAAGGCTTCCCGTGCCTCGGTTTCTGTCGGCACCAGAACGTGGCGCGCGCGCACTTCTTCTTCCACGGGGCGGGCGCGGATTTCCGCATCATAGGCCGCGCGGATGCGTTCTTCCGTCACGCGCCCGGCCAATTCGCGCGAGAGATAGGCCTTTACCAATTCCTGTTCTTCTGCGCGCCGCATGCGCGCACGAACCGCTTCATCCCTTTCAAACCCTGCCGCACGGGCAGCGGCCGCCAAAGCACGGGCGTTGATGATCTGATCCATGAGCATGGGCAGAAGAACTTGCAGCGGTACGCCGCGTAATTCTTCGGGCAGCTCCTCGGTTAAATTGGAAAGGTCTGAGAGGCGAATCTCCTGCCCATCCACCTTGGCCAAGATGGGGTCAGCCGCCGGGGCCGCCGGGGCGGGCTGGGCCAGGCCGGGCTGGGCAAAAGCCACCCCCAGCAGCAGCGCCAGGGTGGCGCGAAGGGGGGCAGAGGCGGCAGGGCCGCGCGAATGGCGCATAGGGGCTGGTCCCAATTCGGTGATCGGCCCGGAACATGGCCGAAGCGCCCCTTCCCCACAAGGCGCAAGCGTTGACCCGCCCCCCGGGGAAGCCTATTTCTGCGGCCAATCCGAAACATGCTTCTGGCGCCGCGGCGCCGCGACCGGGCGCCTGCCCGCCGGAGACTGACGCCCCAGATGTTTGCCCGCCTTGCAGCCGCTATTTTCGGCACCTCCAACGACCGCGCCCTGAAGCGCTACCAATCCCGCGTTCCCGCGATCAATGCGCTGGAACCCCGCATGCAGGCGCTTTCCGATGAGGCGCTGGCGGGGCAGACCGCGCTCTTCCGCGAAAGGCTGGCGAAGGGCGAGGCCCTGGATGCGCTGCTGCCGGAAGCCTTCGCCACCGTGCGCGAAGCGTCGCGCCGCGTGCTGGGGCTGCGGCATTTCGATGTGCAGATGATCGGCGGCATGGTGCTGCATGAAGGCAAGATCGCCGAGATGAAAACCGGCGAAGGCAAGACGCTGGTGGCGACCCTGCCGGTTTATCTGAATGCGCTGCCCGCCAAGGGCGTGCATGTGGTGACGGTGAATGATTATCTGGCGCAGCGCGATGCGGAATGGATGGGGCGCATCTATCGCTTCCTGGGGCTTTCCGTTGGCGTGATTGTGCATGGGCTGACGGATGATCAGCGTCAGGCAGCCTATGCCTGCGACATCACCTATGGCACCAACAACGAATACGGCTTCGATTACCTGCGCGACAATATGAAGTATCGGCTGGAAGATATGGTCCAGCGCGAATTCGCCTATGCCATCGTGGACGAAGTTGACAGCATCCTGGTGGATGAGGCGCGCACGCCCTTGATCATCAGCGGGCCGACCGATGACACTTCCGATCTTTACCGCCGCACCGATGAGGTGATGAAGGAGCTGGTGAAGGACAAGGAAACCTATGAGAAGGACGAAAAGCAGCGCACCGTGAGCCTGACGGAATTGGGCGGCGAAAGGGTGGAAGAATTGCTCCGCCAATTCGGCCTGCTGACCGAAGGCAATATGTATGACATTGAAAACGTGTCCCTGGTGCATCACGTGAACCAGGCGCTGCGGGCGCACACGCTTTTCACGCGCGATGTTGAATACATTGTCCGGCAGGACAAGATTGTGATCATTGATGAATTCACCGGCCGCATGATGGAAGGCCGGCGCTATTCCGATGGCCTGCATCAGGCTTTGGAAGCCAAGGAACACGTCACGGTCCAGCCAGAAAACCAGACACTGGCTTCCATCACCTTCCAGAATTACTTCCGGCTTTACCCGAAGCTGGCCGGCATGACAGGCACGGCGGCGACGGAGGCTGATGAATTCGCAGAAATCTATAAGCTTGAGGTGGTGGAAATCCCGACCAATGTGCCGGTCGCGCGGCTTGATCAGGATGATGAGGTCTATCGCAACGCCGAAGAAAAATATGAGGCAGTGGCAAAGCTGATCGAAGAAGCGCGCGGGCGCGGCCAGCCTTGTCTGGTGGGCACCACCAGCATCGAAAAATCGGAACTGATTTCCAAGCTGCTCAAGGAAAAGAATATTCCGCATCAGGTGCTGAATGCGCGCTATCATGAACAGGAAGCGGAAATTGTCGCGCAGGCCGGGCGCGCCGGCGCGGTGACGATTGCGACGAATATGGCAGGCCGCGGGACCGATATTCAGCTGGGCGGCAATCTGGAAATGCTGGCGCGGCAGGAAGCCAATGCATCCGAAGGCCCGGAATATGAAACGGCGCTGGCGCGCCACAAGGCCGAAGTGGATGAAGCGCGGCCCATCGTGCGCGAAGCCGGCGGGCTTTTCGTGATTGGCACGGAACGCCATGAAAGCCGGCGCATTGACAATCAGCTGCGTGGCCGTTCAGGCCGCCAGGGGGACCCCGGCGCATCGCGCTTCTTCCTTTCGCTGGAAGATGATCTGATGCGCATCTTCGGGTCTGACCGCATGGGCGGGATGTTGCAAAAGCTTGGCCTGAAGGAAGGCGAGGCCATCGTGCATCCCTGGATCAACAAGGCCCTGGAACGCGCGCAGAAGAAGGTTGAGGCGCGGAACTTCGATATCCGCAAGAACCTGCTGAAATATGATGACGTGATGAATGACCAGCGCCGGGAAGTCTATGCCCAGCGCCGCGCCTTCATGATGGCGAATGAGGTTACTGAGACCATCACGGAAATGCGCGAAGAAACCATCACGGATATCGTGGCGCGCGCCATTCCGGAAAACGCCTATCCCGAACAATGGGATCTGGAAAAGCTTGATCGTGACGTCAAGGAAATCCTGAACCTTGACCTGCCGGTGGCGGATTGGGCGCGGGAAGAAGGTATTGATGATGACGCGGTGCGCGAACGACTGATGCAGGCGGCGGCGCAGGCCTATGCGTCTCGTGCGGCCAATGTTGGGCCGGAATTCATGCGCCAGATCGAAAAATCCCTGCTGCTGCAGATTTTCGATCAATCCTGGAAGGAACATTTGCTGTCGCTTGATCATTTGCGGCAGGGCATTGGGCTGCGCGCCTATGGCCAGCGTGACCCGCTGAATGAATACAAGAGCGAAGCCTTCCGCCTGTTCAATTCCATGCTGGAAAATCTGCGCGAACGCGTGACCAGCCTGTTGCTGCGCATCGAAATCCGGCCCGATGCGCCGCCGCCTGCGCCGGAAGGCATTGGCGTATTTGACATGCGCCACCCGGACCCGACGCTGGCGGG
>JBIKXA010000214.1:0-5661 GCA_044356015.1 Roseomonas sp.
ATACGCCGCCCAGGCCGGATCAGCCGCCATGGCGGCGCGGCGGCGTTCACGATCCGCCTGATCATCATAGGCCCACATATGAACAATGGTGTTCAATTCGCCTTCGATGGTGGTGAACCAGCCATAGCAGCGACCCAGATGCTTTTTCTGGATCTCCCAGCCTTCCTTTTCATAAAGCGCGACAAAATCCGCGACCTTATTGGGCAGGCAGGTATAGATGCGAAGATCAATGATCATGCTTGAAGTTCCTTCAAAAACGGGAAGCCCATGCTAGCCCGATCCTGGGCGGGAAGGTCAATCACCCTTCGTCAACGATCCGTCAGCCGCAATTCAATGCGCCGATTGCGTGCCAGGGCTTGCGGTGAATCGCCCGGATCAATTGGCTGAGCGTCACCAAAGCTGGTCGCCGCCACGCGATTGGCTGGCAGGCCTTCCGCAATCAGCATCTGGGCAACCGCAATGGCCCGCGCCGCGGCCAATTCCCAATTGCTGGCAAAGCGCGCGCTGCGAATGGGATTGCGATCCGCATGGCCATCCACGCGCAACACCCAGGCAACATCAGCGGGGATCAGCGGCGTCACCTCGGCCAGCACCGTGGCCAATGCGCGCACCTGCCTGAGCCCGGCTTCGGACAATTCGGCGCTGGCGGGGGCGAAGAGCACTTCCCCCTGAAAGACAAAGCGATCCCCCACAATCCGCACTTCCGGCCTTTCGCCGAGCGCATCTCGCAACCGGCCGAAGAAATCACTGCGGTAGCGCTGCAATTCCTCAACCCGCGCCGCCAGCGCCGCATTCAAGCGCTGACCCAGCAGCGCGATTTGCGCATTGCGATCCCGCCCTTCCGCTTCCGCCAGATCAAGCGCGCGTGACAGCCGCGCCAATTCGGCGCGCAGCGCTTCTGTCTGGCGCGTCAGCAGGGCGATTTGCGCCGCCGCACTTTCCGCGAGGCGCGCCCTCTCGCCCGCTTCCGCTTCCGCCCTTTCCCGCCCGCGCTGTTCCTGCGCGGCGCGGCGTTCCAATTCATCGCGCAGCGCCGTCAGCGCGCGGATTTGTTCCGAAAGCCGTGCCATTTCGGCAAGCCTTTGCGTGACGGTTTCACGTTCCACGCGCACCTGCTGATCCAGCGCCCGGGCTTCGCGCCGCAGCGTTTCCAATGCCGCCTGCGCCGCCGCCAATTCCGCCAAGGCATTGCGGCGTTCCCGGTCCAGTTCCGCGACTCGGGTCTCCGCGCGCTGGCGCCCTTCCGCCTCAGTCGCGCTGCGGCGCTGCAAATCATCACGGAGCGCGGTCAGCGCCCGGATTTGTTCCGAAAGCCGCGCCAGATCGGCAAGGCGCGCTTCCACCGTCTCACGTTCTACGCGCACCTGCCGATCAAGCGCTTGAGCCTCCCGCCGCAGCGCCTCGATCAAGGCGCGCGCCTCGGCCAATTCGGTCAGACTGCCGCGCAAATCGCGTTGCAGCCGCGCGGCATCACCGCCGACATTCTCGGCGCGCGAAAGTGCCTCGGCCAATTGCCGTTCCATTGCACCTGCACGGTCTGCCGCACTGCGCGCCGCCAATTCCAAATCCGAAAGCCGCGCGCCGAGCCTTTCGCGTTCCCCACGCAGCCCATCGCGTTCGCTGGCCAATCTGTCGCGTTCGTCGCGGATCAGCGCCAGGGATTGCAGCGCCGTATCGCGCGCCGTGGCGGCGCTGCGCACATCATCATTCAGCCGGCCCAATTGCTGGCGCAATTGCTCGCCCTGCGCCGCTTCAAGGGAAAGCAATTCGGCCAATTCCGCGACCCGGCGATTGAGCTGATCCACCGCCTGTTCCCGCGAACTGAGTGCCACCGAAAGAAAGCCCTGGGCCAGCACAAAGACCAGCAGCACGAAGATGATGACCATGAGCAGCGTGGAAAGCGCATCCACATAGCCTGGCCAGGCATCCAGGCCCCCGCCGCGCCCGCGCCGTCTTTCGGAAGACCCTGCCATGGCGCGTCAAACGTCCTGATTTTTCACCGCGGCTGTTCCTCGGCGATGGCGGCGATGGTGCGGGTCAGGATTTTTATTTCATTGCGAATATCATTGGTGGATTGCGCGCGGCCCTGCGCCACTTCCTCCACCAGCCGCGCCAGATAGATTTCGAGGTTACGCAAATGCCCGCGCATCGCCTCCGTCTCACCCCGGTCGGCCTGGCTCTCCGCGAGCCGCGATATGGCCGGCGCCAGCCCATCCTGCGCATCGGCAATGCGGCGCATCAGCGTGTTATTGGCGCGCATCTGTTCCGTCAGCACCGTCATGCGTTCGGTCAGGGTCATCAAGGCTTGGGATGTGGCGGCGCGCCCATCCTCGCCACGCGCGATGGTGGATTGCAGCGTTTCAAGATTCTCGGCTGTTTGTTCAAGCAAGGCCTGGACATAGGCAGGCACGCTGCCTTCGCCTTCCTGGCCCAGAATACCGGAAGAAAGTCGCGTCAGTCCGGCCAGCCATTCTTCCAGATCATTGAAGAAGCGGTTCTGCGCCTGCCCCGCCGTCAGGTCCAGAAACCCCACCACCAGGGCACCGGCAAGCCCCAGCATGGATGCCGAGAACGCCGTGCCCATGCCGCGCAGCGGCTTGGCAAGGCCGGCCTTCAATTGCTCAAACAATACATTCAAATCGCCGGAGCCGACCGACATATTGCTGATCACATCGGCAATGGCAGCAATGGTCAGCAGCAGGCCCCAGAAGGTGCCAAGCAGCCCCAGGAAGATCAGCAGGCCGGTGACGTAGCGCGACAATTCGCGCCGTTCATCAAGCCGCGATTGCAGCCCATCCAGCACGCTCCGCATCGCCGAGGCCGAGAGCGAAACGCGTTCATTCCGCCGCCCTGACAGCATGGACACCATCGGCGCGAGCAGGCTTGGCTGGCGTGCGGAAAGCCCATCCTTGGGTGCGCGGAACCCATCCACCCAGGCCACTTCGCGCCGGAGTGACAGCACCTGACTGAAGGTCATGCCAATGCCAAACAACAGCACGGCCAGGATCACGCCATTCAGCAGTGGATTGGCCTGAAAGGCATGGATCAAATCGGGCGCGAGCATGGCGGCAATGCCACCAACCGCGGCCAGGAAAATCACCATGCGCCAAAGATAGATCGTGGGCTGGGTCATGAGCGCCGTGCCTCCGTATTCGGGCTTGCCACGCCGGGGGGGAGGATGTCCACCGCATCCTGCGCGCCCGGCAGGCGGCCAAGCGGGCGGAGGTCAATCCGGGTTGGCGTCAGCCCGCCGGCAATGAGCGCGGATTTTACTGCCTGCGCGCGGGCAAGGCTTAGGCGCCGCGCGGCTGAGACATCCTCCGCCGGGCCGGCCACCTGGGCTTCCACCGTAATGCGGCCTTGCGGCAGCGCCGCCAGGCTTCGGGCCAAAGCCTGCACGGCGGCGGTTTGTGTCAGGGTAAGTTCCGAGCCGTTCATCCGCAGCCGAAACCCGCCTTGGGGCAGGGTTTGCAGGCCCTGCAATGGCCCGGCTGGCGATTGCGGTGTTTGCGGGCGCAAGGGGGTCAATTGCACGGGCGGCGGGGGTGCCGGCGCTGGGTCAGGGGGCAGGCCTGGGTCGGGGGTTTGCGCCCGCACGGCCAGGCTCAGCGCGGCAAACCCGGCCGCCAAGCCGGCCCGGCGTGAAAAACTGGCGGTGGCCCGCTTCATCCCGCTGCCTGATGCGCCTTCACGGTGGCGATGCCGCTCGCCACCACCTCGCGCAGCTTGGGCTGCAAGGTCGGGTTGCCACAAACCACCATGCCGGATGGATAGGGGTCATTGCCTTCGGGGTCACTCACAAAGCCACCGGCTTCACGCACCAGCACAATGCCGGCGGCGATATCCCAGGGCTTCAGCCCCAATTCCCAGAAACCATCATAGCGCCCCGCCGCCACCCAAGCGAGGTCGAGCGCCGCCGCGCCAAAGCGCCTGACGCCCGCCACTTGTGGCATGAGCTTATGGAGTGTGGCGCTGAATTCCGCCTTGCGCGCCACGCCGCCGAAGGGGATGCCGGTGGCAAACAGCGCTTCCCGCATGTCCTTCCGGCCTGAGACGCGCAGGCGCTTGTCGTTCAGAAAGGCACCCACACCTTTTTCGGCCCAGAACATCTCATCCGAGGCCGGGTTATAGACCACGCCCGCGACCAATTCGGTCTTGTCAGCCGCGATGCGCTTTTCCACGCCCACGCTGATGGCCCAATGGGGAATGCCGTGCAGGAAATTGGTGGTGCCATCCAAGGGGTCCACCACCCAGCGCCATTCCCAATCATCGCCGCCCGAAGCGCCCGATTCTTCCATCAGAAAGGCGAAGTTCGGGCGGGCCTTGGACAATTCCTCACGCAAGGTCTGTTCGGCACGGAGATCAGCGGTGGAGACGAAGTCGGATGGCCCCTTCACGCTGACCTGAAGCTGTTCCACTTCCCCAAAGTCGCGCAGCAGGCGGCGCCCGGCCTTCTGCACGGCGGCGGTCACAACCTGCATGGCCGGGGAAAGGCGAGCGGAAAGCGGGGGCATGATCCAAGTCCTCAAACTACCAAGAAGCGCGGTTGGGTTAACGCAGAAATGCGCAAAGAAAAAGCCGGCCCCACTTGCATGGGGCCGGCCTCAATTGGTGGCGAACGCCGCTATTCCTGCAGCGCCTTGTCCTTGCCCTTGCGAATATTGGGCAGCAGCATCGCAATCAGGGCGATGGCACCAATCGCCAGCATGGTGGCGCTGATCGGGCGCTGGATGAACACCATCGGATCACCGCGCGAAAGCAGCATGGCGCGGCGCAGATGTTCTTCCATCATCGGCCCCAACACGAAGCCGATCAGCATCGGCGCCGGTTCCAAACGCAGCTTGGAGCAGAGGTAACCAAACAGGCCGAAGAACACGGTCTGATACACATCGAATACGTTATTCTGCAGCGAATAGACCCCGATGGCGCAGAAGATCAGGATTGAGGGATACATGTGGCGATAGGGCACCGCCAGCAGCTTCACCCAAAGCCCGATCATCGGCAGGTTGATGACCAAAAGCATCAGATTGCCAAGCCACATGGAAGCAATGAGGCCCCAGAACAGGTCAGGCTGCGCTTCCACCATGCGGGGGCCGGGCTGGATGCCTTGGATGATCAGCGCGCCCACCATCAGCGCCATCACCGCATTGGCCGGAATGCCAAGTGTCAGCAACGGAATGAAGGAGGTTTGCGAAGCGGCGTTATTGGCCGCTTCCGGCCCCGCGACACCTTCAATGGCGCCGGTGCCGAATTCATGCCGCCCCTTGGAGATCTTGCGTTCCATCATATAGGAACCGAAGGAGGAGAGAGCCGCACCGCCACCTGGCAGAATGCCAAGCAGGCTGCCCACCGTGGTGCCACGCAGCACTGAGGGGATGGCGCGCTTCACCTCTTCCCGCGTCATCATCAGGCTGCCGACCTTGCCGGACATGACATTGCGCGCTTCGGGCCGTTCCAGATTCAGGATGATTTCGGCAATGCCGAACATACCCATGGCGATGGACACGAAGCCCACACCATCAGAAAGCTCAGGGATGCCGAAGGTGAAGCGCTGCTGACCGGTTTGCACATCCGTGCCGACCAAGCCCAGCGCCACACCAAACACCACCATGCCGATGGATTTCACCACCGAACCCTGCGCCAACACGGCCGAAATGATCA
>JBIKXA010000215.1:0-5641 GCA_044356015.1 Roseomonas sp.
GCGATCAGCCAGAACAGCACATCGCTGCCCGTGATCACGAACAACACCACCAGCAGCGCCAGCAAAATGCCAAGCCCCAGGTTCAGCATATGCTGACCCTTGAACATGATCGGCGCGCCAGACATGCGGCCATCCAGCTTCGCAAAGGCAATCACGGAACCCGAGAAGGTGATGGCACCAATCGCAAGGCCGAGCGACATTTCAACCAGGGACGCGCCCTTGATATTGCCGCGCACGCCAATGCCGAAGCTCTCCGGCGCATAAAACGCCGCCGCCGCCACGAATACCGCCGCCAGACCCACCAGCGAATGGAAGGCCGCGACAAGCTGCGGCAGTGACGTCATTTGAATGCGCTGCGCGACAACCGTGCCCAAAGTGCCACCGAGCGCAAGCCCCGCAATCACCAGCGCAATGCCGCCAATATCCATGCCAGGCTTCAGCAATGTGGCGACAATGGCAACCGCCATGCCGATCATGCCGAACATATTGCCCTGGCGGCTGGTTTCCGGATGGCTCAACCCGCGCAAGGCCAGGATGAACAGTACGGACGCAACCAGATACGCCAATGTCAGAAGAGTGGTCGCCATGGCGTCAGCTCCCCTTCTTCTTAAACATGGCAAGCATGCGTCGCGTCACCATGAAGCCGCCAAAAATATTCACGGCAGCAAGCGTCACGGCAATGAAGCCGAAAATCCGCGCCACCCAGCCATCGGCGGTGCCGGCGGCGAGGATGGCGCCCACCACGATCACCGATGAAATGGCGTTGGTCACACCCATCAGCGGTGAATGCAGCGCCGGCGTCACATTCCAGACCACATGGTAGCCCACGAAGCAGGCCAGCAAGAAAATCGTCAGCAGATACAAAAACGGCTCAGCCGCCGCGGCCACCGGGGCCACGGCTTCCGCCGCCCGGCGGGCCTGTTCCGCCAATTCCAGCGCGCGCTGCGCCGTGCTGGCCGCCTGATTGGCGAGTTCGGTCGCGTTCATCCGAATTCTCCTTAGCCTGCCTGGGCCGGCTTCATTTGCGGGTGCACCACGGCCCCGCCGCGCGTCAGCGCAACACCCTTCACAATCTCATCTTCTTCCGAAAGCTTGGGCGCCTTGGCGTCCTTGTCCCAGAAGGTGGCAAGGAAGGTCAGCAGATTGCGCGCATAAAGCGCGGAAGCCGCCGCGGGGATGCGCCCAGGCCAATTGGTGAAGCCCAGGATCTTCACGCCATTTTCGGTGACGAAAAGCTCACCGGGCTTGGTCAGCGCGCAATTCCCGCCCGCATCGGATGCGATATCCACAATGACAGAACCAGGCTTCATGGCGGCAACCATTTCAGCCGTCACCAGAATGGGCGCGCGGCGGCCCTGCACCAGCGCGGTGCAGACAACCACATCCTGCTTGGCGATATGCGCAGCCACCACTTCCGCCTGCTTGGCATAGAAGGCCGCCGAAAGCTGCTTCGCATAGCCGCCCGCGGTTTGTGCGGCCTTGCTTTCCTCATCCTCGTAACCGACGAAGCTGGCGCCGAGGGATTTTATTTCTTCCTTGGCGGCGGGGCGCACATCGGTCGCCGAAACACGGCCACCCAGGCGGCGCGCGGTGGCAATCGCCTGCAAGCCGGCAACACCCGCGCCCATGATGAAGGCATTGGCCGCAGGCACGGTGCCGGCGGCGGTCATCATCATGGGAAAGCCCTTGTCATAGGCGGTCGAGGCTTCAACCACGGCGCGATAGCCCGCCAGATTGGCCTGGGAAGACAGCACATCCATGGATTGCGCGCGGGTGATGCGCGGCAGCAATTCCATGGCACAGGCATCAATCCCGGCGGCGGCGTAGCGCGCGGCGGCATCCGCATCGGCGCCAAGGGTCGCGATCAGCAAAGCGCCGCGCGGGATCAGCGCCAGCTCATCCACCGCGCCTTCCCCGGCGGCCAAAGGTGCGCGGACCTTCAGCACGATTTGCGCGCCCGCCAGCGCGGCGGCGGGATCGGCGGCGATGCTCGCACCCGCCTCGGCATAGGCAGCATCAGTGAGGCCAGAGGCCATGCCCGCGCCCGCCTCGACGGTCAATGCGCAGCCCATGCCAATCAGCTTCTTCACGGTCTCCGGCGTCGCGGCAACCCGCGTCTCGCCGGCCCGGCGTTCCTTCAGAACGGCCACTTTCATAAGGGATACCCCCAAAAGGACAGATTGTGCGCCGCACTACAGGCGCCGCGCCCGGGTGTCCACCCAGGCAGGCCCTTCCAGAAGGGGGCGGGGCGAGAAATTACAAGGCCCGACGGGGAGAAAGGACCCTCCGTCAGCCCGGCGTCGCGGAAGGCGGCACCCCAGCCTCTGCAATCGCGGCCTGCTGGCGTTCGGCGATTTTTGCTACATCGAAATCGGCGATCAATTCCTGAAACAGCTGATGCCAATTCAACTTGGCATTGAGCCGCAGGAACACCGCGCCAAGCCCAATCGCCGCGCGGTCCATCAGCGGAAATTCGCGCGGAATGCGCACGCCGCCGGTGCGCTTCAGCCCGGCATGCACTTCCTCCGCAATTTTGCGGCCATATTGCGGGTCATCGCTTTCCTGGATGGGTCGCACGCGGTCATCCAACAACGGTTCGTAAAGGAAGCGCGCCCAAAGGTTCAGCACCTCCATCGTCTCGCGCTTCAGATCCTTGAAGCCCCAGATGCGATAGGCTTCTGCCGCCTTGTCGAGATCCCCATCGCGGACTGATTCATACAGCATGATCACGCCGCCCACGAAGCGCGGTTCAAAAATCCGCACCACGCCGAAATCAAGCAGATTGATCCCGAAGCCATTATTATCCGGCAGGTCAGAGCGCACCTGATAATTCCCCAGATGCGGGTCGCCATGGATCACGCCATAGCGATAAAACGGCACATACCAGGCGCGGAACAGCGCGCGCGCATAGGCCGCGCGTTCTTCTTCCGGCGGGTCTTCATCAATGCGCGCCTGAATGGCGCGGCCATCCAGCCAGGACATGGTCAGCAAGCGCTTGGTGCAATACTCCTCCACCGGCACGGGCACGCGCACACCGGGCACGCCGCGCAGCATGATGCCGTAAAGCCGCTGCTGGGAGGCTTCGCGCAGGTAATCCAGTTCTTCGCGCAAGCGTTCTGAAAGCTCCAGATAGGCTTCCTCATTCTCAAGCGCGCTATCCATGCGCCGATAGAGGCTCATGGCGATCTTGAGTTGCCTAAGGTCGGCTTCCACCACGCTTGCCATATCCGGGTATTGCAGCTTGCAGGCCACGCGCTGGCCATCCGGCAAAACAGCGCGATGCACCTGACCGAGTGAGGCAGCGGCGGCCGCTTCGCGTTCAAAGGATTTGAACTTGCTTTCCCAGGCCGGGCCCAATTCGCTCATCATGCGTCGGCGCACAAAGGGCCAGCCCATGGGGGGCGCATTGGCCTGAAGGGTCGCCAATTCCTTGGCAATTTCAGGCGGCAGCGCATCCGGCACGGTGGAGAGGAATTGCGCGATTTTCATCATGGGCCCTTTGAGGGAACCCAGCACCGCCTTCAGATCCTCGGCATGTTTTTCGTCTGACTTCAGGCCGAAAAGCTTATGGCCGGCAACGCGCGCTGCCATGCCCGTGACCGCGCCGGAAGTGCGCACCATGCGGCGCACTTCGCCAAAAATCGAATGGGCTTCGCGATCTTCAGCCATCCGCGCGCTCAATCTCATCAATGAAGCCGGCAATCACATCAAGCCCGCGCATCCAGAAGGCCGGGTCAGCGGCATTGAGCCCAAAGGGTGCGAGCAATTCCTTATGCCGTAGCGTCCCACCAGCACGCAGCATATCGATATACTTTGCCTCGAAATCCTTCACGCCGCCATCGCGATAAACGCCGTAAAGCGCATTCACCAGACAATCCCCAAAGGCATAGGCATAGACATAAAAGGGCGTGTGGATGAAATGCGGTATATAGGACCAATAAACACTGTAATCCGGCGAAAATTCAAAGGCCGGGCCAAGGCTTTCGGTCTGCACCTGCATCCAAAGCTCACCGATCTGTTCCGATGAAAGCTCGCCCTTGGCGCGTGCGTCATGCAGCAGGGTTTCGAACCGGTAGAAGGCGATCTGGCGCACCACCGTATTCAGCATATCCTCAACCTTGGCGGCGAGAAGTCCCCTTCGCTTGCGCGGATCGGCTTCCGCATCCAGCACGGCGCGGAAGGTCATCATCTCACCGAAAACGGAAGCGGTTTCAGCCAGCGTCAGCGGTGTTGAGGACATCAGATAGCCCTGTTCGGCGGCCAGCACTTGATGCACGCCATGGCCCAATTCATGCGCCAGCGTCATCACATCCCGAGCCTTGCCGTGGTAATTCACCAGCAGATAGGGATGCGCCGATGGCACGGTTGGATGCGCAAAGGCGCCGGAGGCCTTGCCGGGGCGAAGTGCTGCATCAATCCAGGGCTTGTCGAAGAATTGCCGACCAATCTCGGCCAGGCGCGGGCTGAAGGCGGCATAGGAATCGAGCACTTGGGAGACCGCCTTGGGCCAGGGGATCAGGCTATCATCCTGATCGGGCAGCGGCGCGTTGCGGTCCCAATGCTGCAATTTCGGCAGGCCAAGCCATTTCGCCTTCATGGCGTAATAGCGATGCGAAAGCCGTGGGAAGCTGGCGCGCACGGCGGATACCAGCGCTTCCACCACTTCATCTTCCACCATATTGGCGCGGTTGCGCGCCGAACCCGGGCGCGGGTAGCGCCGCCACTTGTCAATAATCTCCTTGTCTTTCGCGAGCGTATTCGTGATCAGCGTGAACAACCGGCCCTTTTCGGCGAAAGCCGCCGAAACGCCCTTGGCGGCGGCTTTGCGCACCGCGCGATCCCCATCGGATAGCCTGTTCAGCGCATCGGAAACCGTCAGGCTTTCCGCGCCGGATGGCAGCGGCACATTCACCTTCATGGTCGCGATGGTCTCGTCAAACAGCCGGTTCCAGGCGGCCCGGCCCGTCACTTCCTTCTCGTGCAGCAGCTTTTCCACCTCATCGGAAAGCTGATGCGGGCGGAAGACGCGAAGGTCACGCAGCCAGGGGCGGAAACGGGCCAGAGCAGCAGAATCGGCGCATTTGCGATCCAGCACCGCATCTTCCAGCCTGTTCAATTCCAGCGTGAAAAAGATCAGATGGCTGCTGATCGTGGTCGCGCGTTCCTGCATGGTTTGATAGAAACGCCCATTCGCCGGGTCTTCCGCATCCCCGCTGAAGACCAGCTGGGCATAAGACATCACGCGGCCAAGCACTTCCTCAATCGCTTCATATTCGGCAATCGCGGCGGCCAGATCATTGCCTGAAATGGCGCCAAGCTTGCCGGCCAATTTGGCCGAAAAGGCCTTCGCATCGGCCTCGGCGCGGTCAAGATCACGCGCGAGGGCTGTGTCATCCGGCGCCTTGTAAAGGTCCGAAAGGTCCCAAACGGGGAGGTTGGCGGCGGCGGCACCGCCATCAAGCGGGGCGCGGGGCGGGGCGGGGATGGTGTTTCTGGTCACTCTTCTCATATAGGCTGAAGCGGCGCGCGGCCAAGCGCCAAAGCATAACCGGGGGGAAGGGAATGCCTTATACGGACCAGGGATGGCCCAATCTGCCAGCCATGATGCTGGCGCGGGCGCGGGAATGGCCAGCGAAGCCGC
>JBIKXA010000216.1:0-5575 GCA_044356015.1 Roseomonas sp.
CAAGGGCGCGGGCAGTGATGGCAGCAAGCGGGGGCAGCTTTGCGTTCTCGGCGCGGCAGGCATGCACGCGAACCATGGGCAGCTTCAACTGGGCGCTGGCCTCAACCAAAAAGGCTGCTTTGCGCTTATCAGACTCCACAAGGTGGATTTCGCGGCCAGGCTCTTGTGCGGCCAACACCAGGCCCGGCAAGCCAGCGCCGGAGCCGATATCGGCGATCGGCCCTTCCTTAGGCAGGCGCGGCTGCAACTGCGCGCAATCGGCAATATGGCGCCGATCCACCTCTGCCGCTGTGTCTTCCGAAATCAAATTGATGCGCTGGTTCCAGCGCAGCAGCAAATCCCGATACGCCGCAAGCCGCGCTGCTGATTCAGGGTCTTGTTTCACGTGAAACGCTGCGCGTCGCGCCGCAAATGCACCGCAAGCGCAGCCAGGGCTGCCGGTGTCACACCTTGCACGCGGCCCGCGGCGCCAAGAGTGGCAGGCCGCGCGGCCTTCAATCGTTGGCGCATTTCGGCAGAGAGCCCACCCACAGCATCGAAATCGAGCGTCTCGGCGATGGTCGCCTTCTCGTCGCGTTCCAGCAGGCGACGTTCGGCTTCCTGGCGGCGGAGATAGGGGGCGTAGAGCGCTTCAGCTTCGAGTTGCGTGCGAACCGCCGCAGAAAGGTCACCCAGCCAGGGAAAGGCGGCTTCGACGCGCTCCATCGCGATTCCGGGCAGGGCGAGCACTTCCAAGACCGACCGGCGCCGGCCATCCTGATTAACCGCGATACCGAGACCCGCCAGAGCTGCAGGCGAAGCACCATCCATCGCCGCGCGCGCCAAAGCGGCGGAGACGCTTTCCGCGAAGGCCTTGTGGCGCCCCGCACGCTCTGCCCCCACGCAGCCCCAGGCAATGCCCCGATCCGTCAGCCGCAGCCCCGCATTATCCGCCCGAAGGGAAAGCCGATGTTCGGCCCGCGCGGTCAGCATGCGATAGGGTTCGGAAACGCCCTGGAGTGTCAAATCATCCACCAGCACGCCGATATAGGCCTCACTGCGGGTAAACACGGCCTCAGGCGTTGCGCCAGAAGCGCGGCGGGCGGCATTGATCCCGGCCATGAGGCCCTGAGCACCAGCTTCCTCATACCCTGTGGTGCCATTGATCTGCCCGGCCAGAAAAAGCCGTGGCACCTGCCGCAGTTCCAGCGCCGGGGTTAGGGCGCGCGGGTCTATATGGTCGTATTCGATCGCATAGCCGGGGCGCAGAATGCGCGCCTTGGCCAAACCGGGGATGGAAGCCACCACCCGTTCCTGAACCGCTTCCGAAAGGCTGGTGGAAATGCCGTTCGGATAGACTGTCGGGTCATCAAGCCCTTCAGGTTCAAGGAAAATCTGATGGCGTTCACGCTCGGCAAACCGCACCACCTTGTCTTCGATGGAAGGGCAATAGCGCGGCCCCACCCCCTGAATCCGCCCCCCATAGACAGCGCTTGACTGTAGATTTTCCCGAATGATGGCGTGGGTTTCAGGCGTCGTCGCGGTGATCCCGCAGGTCACCTGGCGATTGGTGATGCGCCTTGTAAGCCAGGAAAGAGGTTCTGGCGGATCATCCCCAGGCTGCGCTTCCAGCGCCGCCCAATCAATCGTGCGCCCATCAAGACGGGGCGGCGTTCCGGTCTTCAGCCGCGCCAGCGGCAGTCCGATGCGTTCAAAGGCCAGTGCCAGGCCAATCGCCGGCGCATCACCCACCCGACCCGCAGGGAAGCGCTTTCCGCCAATATGGATTTCTCCACGAAGGAATGTGCCTGTGGTGATGATCGCCGCCCCGAAGCGAATGCGTTGGCCATCACCCGTGATGATCGCCGCCAGCGCGCCAGCCTGATCAAGTTCCAGCCCCTCGGCACCGCCAGCCATGATCGTGAGGCCCGGCTGAGCGCGGAGCAGCGCCTGCACCGCCTCTCGGTAAAGTCGTCGGTCCGCCTGAGCCCGCGGGCCGCGTACCGCCGGGCCTTTGGACAGATTGAGCATCTTAACGTGAATTGCCGCCGCATCCGCCGCGCGAGCCATGATGCCATCCAGCGCATCAATTTCGCGGACCAGATGCCCCTTGCCCACCCCGCCAATGGCTGGGTTGCAGGACATTTCGCCAATGGTTTCAATCTTATGGGTGAGCAGCAGTGTACGCGCTCCACAGCGCGCCGCAGCCGCCGCAGCCTCACAGCCGGCATGGCCGCCGCCCACCACTACAACGTCAAAGGTCAAATCCGCGCTCACCATGCGCCGCCTATATCAGCATTACTTGCCGATACAGAAGTCCCGAAAGACAATATCCAGAATTTCCTCCACCCCAAGGCGCCCCGTCAGGCGGCCCAAGGCCACAAGCGCGGCGCGTAAGGCCTCAGCGGTCAGTTCCGGCAGATCGGCGGCCTCAGCCTCGGCAAGAAGCGCAGCAGCTTCCGTTAATGCGGCCCTATGGCGTGGCCGCGTGAGTTGATTGCCTTCGCCAGCGCCGGTCAGGCGCAGCGCGGCTTCCGCCAGACGGTCGCGCACCGCGCCAAGGCCAGTCCCGTCGCGCGCGGATACAGCCAGGGCTTCGACCCCAGCGATCTGGCTTGGTGGGACAACCAAATCGCATTTATTCACTAGCACCAGCGCTTCTGGATCCACCCAGCGCAGCGTTTCGGCATCGGGCGCCTGGTCGGCAGCGAAGACGGTGATGACGAGCTGCGCTTCCTCTGCCCGACGCTCGGCGCGCTTGATGCCCTCCGCCTCGATCTCGTCACTGGCTTCACGCAGCCCCGCCGTATCTGAGAGCGTCACCGGCACCCCCGCCAGATCCAACCTTGCCTCCACAATATCGCGCGTCGTGCCGGCGCGGGCAGAGACAATGGCAGCCTCCCTGCCAACCAAGGCATTGAGAAGGGATGATTTTCCGGCATTTGGGGCACCGATGATGGCGAAGACCAAGCCCTCACGCAGTGATTCGCCGCGTCTTGCATCGGCCAGATGCGCCTTGATTTCCGCACGCAGCTCCCCTGCCCCTGCGCGTGCCCTGGCGTCAAGATCGGTCGGAAGGCCATCCTCGGCAAATTCAATCGCCGCCTCCTGATGGGCCAGCAGCCTTGCCAAACGCTCAGCCCAACCGCCGTAAAGCCTGGCGAGGCCGCCACCTGCCTGATGCAACGCCTGGCGGCGCTGGGCAGTCGTCTCGGCAGCGATCAGGTCAGCAATGCCCTCGGCGGCGGTCAGGTCCATCTTACCGTGCAGAAAGGCGCGGCGGGTAAATTCGCCGGGCTCTGCCTGCCGCAACCCCGCCACCGCCAGCGCTTCCACCACCCCAGCTATGACGCTGCGCCCACCATGCAGATGGAATTCCGCCGCATCCTCACCGGTATAGGAAGCCGGGCCGGGGAACCACAGCACCAAAGCATGATCCAGGGTTTCGCCATCGGCGGCGCGCAACCGGCGCAAGCTTGCAAGCCGTGGGGGCGGCAGGCCACCAGCCAAGCGCTGCACAGCCTCAGCGGAACCCGGCCCTGATAGCCGCAGCACCGCAACCGCGCCGGCCGCGCCACCGCTCGCCAAGGCATAGATCGTATCGGCGGCACTCACCTAAAGGCCTCGTTTCACGTGAAACACTAAATGGCCCTCAAACTTTGGCTGGCGGCACATCGCGCTCCGTCAGCATCAACCGGGTTACACGCCCCTTCTGCCGTAGATGTGTCTCTAAAACCTCATCAATATCGTCTTTCGTTTCGATCTTATACCAAATACCCTCGGGGTAGATCACCATGGTGGGCCCGAACTCGCAGCGGTCCAGGCATCCGGCCATATTCACCCGCACCCCGGCCAGCCCAAGCTCCTTGGCGCGCGCCTTCATGTAATCGCGCAGGCTTTCACTGCCGCGCGCCGCGCAGGAACCGCGCTTATGCCCATCAGGCCGCCGATTGCAGCAGACGAAAACATGCGCCTGAAAATAAAGCGGTGGATCGCCCACCTGCTGCGCCTCGGCTTTCATCTCATCCACGGGCATCCCTCCTGAATTGTCATCAACCGCGCCGCCGCTTGACGCTGCCCAGCCATAATGCCACTTCGACCCTGCGTCATGCCGCAACTTTCTCTCCTCACCAATCTCGGCGATCTCACCATCTCGGAAGATGATGGCGCCATTGTTGCGCTTGATTGGGGTCGCGGGCGAGATCAGGAAGAAACCCCCCTGCTCCGCCGCGCCAGAGACCAGTTGCAGGCCTATTTCGACGGGAAGCGCCTGAGCTTTGACTTGCCCCTGGCACCCCATGGCTCCGATTTCCAGAAACGCGTCTGGGCAGCGCTATGCGCGATCCCACCAGGGGAGACCCGAAGCTATGCCGATATCGCCCGCGCGATCGGTTCCGCCCCTCGTGCTGTCGGCGGGGCCAATGGCGCCAATCCGATTCCCATCATCATTCCCTGCCACCGTGTCGTGGCGGCAGATGGGTCGCTCGGCGGCTATTCCGGCGGCGACGGACCGGCTACAAAGCGCTTTCTTCTGGATCTTGAAAGCCGAGCGCTTCTTCTCCCCCTCAACACCTGATGGATACCCCCATGAATCACGCCATCCGCATCCATGAAACCGGCGGCCCGGAGAAAATGGTTTGGGAGGAAGTGCCCCTTCCTTCCCCCAAACCCGGTGAGGCGCTGGTACGCCATAAGGCTGTCGGCCTGAATTACATTGACGTCTATTTCCGCACCGGCCTCTACAAGGCGCCGAGCATGCCGGCCATCATTGGCATGGAGGCCTCCGGCATTGTGGAAGCTATTGGCGAAGGTGTCACCGAAGTACAGGTTGGTGATCGCGTCGCCTACGCCACCGGGCCAATCGGCGCCTATGCGGAAGCGCGCAGCATCAAGGCCGATCGTCTGGTGAAAATGCCGGAAGCGATCACCTTCGAACAGGGTGCGGCAATGATGCTGCAAGGCATGACTGCGGCCTTCCTGATCAAGAAATGCTACGCCGCCAAGGCTGGCCAAACGGTGCTGATCCATGCCGCCGCCGGCGGCGTTGGACTAATCCTCAGCCAATGGGCGAAGCATCTTGGCTGCACCGTGATTGGCGTTGTGAGCACGCCGGAAAAGGCAGCGCTGGTGAAAGAACATGGCGTCGATCATGCGCTGCTTACCAGCGATGACATCCCCGCCCGCGTGAAGGATATCACCAAGGGCGCGATGCTGCCTGTGGTTTATGACAGCGTCGGCAAGGATAGTTTCCTCACCTCGCTCGATTGCCTCGCCCCTTACGGGCTGATGATTTCCTATGGCAATGCCTCGGGCCCAGTTGCCATTCCGGATCTCGGCATTCTGGCGGCCAAGGGCTCGCTTTATGTCACGCGCCCCACACTCGCGACCTATACGGCGCAGCGTGATGACCTGGTCGCACGTGCCAATGATTTGTTTGAGGTTGTGGCCTCCGGCGCCGTCAAGATCCGTGTCAATCAAAGCTATGCGCTGAAGGATGCGGCTTCTGCCCATATCGCGCTCGAAGCGCGCAAGACCACCGGCAGCACCATTCTCCTTCCGTGATGCATGCGGCTGGGTCTTGATGGAACACCACCAA
>JBIKXA010000060.1:0-18412 GCA_044356015.1 Roseomonas sp.
ATGCCGAAGGTGAAGCGCTGCTGACCGGTTTGCACATCCGTGCCGACCAAGCCCAGCGCCACACCAAACACCACCATGCCGATGGATTTCACCACCGAACCCTGCGCCAACACGGCCGAAATGATCAGACCGAGCATCATCAGCGAGAAGTAATCGGCTGGGCCGAAAGATAGCGCAACCGAAGTCAGTAGCGGCCCGGAAGCTGCCACCAGAATGGTTGAAACGCAGCCCGCAAAGAAGGATGCCAGTGCCGCCACGGTAAGTGCCGCCCCTGCACGACCGCGCCGAGCCATCTTATAGCCTTCCAGCGTGGTCACGACCGAACTGACCTCACCAGGCAAATTCAGCAAAATGGCCGTGGTGGAACCGCCATATTGGGCGCCGTAATAAATGCCCGCCAGCATGATGATGGCGGTGGTGGCCGGCTGGCCGAAGGTGATCGGCAGCAGCAGCGAAATCGTCGCCACCGGACCAATGCCCGGCAAAACGCCAATGGCGGTGCCGATGATACAGCCGATCAGGCAGAACAGCAGGTTGTTGAAGGTCAGCGCAACGCCGAAGCCATGCGCGAGATTGGCAAAAAGATCCATATTCCGATGCCTTCCCGATCAGAGCTGCGGCCAGAGCGGCACGCGAATATCCAGATAGCGAATGAAGATTCCCCAGCAGAGCGCACATAGGAACGCGATCAGCCCGGCGACGCCCAAAGGCCGTTCCAGATGTTCCTTATCCGCGAGGGCTGCGCAGATGACGGTGACCGTGATAGCGACCAGAAACCCGAGCGGTTCCAGCACCAACCCGAAAAGCGTGAAGGCGGCGCTGGGCAAGAAAAGGGCTCGCCATCCCGGTGGAATCGCTGCCACAAGGCAGCCAACGAACAGACCGATACCCAGCGAATTCCAGCCTGAAGATGGGAAGCCCGGAATGCGCGCTGCGATCATGCCGGCGGCCACACCAGCAACCGCGCCCGCGATCAGAAAGCCGATTTCTCCAGGCGTCCATTTCGCCAGCGGATCAGGGCCATTGAACAGACCACTCGCAAGAACGAAGCATCCAAGGCCGATCAGCAGCCAAAAAGTCAGCATCGGCATATAGCCCGGACCCATGCGCCGCGCCGTGCCCAGGTTGTGATCCTGATTCAACCATAATGCGACCACGGCGAAAACAATGAAGAGCGCCGCGGATAGCAAGTCTTTCGTATTGAGTTTCATTCTCGTCTTCCACCCTTTGTGACCCTTCGGGTCTACGCTGCCCCCGAGCCTTTCGGCCCTACTTCGACTAAATCAATCCGCCGTCGCGCCCGCAGCCTGCACCAAAGGCGCCCATTTGGCCACCTCCCTGATGATGAAGCTGTTGTAATCCGCTGCTGAGTAAGTCCCCGGCGTCCCGCCAAGCTCGGCAAAGCGGTTCCTGATCTCGGCCGTTTGCAGTAGCGCCAGCACTTCGCGGTTCAACCGCTCAATGATCGGCGCTGGCGTGCCGGCTGGTGCGGAAAGCCCGAACCAGGACTCGGATTCCAGCGGGAAGCCCTGTTCGCGGAAGGTCGGCACATCCGGGAAGGATGGGTGCCGCACCGCCGAACACATGCCAACCGCCACGACCGACCCTTGTTTGATGTGGGCGGCGGCGGAGGGCAGGCTGTCCGACATCATCGGCACTTGTCCCGCGATCACCGCCTGCATGGCCGGCCCCGCACCCCGGAAGGGCACATGGGTGATTTCCGTGCCGATCTGGCGGCTCATTTGCACCACCAGCAAATGATTGGATGACCCGGCGCCCGAGGTCGCAACCTGCAAGCCGCCCGCGCTTTTCGCCCGCGCCACCACATCGGCCATGGTGCGGATGCCCGCGCGCGGATTGGCGACCCAAACGGTCGGGTTGCTGACAACCAGGGCGATATGGGCGAAATCCTTCACCGGATCATAGCGCACCTTGCTGCCATAAACGGCGGGGCTGATCGCATGGCTCGCGATGTTGGACATGACCAGCGTATAGCCATCGGGCGCGGCACGGGCGACGGTTTCACTGCCAAGCGTGGCACCGGCACCGGCGCGGTTTTCCACCACAATGGAAACGCCAAGCTTTTCTTGAAGACCGGCGGCGATCAGCCGCGCGACCAAATCTGTTGTCCCGCCGGGTGCGAAAGGCACCACCAGGCGGATGGATTGGGACGGCCAAGCGCCTTGCGCCCGAGCCCCCATCGCCAAAAGCGGCGATGCGCCAATACCAAATACAACGCTGCGGCGAGCAACGCTCATCATCCCTTTGCCCCCTTGCTTTATGGCGTTTCTATTGCATGGGATCAAAACCTCGGCAAGCGAGGGGCGGCCAAGCCTTGCCTCGGGCGGTGCCAGGGCCGATCATTGCCGCGAAACGAAGCCCGCAACAGGAAATTGCCCCATGCCGCAAGGTGACCGCCTGCCAAACGACCCCGAAACGCGCATCCGCGAAGCGACAGAAGCCATCGCCCCGCGGCTGATCGAAATCCGGCGCGATATCCATACCCATCCGGAACTCGCCTTTCAGGAAACCCGCACCGCCGGGATCGTGGCGGCAGAACTGACGCGGCTTGGCCTGACGCCGCGCACGGGCGTGGGCCGCACTGGGGTGATTGCCGATATCAAGGGCGGGCGCCCGGGGCCGGTGCTTGCCATTCGCGCCGATATGGATGCGCTGCCGATCCATGAGGAAACGGCTTTGCCCTTCGCCAGTGAAATCGCTGGGCAAATGCATGCTTGCGGGCATGACATTCATACCTCCACCCTGCTTGGCGTGGCGGCGGTGCTGAAGGATTTGGCGCCGCAACTGGCTGGCACAGTGCGGCTGATTTTCCAGCCGGCGGAAGAAGTGCTGGAAGGGGCCGCCGCCATGATCGCCGATGGCGCGGCGGATGGCGTGGATATGGCGATTGGCTTTCATAACCATCCGGATATGCCCGTGGGCAGTTTTGGTTATGTGCGCGGCGCCTGCCTGGCAGCATCAGACCGCTTTGATTTGATCATCCAGGGCAAATCCGGCCATGCCGCGCATCCCTATGCGGCGATTGACCCCATCGTGGCGGCGGCGGCCTTTGTGCAGGAAGCGCAAACCGTGGTCAGCCGCGAAATCAAGCCGATCCACCCAGCCGTGGTCACCATCGGGCAGTTTGTGGGCGGCACCACCTACAACATCATTCCAGAGCGCGTGCATCTGAAGGGCACGGTGCGCACGCTGCATCATGAAAGCCGCAATATCGCCGAAGCGGCCTTGCGTCGGCTCGCGGAAGGGATTGGCGTTTCCATGCGCGTGAAGACCGAAATGAATTACGTCCGCAAGGTCCCGCCGCTGGTGAATGACGACAAGGTGTTGGACCCGGTGATTGCCGCCGTACGCCGGCAAATGGGGGATGTGATCAGCGAAGGTGAGGCTTCCATGGGCGCTGAGGATTTCGCGGAATTCGCGGCCGTGGCGCCCTCCTTCCAGCTACGCATCGGCTCCGGCCAGCCAGGCCGTGATGACCGGCTGCATAATGCCTTCTACCAGCCGGATGAGCGTTGCATCGGGCTTGGGGTGCAGGCGCTATCCCGCGCCGCCTTGGATTTGCTGGCATGAGCACGCATCGCATCGCGGAACTCACCGCGCCGGAAGTCGCTTCCCGCTTCGCCGCCGGGGCGGTGGCGATCCTGCCCATGGGCAGCCTTGAGACCCATGGCCCGGCCTTGCCCATGGGCGATTATCTGGTGGCCGAGGAAATCGCCTGTCGCATCGCGGCCAGCGCCTATGCCAAGGGCGCCGATGCGCTGGTGGCCCCGGCAATCCCCTTCGGTGGCGAGGATTTTTTCGCCGGCGTCGCGGGCGGTATCACGCTTTCGGTCGCGACGCTGACCGCGGTGATCGAGGAAATGGCCGAAGCCTTCATCAAAATCGGCACGCGGCGCATCATGATCGTGAATGGCCATGCCGGCACCATTGCGCCCGCCGATGCCGCTTCGCGCAGCATGCGGCACCGGCATGGCGTGATCATCCCGGCGCTGCATCTCTGGCGGGAAGCGGGCAAGCTGCATGGCGAATTGGGCGGGCAGCCCATTACCTTCGGCCATGGCGGAGACCCGGTGGCTTCCGTCACCATGGCGCTGAAGCCGGAGCTTTGCCGCCCGGAAAAGGCGCGCCCGCGTGACGCCACCGGGCCTTATCTTGGTGTGCCGCCCACGGGTTTTGGTGCCATTCGCGCCCATGGGGTGGAATTCGCCGTGCCGATGTGGGTGGAGGAAGTGGCGCCCGGCGGCGTTGCCGCGCCTGACCCGCGCGGGGCCAATGCCGCGCATGGCTTACGCATGGTGGAACAGCTTGTCGCGGCAGGCGCATCCATCTGCGCGCAACTGCGCGACCACGCGCCGTGAAGCGCATTTGCGTCTATGGTGCGGGCGCCATTGGGGCGCATCTGGCGGCGAGGCTGGCGGCAGCCGGCGCCGAGGTCAGCGTGATTGCGCGCGGCGCCCATCTGGCCGCGATGCGGGCGCAGGGGATCACGCTGCGCGATTCGGCGGGTGAGCGAAGTTTCCATATGCAGGCAGCGGAAAACGCTGCCGATATTGGCCCGGTGGATGCAGTGCTGGTGACGGTAAAGGCGCCAGCCTTGCCTGCGGTGGCAGCAGGGATCGCGCCTTTGCTTGGCCCAGATACGCCCGTTGCCTTCATCATGAATGGCATCCCCTGGTGGTATTTTGATGGCATTGGCGGCGCGCTTGAAGGCAAGCGCCTGCCGCTGCTGGACCCTGATGATGCGCTGCGCCGCGCCATTGGGGTTGAGCGTGCCATTGGCGGCGTGATCTATGCCGCCAGCGCGGTGGTGGCGCCGGGGATTGTGACCTCAGAACACGCTGATCTGAAGCTTTTTCTGGGCGAGCCGGGGGGCGTGATTTCCGCGCGCGCCCAGGCGCTGGCGGCGCTGTTGAGTGCGGGCGGCATGCCGACCGATGCGGTGGGCAATATCCGCCACCGCATCTGGGGCAAGTTGCTCGGCAATATGGTGGTGGGGCCGCTTTGCCTGCTCTCGCGCCAGGATATGAAGGCGACGCTGGCAGACCCCGCGATTTTTGAGGCCGGTGTGCGGATTTCCGATGAAGGCACGGCTTTGGCCCGCGCGCTTGGGCATGATCTGAAAGTGCCGGGCGAAGTGCGGATGCGCCGCTTTGCGGAGACCGCGCATAAGCCTTCCATCCTGCAGGATTTGGAATTGGGCCGGCCCATGGAAATTGATGCGCTGTTTACCGCACCGCTGATGCTGGCGCGGGAATTGCGAGTGCCAATGCCGGATTTCGCCCTCATGGTGGCGCTCGCAAGCCAGGCGGCGCGGGCGGCGGGGTTGTATCGGTAATGCAGACTCCGGCACGCTACGCACAGCTTCGGGACGGGTCTGCCATGCACGGACCTGGGCACCCCGTTACCAATTAGTCTTACAACAACAAAAAGGATCAAATGCCATGGCGATTTCTCAGCGCGAAGAACGCGACCTTCTGGGCCACGACGCCTTCTCCCTCATTGCGTCGACCCACCAGCCGGCCATCGCCGCCCTGCCGCCTGAGGAGCTACGCGCCATCGCGACCCGGCTGCGTGCCGAACACGCCAAGCTGCGCGACCTGATCCGAGAGGGCCACCGCGCCAAGCGCGGCAAGGGCGATGCCCGGGCGGCCGCCAATGCCGAGGCAGGCAAGGCAACCCGCCGCAAACAGGTCTATGCGTCGGCGCTGAAGCGGGTGAACAGCCGCTTTGATGAGCTGACCCAGGAACGCCGCCGCGCCGAACACCGGGCGGCGCTGAAGGAAGCACTCGCCCGCCGCCAGGCGCAGCGCGCCCAGCATCCGGCTTCAGGCTTTGGCGCAAGCGCCGGCATGCAAAGCAAGGCGAGTGCAAAGGGCAGAAACCACGTCCATGGCGCGCGGGTGGGCAGCGTTTCCGCCCAGAATAAGCGCGCCCAGGCACGCCGCGACGGATAACCCTTAGCCGCTGGGTGGCTGAGCCGGCGGGTCCTTGGGTAGGGCGAAAACCCCGCTGGCGCGCAGCACCGGCTTGCCATCGGCCATGCAAACGCCCTGGGCGAAAACCAGGGTGCGGGTTTTGCGCAGCAGCACCGGTTCGCATTGCAGCCAGGTGCCCAGCAGCGCCGGGGCCAAGTAATCCGAATTCAAGCTGATCGTGGTGAAGAAGCCCTTCACCCCGGCGAGTTGAAAGCCGCCAATCCCAAGCGCCAGGTCCGCGAAGGTCGCCAACATGCCGCCATGGGCCATGTCCTTGCTGTTGCAATGGCGTTTTTCGATGCGCAGGCCAAAGGCCAGCGGGCCAAGATCACGCCGGATCATGATGGGGCCGATGGGCTCCAGAAAGGGGCCGCCGGCGGGGCGCGGGACGAAGCCCTCGGGAATGACAGGGGGGGCAGGCTGATCCAAGGCGAAGCGACTTTCCGGTTGCGTGGCGCGGGAAACTAATGCGGAAGCGGGATTCGCGAAACGCCCCGGGCCTTTGCCTTGGCTTTGCCCGTTTTTGCCCGTAAGGCGCCTGGGAATCGGAGAATTATTTGCCCATGACCACCAATCCCCCCCCGATCCTGCCCGTGATCCTGTCCGGCGGCACCGGCACGCGGCTTTGGCCGCTCTCGCGCGAAAGCTACCCGAAGCAGTTTTGGCCTCTGGCATCTGACAAGACCATGCTGGCGGAAACCGCGGCGCGCGGGACGGGTGAGGGGTTCCTGCCCCCCATGGTGGTCTGCAATGAAGCGCATCGCTTCCTGGTGGCCGAGCAATTGCGCGACAAGGGTGCGGCCATTGTGCTGGAACCGGTGGGCCGCAATAGCGCGCCCGCCATCGCCGCCGCAGCCCTGATTGCCGAGGAAACCGCGCCGGGTGCGGTGCTGTGGTTCATGGCCGCCGATGCCGCGATTGGCGATGTGCCGGCGCTGCAAGCCGCGCTGCATAAGGCCGCAGCGGCGGCGCAAGCGGGGGCGATTGTTACCTTCGGCATGAAGCCCACCGCGCCCGAGACCGGCTATGGCTATATCGAAGCCGGTGATGCGCTGCCCGGCAGTGACGGCGTGCAGCGCATTGCGCGCTTTGTCGAAAAGCCCGATGCCGCCCGCGCTGCTGAATTTGTCAAAACTGGCAGGCATTTGTGGAATTCCGGCATGTTCGTTGCCACCGCCGCGACCATGCTGGCAGAGCTCGAAGCCCATGCGCCGGATGTATTGAAGGGCGTACGCGCCGCTGTCTCTGGCGCCGCACGCGATGGTGATTTCATTCGGTTGGACGCCACAGCCTTCGCCGCCACCCCCGCCATCAGCATTGATTACGCGGTGATGGAGCGCACCCAAAAGGCGGCCGTCGTGCCGGCGGCCATTGGCTGGTCTGATATCGGTTCCTGGGCAGCGCTTTGGGATATTCAGCAAAAGGACAGCGCTGGCAATGCCACTTTGGGGCCGGTGGAATTGGTGGATGCGAAGAATTGCTATGTCCGCAGCGAAGCCATGCTGACCGGCGTGATTGGCTTGCAGGATGCCGTGGTGGTGGTGACGGATGATGCTGTTCTGGCCATGCATCGCGACCATGCGCAGGATGTGAAAAAGCTTTTGGATCGCCTGAAGGCGCGCGGCGTCAAGGAAGCCACCGAACATCGCCGCGCCTATCGCCCCTGGGGCCATTATGAAGGCCTGATCATGGGTGATCGCTTCCAGGTCAAGAAGATCGAGGTGCGCCCCGGCGCCAAGCTATCACTGCAAAAGCATTTCCACCGCGCCGAGCATTGGGTGGTGGTATCCGGCACTGCCATTGTGCGCCGCGATGGGGAAGAAATCATGCTGCGGGAGAATGAAAGCGTTTATCTGCCGCTCGGCTGCATCCATCGCATGGAAAATCCCGGCAAGATTCCGCTGACGCTGATTGAAGTGCAGTCCGGGTCTTACCTTGGCGAAGATGATATTGTGCGGTTTGAGGATACTTACGGGCGAAGTTGATTTTTATCATGTTCCTGCCAGGGTGAATGGTGCAGTTTGCGCGCTTTGCAGGGGGAATTCTGCATGGCCGAGCATCCCGAACCTCATCATCACCGCCGTCACGTCCATTTGCGTACTGCCCTGTCGCGCGCCCGGGAAAGGCGGCGCGGTGAGGGTTCGGCGCCGCCGCTGACACTCGGCGAAAGGCTTTCCGACTTGGTGGCAGCAACGGTCGGGTCCTGGCGCTTTATCGTGATCCAATCCGGGCTATTGGTGGCCTGGCTGATCGCCAATGCCGCCTTTGGCGGTAATGCCTGGGACCCCTATCCCTTCATCCTGCTGAACCTGATGCTATCCTTCCAGGCGGCCTATACGGCGCCCATCATCATGATGAGCCAGAACCGCCAGTCAGATATAGACCGCATCCGGTCCATTGCCGATTACCAGGTGAATATCCGCGCCGAGGCTGAAATCAGCCTGCTGCATGAAAAACTAGACCTGTTGCGCGAACAGCAGGTGGCGGAGCTGATTTCGTTACTCAAGGCATCCCTGGGCCGTATCGAGGCATTGGAAAACCGTATGCTGCCCGGCCCGCCGCCAGCCACCTGAAAATCACCCTTCGACTGGACCCCCGGATATGCAAGACTGCTGATCGGCTTTGGCACCCGCCGCGGCCGATGGGTGAGGGGCGCTTGGATGGAATGGATTCTACAAACCCTGATGATGATGGGCGCCGCGGCTGCGTCCATTTTCATCCATCGCGACTCCCCGAATTTCGAAGTTGTGCAGGGCATGATGGCCATTCTGGTGCTGGTCGGCATTGTCCTGATCATCACCTTCGCCTTCCGAAAGAAATAGTCTCATGAGGGATCTCCGCAACGCGCTGGAAGAAGCCCGCCGGGGTCTGCTTGATCTTTCCACGCGCAATCGCCTGCTTTCCCTGCCAAAGCCTGGCGCATCGCGCGGCGTGATGATCATTGATGATGAGGATGCGGATTTCGTGCTCGGCGCGCTGCAAGCAGGCCGCGCCTTCGGCTTTGATTACTCCGTCACGGCGCCTGAGGCCGCGCCGGCGGAAGCAAGCCCCGGCAAGCTGCGCCGCGCACGGAGCGTGAAAGCGAAAGCTGAAGGCGTCACTGCCGCAAAGCCTGATGCGGCCCGGGAAGAATATCAGCGCGATGATAGGCTGCGCGTGCAATTGCCGGCTTCGGACCTTGTGCGTCGGCTGCGCGACATCATGCAAGATGCGCGCACGGCACGCGAAGAAACCGGCGTGCCCACGCTTTATTTGGCGCTCGGCGCACTGATCTGGCGCGATCCCGCAACGCCCGAAACCGAACGCCGCGCACCGCTGGCGCTGCTGCCGGTGGCTTTGGAACGCGAAGGCGTTTCGCAGCATTTCAAGCTGCGCGGGGCGGTTGGCGATATCGCGGAGAATTTGTCGCTCCGCGAAATGCTCAAGGTAAATTTCAAGACGGCGCTGCCGGATTTCGATGCTGATGCCTATACGCCGACCGCCTGGGCGGAAAGCATTGCGGCGCTGGTGGCGGAACGCGCGCATTGGCGTGTGGATGCGGATGCGCTGGCGATAGGGCTATTCTCCTTCGCCAAATTCCTCATGTGGCGCGACCTTGGGCCTGAGGAAAATCCGGGCCTTGCCGATCACCCCATGGTGCGCGCGCTGGTGGGTGGCGAGGCGCTTTCGATCCCGCCGGTCTTTGCCGATGATGCCGATGTGGATGTGGAAATCCCGGTTGAGCGGCTGGATCATGTGATGGATGTGGATGGCAGCCAGGCTTTGGCAGCGGAAGCTGTGCGGCGCGGTGGGCATGTTGTCATCCAAGGCCCGCCCGGCACCGGCAAAAGCCAGACCATCAGCAATATCATCGCCCAGGCCGTGCTGGATGGGCGGAGTGTGCTTTTCGTCGCGGAAAAACTCGCAGCACTTGAGGTGGTGAAGCGTCGGCTGGAAAGCATCGGTCTCGGCGCTGCCTGTCTGGAATTGCATTCGGAAAAGCAATCAAAACGCGCGGTGCTGGATGAACTCCGCGCGACCCTTTCCCTGCCCATGCCACCCAAGCCTGATCGTGATGCGGTGGTGCGCCGCCTTGGGTCGCTGCGCGGGCGGATCAATCGCCACGCGGCGGCGATGCGCGGTAACGTCGGCGCTTCGGGCATGGCGCTGCATCAGGTGATCGGCGCGCTGGTGGGCTTACGGCAACGCGGTGTGGCGGCGCCGGATTTTTCCGTGAATGTTATGGAATGGGATGTGGCGGGCATTGAAGCGCGGCGCGATGCGGTGAAGCTGCTGGCCGCCTATGCCGCGGATGGCGGCGCGCAAAGCCCTTGGCGCGGCGTGATGGCTGATATTGGCCCCGCCGATGCGGATCGGCTGCTGGGGCGGCTGCCCGGTTGGATTCGCGCCTTTGCCGCGGCAGGGGCGGCGCTGGGCACAGAGGCCGGGCCGAAAGCGGCAGAGGGTGCGCTTGCCTTGAACCCAGCCTTGGCAGCGGCACCGGCGCATGATGCGGCGGCGCTGAAGCACGAAGCCTGGGCGGGCGATCTGGCGCCGCTGGAAGCCTTGGTACAGGCACTTGGAGACTTGCAAAAAGCCAAGGCGGATCCTCAGCTTTTGCCGGGTGCCTTGGATGTGGCGGGCATTGCCGAAGCGCGCGCCACGCTGGCCGAAGCCGGCGGTGTTTTCGGCTTTTTGTCCGGTGCGCGGCGTGATGCCAAAGCGCTCGCGGCACGTATTGCGCGTGATGCGGAAAACCCGCTGCCGGCGCTGGATGCCGCGCTGGTCGGGCAGGCAGCACGCGAAGCCTTGCGCCAGGGCGATGCGCTGGGTCGTGCGGCTTTTGGGGCACTCTGGCAGGGGGAGGCGAGTGATCCCGCGCCACTGACCGCCCTGCTCGCCTGGCGCAAGACTCATGGCGCTGCGGCGCTGACCGCGCTTGCGGGTGGTGCCAAGCCTGCCGAGCCTGCCCCGCTGCGAGCAGCCCTTGATGCCTGGCAGGAATTGCAGCAGGCGACAGGGTTTCATGCGTGTGGCGCTTTCGGTAGCGATGAAGCTTCCTTCACCGCCCTTGCCGCGCGGCTTGGCGATTGGGCGGCGGCGCCGGAAGCGCTGGATGCCTGGCTGGGTTGGCGCCGCGCTGCAGCCTCAGCGCTGGGGTTGGAACCGTTACTTGAACGCCTGGCCGATGGTCGCGTCGCGCCCGAAGCGGCCGAGGATGTTTTTTCCTTTGCGCTGCATGAAGGCTTGCTGCGCGCCGCCATGGCGCAGCATCCGGAATTGGCCGCTTTTGATGGCGCGGCGGCGGATCGGCTGGTGGCGGATTTCCGCGAAGCGGATCGTGCGCGCATTACACTCACGCGCGCTGAAGCCGCTTACGCCCATGCGCTGCGCGTCAAGGAAGTGCGTGATGGCGCGCCCGGCATGGCGGTGCTGCGTGGCGAAATGGAAAAGAAGCGCGGCCATTTGCCGGTGCGCGAATTGCTGCTGCGTGCGTCTCAGGCAGTGCAAAAGGCCAAGCCGATATTCATGATGAGCCCGCTTTCCGTGGCGCAATTCCTCGCCCCCCCGCATGGGCTGAAGCCCGGGCTTTCTTTTGATTTGCTGGTGATTGATGAAGCAAGCCAGGTGGAACCCGTGGATGCGCTGGGTGCCATTGCGCGTTGCCGGCAAGTGGTGGTGGTGGGCGATGACAAGCAAATGCCGCCCACGCGCTTCTTCCAGCGCATGACCGGTGAGGAAGGCGAAGAAACTGCCGAAGACGCGTCTGATGTCGTCGCAGCGCGCGATGTGGAAAGCATTCTTGGGCTTTGCAACGCGCGCGGCCTGCCATCCGCCATGCTGCGTTGGCATTATCGTAGCCGGCATGAAAGCCTGATCGCGACATCAAACGCGGAATTTTACGACAACCGGCTTTTCATCCTGCCATCGCCGCGTGCACGGTCAGCCACACTTGGCTTGTCTCTGCGGCGTGTTGACGGGCGCTTTGACACGGGCGGCACTGGCACCAATGCGGAAGAAGCCCGCGCCGTGGCCGAAGCCGTCATTGCCCATGCGCGGGAAACACCGGGCGATACGCTGGGTGTCGCAGCGTTTTCCATTCGCCAGCGCGATGCCATCCTGAACGCGGTTGAGGCCGCACGGCGCGAAAACCCCGATACTGAAGCGTTTTTCAGCGCCCATCCTGATGAACCGTTTTTCGTGAAGAACCTGGAAAACGTGCAGGGCGATGAACGCGATTCCATCATGATTTCGGTGGGCTATGGGCGCGGCGCCGATGGCAAGCTTGCCATGCGCTTCGGCCCGCTTTCCGCCGATGGCGGCGAACGCCGGCTGAATGTGCTGATCACGCGCGCAAAAAAGCGCTGCATTGTGTTTTCTTCCATCGGCGCTGACGATATTGATCTGGCGCGCGCTTCGGGACGCGGGGTTGCCACGCTTAAAACCTTCCTCGCCTTCGCCGCTGCTGGTGAGGCTCCACGCGCCACAGCCGCAAAAACCCAAGCCGCGCCATTGGCCGCCGCGATTGGCAAGGCGATTGAAGCCGCGGGCAAGGAAGCCGTGCCGCGCGTTGGCATGGCGGGGCTTTTCCTGGATGTCGCGGCGCGCGATTCCGGGAATTTCGTGCTGGGCATTGAAGCGGATGCGGGCGATTGGGCGGCGCTGCGTTGCGCGCGCGATCGCGAAAGGGGCCGCGACAATGCGCTGCAAGCCATGGGCTGGAAGCTTGCGCGCGCCTGGTCGCTTTCCTGGTATGGGCGGCCAGAGGCTGAGGCCGCGCGGATCGCTGCGTTGCTTGGTGCCGCGCCCGCCGCCACGCCTGAAGCAGCAGCACCCACGCCGGAAACCGGCCTGGCGGAACCCTACCGTGAAGCCGCGCCGGAAGTGCCGAAGGCCACCGCCATCGCCGATGTGCCTTTCGCGACTTTGGCCGGTATTCTTGCGGAAATCATCGCGGTTGAATCACCCATCACAACTGAAAGCCTTGGCGAGCGCGTGCGCTTGCTTTGGGGGCTGGAAGCGCTGGCGACGCCGGCGCGCGATGCGCTGCGCCAGGCCTTGGCGCTTGCGCGGCAATTGCATGGCGTCAAGGAAGAACAGGGCTTTCTGCGGGCAGAAGGCAGCGTGATAACGCCGAGGGATCGCCGCGCCACCGCTGCGCATCTCCGCCGCGCCGCTGCGGTTTCTCCACGCGAAATCGCTGCCGCTGCCGAAAAACTTTTGGCGCTCCGCCCCGCCACCACGGAAGCGGAACTCGCCGCCGGTATTCATCGCGCACTTGGCCTGGATGCCAATCAGCAAACCGCCATCGCGGCGCGCCTGGCAGCGCTGATTGGTGCGGGGGTGGTGAAGCTTTAGCGCATGAAGGCTGGTTCATCGCTCAGCACGGCGCTTACATGAATGCTGTCACCTCATCGCGCGGTGCGGCACTATTTGGCGCTCGGGATGCCGTTGGCGCGGCGGGTATTGCCATGGCGGCAACCTTCCTCGCCTTCGGTGCCGCGGTGCGCGAAGCGGGGCTGCCGCCAGGCTGGGCGCTGATTGCCTGCTGGGCGATCTATGGCATGCCTGGTCAGCTTGTGTTGGTACAGGCCGCGAGCACGGGCTTTGCCGGCGGTCTTGCGACCGCGGTAATGGGCGCCATTGCGGTGAATGCGCGCTTCCTGCCCATGGCGATTGCCATCACTCCACTTTTCGGCACGAGTGAGCGCAAACGCCTGATCCCCGCCATTCCCTTCATCGCGGTCACACCCTGGGCGGCGGCGATGCGCGCCTTTCCTGAGATTGCGGAGCGTGCGCGGCTTGCCTGGTTCCTGGGTTTCGGGCTGACAAGCTGGGTGGTGGCGGGGCTTGCCTCACTTGCGGGGTTTTATGTCGCGGGCATGTTGGATGATCACGCGCGCGCGGCCTTGTTGTTCGTCAATCCGCTCTATTACGCGCTGCTGCTGGCTGCGGATGTGGATAAGCCCGCGCCACGCCGCGCGATCATCTGCGGTAGCGCAGCAGCGGGGCTGACGTTTATTTTGCCATCCTCGGCGGGGCTTTTGGCGGCGGGAATCATTGGCGGCAGCATCGCGTTTTTCTGGGGGCGCATCCGTGGAAAACGCTGATATCGCCCTAGCTCTGACGGCCATCGCCTGCCTCTTGCTGCGCAGCGCCGGGGTGTGGCTGGCGGGGGGTCTCGGCGCGGATCATCCGGTGATTGCCTGGGCGACGGCGATTGCGCAGGCAACGCTTTCGGCCTTTGTCATGCTGGCCATCATCGCGCCATCAGGGGCGCTGGCGGATGTGCCGCTGGCAGCGCGGCTTGGTGGGCTTGGGGTTGGTGTTGCGGTGTGCCTGGGTTTCGGGCGCAATTTGCTGCCGGCGCTATTGGTGGGGCTGTCGGCGATGCTGGCGCTGCGTGCGATGCTTACGATGTAAAGGCGCCTCACGCCTTCTCGCCCGCCCCCGCCGCAAACTCCGCCACCAATTCACGGATGCGCGCCGGGTCGCTTTGTTCCATCACGCGACGGGCGAAGCGCGCGCAATCGCCAATATCAAGCCCGCGCACCGCTTGCTTCACGCGCGGAATGGCGGATGCATTCATGGAAAAGCTGCGAATGCCAAGCCCAAGCAATAGAGGAATAAGCTGCGGATTGCCCGCCATTTCGCCGCATATCGAAACCGGCATGCGTAGCCGTAGCGCCGCTTCGGTCGCGAATTGCATCAGGCGCAGCACGGCGGGGTGCAGCGGGTCATAAAGATGCGCCACTTCGGCATCACCGCGATCAACGGCGAGTGTGTACATCGCCAGATCATTGCTGCCGATTGAAAAGAAATCCGCTTCCAGCGCAATCGCATCGGCGGCGAGCGCCGCACCTGGCGTTTCAATCATGGCGCCAAGCAGCGGCAGTTTTTCCGGCAGCTTGTCACCCCGCCTGCGCAGCCGCCGCGCCACGCGATCAAAAATCTCGCGTGCCTGCTTCATTTCTTCAGGAATGGTAATCATCGGCAGCAATAGCCTGATTTGCCCATCCGGCACTTCTGCCGCCACGCGCAAAATGGCGGCGAATTGCACTTCCAGCAATTCGGGCCGGCGCAATAGCAGCCTGATGCCGCGCAGCCCAAGTGCCGGATTGGCGCCGGCATGCATGGGTGCAACACCTTCAGCCAGTGCCGCGATATCCTTTTCCCCACCCCAATCCAGCACGCGAATGGTTACGGGGTCTTGGCCCATTGCTTCCAGGATTTGGCGATAGGCCGCGCATTGCGCTTCCTCATCTGGCAAATCCTCACGATTCATGAACAGGAATTCGGTGCGCAGCAACCCAATGCCCTGCGCGCCGGCTTGTGCGATCAATGGCAATTCCTGCGGGATTTCCAGATTAGCCTGCAATTCCACTTGTTCGCCATCGGTGGTGATGGCAGGCAGGCGGCGCAACCGCCCAAGCCGCGCGCGTTCCCGCGCATAGCCAGCGAGTTTTTCGCGCGCCGCGGTCAGCGTCGCGGCTTCCGGATGAATGGCAACACTCCCTGCCGCGCCATCCAGCACGATTTGGTCATTGCGCCGCACGGTTTCGGTCAGGCCGGGCACACCAAGCACGGATGGAATGCCAAGCGCACGCAGCATGATGGCGGTATGGCCATCCGCGCCGCCTTCATCGGTCGCAACCCCGGCAATGCGCGCCGGATCCAAAAGCGCGGCATCGGAAGGTGTGAGTTCCTCAGCGATGAGAATGCAGCCTTCGGGCAGATTCTTCAGGCTGCGAAAGGGTGTGGCGGTCAGGTTGCGCGTGACGCGCCGGGCAATATCGCGCACTTCCGTGGCCCGGCGCGTGAGGCCCGCGCGATCATCATCCTTGGCGGCCAGAATGGTCTCGGCAATTGCTTCTGCCTCATCGGTGATGGCGGTCTCGGCGGCGAGCAATTCGGTCTCGATCCGCTTGCGCGCACCCCGGATCAGGCGCGAATTGCCCAGCATGAGCAGATGCGCATCCAAAAGCGGCGCGATTTCTTCCTGCGCTTCTTCCGGTAAAATGCCGATGCGCGTTTTCAGCTTGGTGACTTGCTTGCGCGAAAATACCACCGCATCGGCCAGGCGCTGGCGTTCGGCTTCAATCGCCTCAGTCGTGATGCGCCGGCGCGGCGCTTCGGCGGGCGCTTCGCTGGTATCGAAGGCGGGGCCAATGGCGATGCCGGGCGAAACCGCAATGCCGCGCAATTGCGTTTCCCGGCGGCGAGGCGTTTTGCTGGCGCGCGCGCGGGCGGGTGTTTCAGTCTTCATGGAAACCCGCTTCCACCAGGGCGGCCACCGCGTCCAGCGCTTCCTTGGCGTCCCAGCCTTCAGCTTCGATCACAATTTCAGCACCGCGCCCGGCACCCAGCATCATGAGCCCCATGATGGAAACGGCGGGCACGCTTTGCCCATCACGCAGCACATTCACGCAGGCCGAATAGCGTTCCGCGAGTGTCACAAGCTTGGCAGCCGCGCGCGCATGCAGGCCGCGACTATTCGGGATGACAACGCTGCGGCGCAGCACCATGCCGCCGGAAGAAGGGGCCGGGGTGGCTTCGTTCATTCCTTGGTGCTGCCATTGGGCTTGGTGCCCGCGACATCACGTGCAAGCGCGATATATTTCCGGCCCGCTGCCTTGGCGTGGTCAAGCGCCTCATGCAGCGGTTCACTGCCGCGCAGCTTCGCAAGCTTCACCAACAGCGGCAGATTCACACCCGCCAGCACTTCCACAGGCTTGCCCGCTTCAAGCATCTGCATCGCCAGGTTTGAAGGCGTGCCGCCATACATATCCGTCAGCACCACAACGCCGTCACCTTGATCCACACTTGTGACGCAGTCGCGTATTTCGCGCCGGCGCATATCCATATCATCATCGGGGCCGATGCAAACCGTCGCTACCGCCTGCTGCGGGCCGACAACATGTTCCATCGCCAGCCGCAATTCTTCGGCCAACCTGCCATGGGAAACCAGAACAAGACCTATCATGGTGCTTGCGAAAGGACCTCCTGGCCCGAAGCGACATTCACACCGGCGCTGCTAGCCTGTCCGCCGGCAAGTTTCAATTCCCGATGCGCGAGGTCCACCCGCCAGCCGGTATCGTGGAGATGGCCCGCCAAGCGTTCCGCGACAAGGACAGACCGGTGCTTGCCGCCCGTGCAACCCACAGCGATGGTGAAATATTTCTTGCCTTCGGCTTTGTAACGCGGCAGCAAAAGCTCAAGAAAATCCCGTAACCTCTGCCAAAAGGCCGAAAAATCCGGATCGGCTTCAATGAAGGCAGCCACCGGCGCGGCCTGGCCGGTCATGGGGCGCAGCACCGGGTCATAATGCGGGTTGCGCAAAAATCGCACATCGAAAACGAGGTCTGCTTCCCGAGGTAGCCCCTTCGGATAGGCGAAGGACAGCACGGAAACCGCGAGCCCCGCCGCCGCATCCGGGGCAAAGCGCCCTTCAATCATGCGCCGCAAATCCGCCAATGGCAGCTCTGAGGTATCAATCATGAGGTCAGCAGTATCGCGCAGCGCCTCCAGCAGCGCCTTTTCCCGCGCAATGCCTTCCAATACGCGTGACCCCATGGGACCACCTGGCGCCAAAGGATGGCGGCGGCGCGATTCGGTATAGCGGCGGAGCAGCGCCTCATCCTCGGCGGTGGCGAAAATGAGCGAGACATTGATGTCAGATCGCAGCCGCAACCGTTCCAGAACACGCAGCACGGCGGCGGCATCGAAATCGCGCGTGCGCGCATCAATGCCGGCGGCGAGCGGCAGCACGCCATCCCCCACCAGCGATTCCAGAATGGAAATGGGCGGGTTATCCACCGTCTCAAAGCCCAAATCTTCCAGAATGCGCAGGATGGAAGCCTTGCCCGCGCCAGAAAGCCCGGTGACCAGAATGATTTCGCGCGCGGTGTTGCTCATGCCGCGAAGGCTCCTGATTTTTGGCGCAGCCTGCCGGAAGCGGCGGCCAGGGCGTAGGTGATTTTTTCGCAGACAGAATCTTCAAAAGCATTAAGTGCCACGCGTGGCACGGCGCCAGCAGGGCCTTGCCAGAAGGCGGGTTCCGGCAGGCGCGGCACATCGGCGCGCGGCACCAAATCCACCATCAGGCAAAGCCGCGCGCAGGGAGCCACGGGCAGGGCTTCAAAAATGCCAAGGCCGCGAATTTCCAGCATGCCGCGGAGCGCGGGTGGCGCGGAAAGCTGCGCGCCTTCAATCATCACCTGATCATCCGCCACCAATTGCCAACCGCGCGCCATCAGGCGCAGCACAAGATCGGATTTGCCGGCACCCGATGGGCCGCGCAGCAAAACCGCTTCTGAACCGAGCGCCGCAGCGCTTGCGTGGATGAGCATGACCCGCCAGCGCCATCTCGCCGGCCCCTTCCCGAGGCAGCGCCTTGGCTGGCGCCTTTGCCTGCCACGATCATGCCAGAAAGGCCA
>JBIKXA010000217.1:0-5547 GCA_044356015.1 Roseomonas sp.
AGAATTGGGACCCCGAAATGCTGCGCTTCACCGAAATGATGGAGGCGCGCGCGGCAGCCCAGCCCCCGGTGAAGCTGGAATTGCCGCTGGATCATTCGCGGGAATTGAATGATGGGCTCAGCCTGCCGCTCGCCAAGGGGGGCGCGGTGATGGCGGAAAGTGAGGATCGGTGGCTCGCGCTGCGCGGGCGGCGGATTCTCTGCCGGTTTCATCGCCCAACAGCGGGCACGGGGCATCCCGTGCTGGTCTATCTGCATGGTGGCGGCTGGGTTTGGGGCAGCGTGGATACGCATGACCGGCTGATGCGCGAATACGCCGCTGCCTCTGGCTGCGCCGTCATTGGCGTGGATTACGCGCTGAGCCCTGAGGCGATTTTCCCGCAAGCCTTGGAAGAATGCGCCGCCGTCACGCGCTGGGTGGCCAATCAGGGCGCGGCATGGGGCTTGGATACCAGCCGCATCATCCTGGGGGGTGATTCGGCGGGTGGGAACCTCGCCGCCGGTACGGCGCTATTGCTGCGGGAGACCGATCCAAGCCTGAAGCTGCGCGGCCTGCTGATCAATTACGGTGTCATGGATAGCGCCATGGCGACGCAAAGCTACAGCGCCTTCGCGACCGGGCATTTCCTGACGCGGGAGAAGATGGATTTCTATTGGCGCTGCTATGCGCCGAAGGAAGCGGACCGCGTCTCACCCTTCGCGTCGCCCATGCGCGCTGATCTGCGCGGCCTGCCGCCCGTGCTGGTGCATATCGCGGAGCTTGATGTTTTGGCTGATGAGAACAGGCTTTTCGCCAATAAACTCCGCGCGGCGGGGGTTGCCGTGACAGAGGAAACCTTCCCCGGCACCATCCATGGTTTTTTGCGCGCGCTGGGTCATGTTGCGGCGGCGGATCGTGCGGCGCGGCAGGGTGGTGAATGGCTCAAGGCGCGTTTCGCCTGAAACACACGAACAGGGAGGATCACCATGATTGACGAAGCAACCAAGCAGCGCATCCAAAGCCAATTGGGCGATCCGAAGCTTGCTTCGCATTACCTGAAGCCGGATCACATGCCCTGGCAGGCCACGGAGTTTCCAGGGATTGAGATGAAGCTGCTCTGCCGGGATGAGGCGCGCGGCATGTCCACCATCCTGTTCCGCATGGCGCCCGGTGCGGAAGTGCCGCTACATGAGCATACGGATATCGAACAAACCTATGTGATGGAAGGCTATCTGGAAGATGATGAAGGCCGCTGCGGCCCCGGCGAATTCGTCTGGCGCCCGGCGGGCAATACGCATGTGGCCCGCGCACCGGAAGGGGCGTTGTTTCTCTCGATTTTCCTGAAGCCCAATCGCTTCGTGGAAAAGCAGCCGGGTTTTGCGCGTTAGGCGCAGCGGGGGTTAAGCCCCAGCAAGCGCCTGATCCGCAGAGGCGAAGCCGGCGCGGTGAATCAGCCGCTCAACATAGATCTGCTGAGCGATCCATCATACTGGATCGCTCAGCAGCGCCCGCTTCGCCACTTCCGTCAAAAACCTCGACGCAGTGGGCAATATAGCATCGTTGAAATCATAGCGCGCATTGTGCAAATCGCGCCCTTCCTCGGCGGGGCCATTGCCGATCCACACGAAGGCGCCCGGCACTTCCTTGAGGAACCAGGCGAAATCCTCACCCGTCATGGCCGGGCGCATATCGCGGCGCGTTTCGGTCACGGCGGCGGCAGCAGCGGCAGCCAAATCACGTTCCGCGGGCGTATTCGCCGTGACGCCAAGGCCAGGGCTGATGATCAGCGTGCCCTTCACGCCGCAAGTTGCCGCGACGCCATCGGTAATGCGCTGCAAGCCTTCCTTGATGGCATCGCCGGCTTCGTCATCCAGCCAACGGATGGTGCCCTTGATGGTGACACGGCTCGGGATTTGATTCTGCGCCTCCCCGCCCTCGATCACGGTCAGGCTGACCACGCCGCCCATCAGCGGGTCCACGCTGCGCGCCACGATGGATTGCGCCGCCACAATGGCATGGCCGGCGGCCAGCAAGGGGTCGCGTGTCAGATGCGGCAGGGCGGCATGGCCGGCATGGCCATCGAATATCAATTCTATGCGCGCACCGGCGGCCATCACCGCGCGGTCATGAATGGCGATGGTGCCGGCAGCCAGGCCGGGCCAATTATGCCAGCCGAAAATCCGGTCCATCGGAAAGCGCGAGAACAACCCATCGGCAATCATCGCCCGCGCACCGCCGCCGCCTTCTTCCGCCGGCTGGAACACCAGATGCACCGTGCCGGTCCAGCCCTTGTCATCCAGCAACATGCGCGCGGCACCCAGAAGCGCCGTGGTATGCCCATCATGCCCGCAGGCATGCATCACGCCCGGTATGGTGGATTTCCAGGGCAGATCATCCGCCTGTTCCTGGATGGGCAGCGCATCCATATCGCCGCGCAACCCAATCGAACGATTGCCCCCGGCGCGGCGGATTGTTGCGACCACGCCATGGCCGCCGACATGCTCGGCAATCTCAGAGACCCCCATCTCCCGCAGCTTTTCCACCACAAAGGCCGCGGTTGGGCCTTCATGGAGCGTCAGGCCGGGATGGGCATGCAGGTGCCGTCGCCATGAAGTTAGGGTAGCGTGAAATTCATCGGTCATGATTCGTCCTTCCTACCCTTCCCCGGCCAGGGCCGCCACCAACCATAGGTGGTTGCCTTGGTTGCTTCTATGCACCTGCCTGATCTTGTCCCATCCGCTGCCAGCGCAAGAACCGGCGGCCATCCCCTATCGCGTGGAGATCACCCCGGATGAAGACCGGGCGTTGGTTTCTGCCATAGGGGCCGTTTCGCAATTGATAAAACTCGCCGAAACCGCGCCAACCGATGGCTATGGGCTGCTGGCGCGCGCACGGGCCGATCTGCCGCGCCTGACCGAAGCGCTCCGCGCCGAGGGCTTTTGGGGCGGCGCAGCACGGATTGAAATCGCCGGGGAAGATGTCAACCAGCGCGGCGCGGCCCCGCCCGAGGCCGATCCGGCCAATCCCTTGCCGGTCGCCATCATCCTGACCCCCGGCCCGCGTTACAATATCGGCGAAATCCTGCTGCGCGCCGAACCTGCCGCACAGGATGTGCTGCTGGAACAGGCCGCCGCCGAGCTTCGCCTGGCCGAAGGGGACCCCGCCCGCCCGGCCGATATCCTGGCTGCCGAGGAAGCGCTGCTGCGCGAACTCCGCCGCGCTGGCTACCCCTTGGCGAGTATTGTGGCGCGAGAAGCCGTGGTGGATCACGACACCAAGACCATGGATATCACCTGGCGCATCGCGCCTGGGCCGCTGGCGGATTTCGCGCGGCCAAGTATCGCGGGCACCACGCGCACCAATCCCGCGATGCTGGAACGGCTGGCGGCGCGGCGGCTGGAAGGCCAGCCCTATTCGCCCGAAAGGCTGGAACGCGCCCGCCGCGCCCTGATGGGGCTTGGCGTTTTCGGCTTTGTGCGGGCCGAGGAAGGCAAGGCTTTGGACCCGTCCGGACGCCTGCCGGTGCATTTCCAGGTGCAGGAACGCCCGCGCCATGTCGTTGGCGGCCGCTTCGGCTTCGAGACGAATTACGGCCTGACCGCCAGCGCCTATTGGGAAGATCGCAATATGTTCGGTGGTGCTGAAAGGCTCCGCCTGGAAGGTGAGATTGCGCGCATCGGCGAAACCGGGATTGAGGATGCCACCTACCGCACCTTTGCCACGCTGCGCACGCCGGAATTTCTGGGGCGCGATCTGCAAAGCACCGCGCAAATCGGTGCGGTGCGTGAAAGGCTGCGCGCCTATGATCGTGATGCTGCCTTGGCTTCCTTCATCCTGGAACATCGGCTTTCGGATACCATGGCGGTCGCGGCGGGGCCGAATTACGAAGAAGGGCGCATTGGCCGCGATGGCGATATGGAAGCCTTTCGGCTTTTCGGGCTGACGGGGATTTTTCGCTACGACACTACGACCAACCCGCTTGACCCGCGCCGGGGCCAGCGCTTCACGCTCAACGCGACCCCTTACTATTCAGCGATGGATGCCAATAGCTTCACACGGATTCTGGCGATTGGCACAAGCTATTTCGACATTCTGGGCAATGGCGACAGTGTCTTGGCGCTACGCGCCGCCATCGGCAGCGCACCCGGGGCGGATCGGGATGAGATCACTTTGGATAAGCGCTTCTATGCCGGCGGTGGCGGTTCCGTGCGCGGCTATACCTATCAATCCATCGGGCCGCGCGATGCCGCCAATCGGCCGCTGGGCGGGGCGAGCCTGGTGGAAGGCAGCGTCGAATGGCGCCAACGCCTTTCGCAAAACTGGGGCATGGCGGCGTTTCTGGATGCGGGCTCGGTCGGGGAAGAAGCCAAGCCGGATTTCAGCCGGCTGCGTGCCGGCACCGGGCTTGGGATACGTTATCTGACCGCCATCGGGCCGCTGCGCTTTGATGTCGGCGTGCCTTTGGATCGGCAGAAGGATGATCCATCCTTTGCCATCTATATCGGCTTTGGGCAGGCTTTTTGACATGCGCCATCTGCGCCGCCTGCTGATCCTGGTTTTGGCGATCCCGCTTGTGATTGCGGCGGTTCTGGGCGGCGTGCTGGCCTGGGTGCAATGGGGGAATGGCGCGGCGGCGTTGGCGGGGCTTGCGCAGCGTCTTGTGCCGGGGCTGGTGATTGAAGGGCTTGCGGTGACGCTGCCGCGAGAGCTGCGCGCCACGCGCATCACCCTCGCCGATGAGGGCAGCATTTGGCTTGAGGTCACGGCACCGCGTATCACCGTTGATCTGCAAGCGCTCTGGCAGCGCGAAGCACATCTGCAGGCCGTGACGGCGGAGCGCATCACCCTATCACGCCTGCCCGCTTCTGAGGCGAATGAGCCGCGCGATGGCCCGCTGCTGCCCTCCCTGCCCCATCTGCCCATCGGGATTCGCCTTGACCGCGTGGCAATTGCGGAAATCACCGTGGCCGAGGGCGTTTTCGGCCAGGGCTTTCGCGCCGCACTTGAAGGCAAGGCAGCGCTGAAAGCGGCGCGGCTTTCGGGTGATGTTGCGCTGACGCGGCTTGATGCGCCGGGGGAAGCCCGGCTTGAACTGGACCTTTCCCCCGGCGCGGATCGGCTTTTCGCGCGGCTTGATCTGGCAGAACCGCCGGGCGGGGTGATCGCCGCCGCACTTGGGGCGGTTTCAGAACCGGCCAGCGTGACCTTGCGCCTGGAAGGCCCGGCCAGCGGCGCGGCGTTGAGCGCTGAGGCAGAGCTTGGCAGCGCGGCAGCGGCAGCGCTTTCCGGCACCATCAGCGCCGATGCGCGCGGCGCAGGGTTTGCGCGGCTTGCGGGCCATATCGCCGCAGCGCCCTTGCTGCCCGCATCACTTGCAGAAGCGCTGGCCCGGCTGGATTTCGCCTTGGATGCGGCACGCGATGGCGCTGGCATCATCACGCTCCGTGATGTGGCGGCGAAGGCGCCGCTTGGCGAAGTGACGCTTGCCGGCAGGCTTGATCCGAAGCGCGAGGAAGCGGCGCTGCACGGCAACATCACGCTTGGGGCAAGCGGAATGCTCGCCGCCCA
>JBIKXA010000218.1:0-5540 GCA_044356015.1 Roseomonas sp.
GATCCATCAAGGGCTCTTTCGTCCGGAGTTCACAATCAATGGCGTGCTGGCAGGACTCGTCGGAATTACTGCAGGTTGTGCCGCGGTCGATGTTGGGGGCGCGCTTGCAATCGGTTTAAGTGCTGCTGTGGTCGCATTCTTTGGACAAATCCTGCTTGAGCGGTTGCGGATTGACGACGCCATTGGGGCAATTCCAGTCCATGGATTCGCTGGTTTTTGGGGTACGGTCATGGTGGGCGTATTCGCGCGACCAGAGGCGCTTTCTGCGGGTGGGCGAATGGAGCAGATCCTCGTCCAGATTGCGGGTGCCGGTCTGGTCTTTGTCTGGGCCTTTGGTACTGCCTTTGCCATCATGTATGCTGTTGATCGCGTCTGGCGCCTTTTCCCAGGTGGTGGATTCCGGGTTCGGCGCGAGGATGAGGTTATCGGCCTTAACGCTGCCGAACACGGCGCAACACTTGGCACCGGCGTTCTTCAAAAAGCGATGGGGGAGCTGGCCTTCGGCCGGGTCAGGCTTTCCGATCGTGTCGCCGTGGAAGGCGGCGATGAAGCGAGCGAGCTTGCCGATCTTTTCAACAAGGTATTGGAACGGCTTCAGCGCATTGAACAGGCAAGGCGCAAGCGTCGCCTTCATGGTGAGCGAACACGCAGAACTCTTGATCGGATCATCACGAAGCTGTCAGGCGACATGAAAGATGTCATGAATGATCAGCTGGGGTCGCTTGCCGTGCACGCGCGCACTGTCTCAATCGAAGCTGAGACCATGCGTGAAACCGGTCGTAATGCCAAGCAAGGCTCTCACGATATTCTCTCCGAATCCGATACAAGCCGACAGTCGGTTACCGCTACCGCTGAAGCCACCGAAGCGCTTTCTGCCGCCATGGATCGGATCGGCCAGGAAATTGATGCGGCCCTTGCAAAAATGCGCGAGGCGTCACTTGAAGTGGATGAAACCAGGTCGGCTGCATCCCAATTGCAGGAGGCATCATCTGCCATTTCCGAGCTGATCAATTCCATTACGGCCATTTCTTCACAAACGCATCTTCTTGCGCTCAACGCTACCATCGAAGCGCAGCGGGCTGGTGATGCGGGCCGTGGCTTTGCTGTCGTTGCCTCCGAGGTCAAGAACCTGGCGACAAAGACAGCCAAGACAACCGAGCATGTGACCCAGCATGTCAATCATGTCCGCACCGTCATTGACGCCGTGACCAGGCGCATTGAATCCATCGCTCAAAGACTTTCAGTCGTTGACGTGGTTGCTGAATCGACAGGTTCTGCGACCCATGACGTTCGGATGGCGTCCCGCACCATTCTTGACGATATGGGGCGGATAAGGTCAGGGGCTGAGGGCATCGCCAGTTCGGCAAGCCTGATAGGCAAAACATCGGGTGAGATCGCGCGGGGTTCAGATGCGCTCCGCGTCACCGCATCCGATGTCGAAAATGCAGTGAAAAGCCTCAATCTGGCCTTCAAGGGGTTGCTGTCTGATATCCTCGAAGGCGAAGATCTGCGCGCATTCCCCCGTTTCCCATATGCTGTCGCCTGCGGCATCGAGCATAATGGGCACAAGTATCAGGCACGCCTTGTTGATATTTCACTCGATGGATTCCTTATTGAAGGGGTGCCCTTCAATGCCAGCGTCAATGATGCTTGTGTGCTGCTGCTTGATGGTGTCCGTGCGCCGCTATCGGCCGAGATCCGCAACATTTCAGCAGCAGGGATCAATTGCCAGTTCACCTCAGAAGCTTGCGAGGATGAGGATCTGAATGAAATTGTTGATTATATGGAAGATTTAGGGGGCCAGGAAGTCGACATGGCGCGCGCTGCATGAGCCGCCGTCAGGACCGCATCAAGCCTTCCGGCTGACCGATTCGCCGCCTGCCGGCTGCTTCTTCGCGAAGGATTTCGAAGAATAAGGGCCAATGACGCGCAATACGCCCATCCATCAGGCTGGCGGCGCCAACACCTTATCCCGATAATTGCACCAAGCACGCGCCGGGCAACGCCAGCATTCCGGCGCCCGCGCCTTGCAGATATAGCGCCCATGCAGGATCAGCCAGTGATGCGCATCGCGCAGCAATTCCGGCGGGCAGCGCTTGACCAAGCCTTCTTCCACTGCGCGCGTGGTCTTGCCCGGCGCCAGGCCGGTGCGGTTCCCCAGGCGGAAGATATGCGTATCCACCGCCATGGTATTCTGCCCAAAGGCCACATTCAGCACGACATTGGCGGTCTTTCGCCCCACACCTGGCAGGGCTTCCAGGGCAGCGCGGTCATTCGGCACCTGCCCGCCATGGCGTTCCACCAGCTGCGCCGCCAAAGCCGCGACATTGCGCGCCTTGGCCTGCCATAGCCCGATGCGGCGAATGAAGGGGGCGATCCCTTCCGCGCCCAGCGACGCCATGGCGGCAGGGGTGGGGGCGGCTTCGAATAGCGCGGGCGTGCATTTATTCACCGCCGCATCCGTGGTTTGCGCCGAAAGCACCACTGCCACCAGCAGGGAGAAATGATCGCTGTATAAAAGCTCGGTCTCTGGCGCGGGATTGCCCTGCGCCAGGGCGCGCAAGAATGCCTCGGCCTGGTCGCGCGCCATCAGGCGGGCGCGGCGGGGCGCGCGGGCAGAACCGTGGTCAGGCTTGGCTTTCGGCATGGTGCTTCCTACCCAATTTGGCCTAAGATGACCATCAATGACACCCCCCAGAGAAACCGTTCTGTTCGAAGCGATCTCCACCCCACCGCAAAGCTTTACGGTGCGGGGCTTTCGCGTGCTGGCGGGGTTATTGATCCTGGCGGCGGCCATACCGGCTTGTGTCTTCTTCGCCCTTGGTGCCTGGCCGGTGCTGCCCTTCATCGGGCTGGAAGTGGGCGCGGCGCTGGCGGCGCTGCTATGGCATGCCCGCGCATCTCGCCGCGTCAGTGAAATGGTGCTGCTGACCGATGCCGGGCTTTCCATCCGCCATGTTGATCATCGCGGGCGCGTGGTGCGTAGCGTGCTGGATGCCTATTGGGCCAAGGTTGAATGGGATGAAGCCGCGCCGCGCGGCGGGCAGCTATGGATCAAAAGCCGAGGCCGCGTTTTGGAAATTGGTCGGCACTTGACCGCGCCGGAAAAGGCCGAATTGGCCGAGGCGTTGCGCGGCGCGCTCGCCCGCGCAAGGCGGCCGGATTTTGATAATCCGCAACTCAGAGAGCTCTAACGCCTAATCCTCTCCACCCCGCCCTGGCGCGTATGGCCACGCAGCGCCATGCAATCAAAATAGGTCCGGCGTTGCGTTGCGATGATTTCATTGCGAAGCGCCTCTTCCTGCGCCGGGAAGCCGATGAAGGTGCTGTGCCGCAGATTTCTGAGCGCCGGGTCGCGCTGTGCTTCTTCCCGACAGGCCGCCGCATCTGCGCTGGTATCGGCTGGGAAGACATCTTCCCGCGATGGCGCGGCGCAGCCCATCATCGCCAGCACCAAGAACAAACCTGTCACATGCTTCATGATGCCAACCAATCCTCAATCAGCCGACGCGCGATGGAATCAACGCGCGGCAGGGAAAAGCCAAGCTGCTGATGATTGCGCAAATCATCCCGGCTGAACCAGCGCGCATCGCGCAATTCTTCGGGGTCAATGGTGATGTCATCGCTCAGCCCCTCGGCATGGAAGCCCAGCATGATGGAAGACGGAAAGGGCCAGGGCTGGGAGGAATGGTAGCGCACCGCGCCAACCCGCACATTGGTTTCTTCCTGAACCTCTCGCCGCACGGCTTCTTCCAGGCTTTCGCCGGGCTCCACAAAGCCAGCCAGCGTTGAATACATAGTGGTATTCGGGAAGCGCTGCGAATGGCCAAGCAGGCAGGAATCGCCGCGCACCACCAGCATGATGACGGCGGGGTCCGTGCGCGGGAAATGCTGCGCATTGCAGACCGTGCAGGTCATGGCATGGCCGGCGCTGCGCGGTTCGCAAACGCCGCCGCATACCCCGCAAAACCGGTGTTTCGTGCGCCAATGCATCAGCCCGCGCGCATGGGCCAAAACGCTCGCCTCACCGGGAGGCAGCAGGCCAGCCACTTGGCGGAGGTCAGCAAAGCTGCCCATTTCCGGCGGCAGCAGGGGAATCGGGTCATCGGCGGAGGAGCAATCCACGGCAAAGACCTGCCGTCCTTCCCATTCGCCCAACCAGGCCCAGGGCCCGCCCGCCATGCGGAGTGCCCCGGCGGCCTCACCGGTCAGCAGAACGGCCTGGGGGGCGCCTTCCGCCACGCCGCGCATCAGGTTGCGGGCACGCCAGACGGGGGCGAAAACCGTGTTGGGGTCGGCAAGGGCCGCTTCAATGAAGGCGGGATCCTCTCGGCGATGGGATGCCCGGTCTAGCGGGCTGCCCGTATAGGCATTGGGTCGGCTGGCGGGGATGGAAAGCATGCGGGTGAACCTGCCACGTGCCCCGGCGCTGGGCAACCAAGCCCCCCCATTGGCATTGGGGCATGGGGACATGATATGGTGACTTCGGAAGGTCGGCGGCGGACGGGCTCCTCGCCAACCCGGTCAGGTCCGGAAGGAAGCAGCCGTAACGGGTTCTTGCTCGGGTCGTTTGTCGGCCTTCCACCTTAGTTCTGAGAGACCGCGCCGCGCCATGGCTTCCGATATGTTCGGCTCCCCGATTGCTTCGCCTGGCGCCGAACCGCCGGAAGAAGAAGGCTTGCCCGAACCGCCGGCGCCGGAAGGGCCGGGGCTATTTGGGGACCCGGCACCGCCGCCACCCGCGTCGGCCCCCGCCCCGGTGGCAAAGCCCGCGGAACAGCCGGGCTACCGCGTGCTGGCGCGCAAATATCGCCCGACGCGCTTTGACGATCTGATCGGGCAGGATGTGCTGGTGCGCACGCTGCGCCACGCTTTTGCGCAGGGGCGCGTGCATCACGCCTTTCTGCTGACCGGCGTGCGCGGTGTGGGCAAAACTACCACGGCGCGCATCATTGCCCGCGCGTTGAATTGCATTGGTGTGGATGGCAAGGGCGGCCCCACGGCGGATCCTTGCGGTGTTTGCCCGGAATGCAAGGCGATACTCGCGGACCGCCACCCTGATGTGGTGGAACTGGATGCTGCATCCAACAATAGCGTGGATGATGTGCGTGAATTGCGCGAAGCGCTGCGCTTCCGCGCGAGCCAAGGGCGGCAGAAGGTTTTTATCCTTGACGAATGCCACATGCTGTCTGGCGCGGCCTTCAACGCCTTTCTGAAGACGTTGGAGGAACCGCCATCCGGCGTGACCTTTATTCTGGCGACAACGGAGTTGCGCAAGGTACCAATCACCATCCGCAGCCGTTGCCAAACCTTTGCGCTGCGCCGTGTGCCGCAGGATAGCTTGGCACAGCATTTTGCGCGGATTTGTGAGAAGGAAGCCGTGACGGCGGAAGCCGATGCGCTGGCCATGATTGCGCGCGCCGCCGATGGTTCCGTGCGTGATGGGCTTTCCCTGCTGGATCAGGCGATAGGCCAATCCGGCGCTTCGGACGTGCGCGCGGAAGCGGTGCGCGACATGCTGGGCCTGGCCGATCGCGCCA
>JBIKXA010000061.1:0-18342 GCA_044356015.1 Roseomonas sp.
TGGAGGCGGTTGAGATGGCCCATCGCGCCGGCTATCGCGCGGTGATGAGCCATCGGTCGGGCGAGAGCGAGGATGCGACCATCGCCGATCTGGCCGTTGCCACCAATTGCGGGCAGATCAAGACCGGGTCGCTGTCTCGGTCTGACAGGCTCGCGAAATACAATCAGCTGATCAGGATTGAACAAGGGCTTGGCCCGGCGGCGCGTTATGCCGGGCGCACAATATTGAAGCGTTAAGCGCCAGCTTCGGTCAGCGGCGCCAGTTCGGTCAAAGGCCATCGCGGGCGCGGATTGAAGGCGAGCGAATCGTTTGCGGCATGGCGCAATCGTTCAAGCCCAGCCCAGGCCACCATCACGGCATTATCCGTGCAAAGCCCGAGCGGCGGTGCCAGCATGGGCAGGCCGCGCGCGGTGGCAACCCCTTCAAGCGCGCGCCGCACCGCGCCATTGGCGGCGACACCCCCGGCCACCACCAGCGCGGTCACCCCTGGCGCCATGCCCAACGCATGGGCGGCACGATCCGCCAGCACCGCCGCCACTGACGCCTGAAAGCTGGCGGCGATATCTTCGGGCCGCGCTTGCCCCTGGGCAACCGCTCGCGCGACAGCGGTTTTCAGGCCTGAGAAGGAAAAATCGCACCCTGCCCGCCCCAAAAGCGGTCGCGGCAGGGCAATGGCGGTAGCATCGCCTCCGGAGGCCAGCTTTTCCAGATGCGGCCCACCTGGCCAAGGCAGGCCAAGCAGCTTGGCTGCCTTGTCAAAGGCCTCACCCACTGCATCATCCAGCGTGCTGCCCAGGCGATGGTAGCGTCCAAGCCCTTCCACCAGCACGCATTGGCAGTGCCCGCCGGAAAGTAACAGCAGCAAATACGGGAAAGCCGGCGCCCCGCCCGGCATCAGGCCGGGCAGCCTTACCGTCAGCGCATGGGCCTCCAAATGATTGATCGCCAGGAAGGGCAGTCCATGCGCCAGCGCCACTCCCTTGGCAAAGGAAGCGCCCACAATCAGTCCACCGATCAGCCCCGGCCCTGCGGTTGCTGCCACCGCATCCAGCGCCGCATAGCCAATGCCGGCCTTGGCCATGACGCCCGCCACAATCCCTGGCAGATGCTGCAAATGCGCCCGAGCGGCGATTTCGGGCACAACACCACCAAAGGCTGCGTGTTCCTGCAATTGACTGAAGACTGCATCGGCCAGAATGGTGCCATCCGCGCGCAGCAGTGCCGCCGCCGTTTCGTCGCAGCTGGTTTCGATCCCCAGAATGATGGCATCGGGCTTCATGACAAGCCCGTTACCACGTCAGGGCCGCGGCGCGAACTGCACTGCCCAAGGCATCCTATCGCAGCCCTGATGCCAATTGTTCGTTGATCTCAATCAGGAAACCAAGATCGGGTTCAGAACCTTCCATTTCCCGCATCACCGCTCGCCCAACCTGCAACATGGACAGCTTGGTTTCCTGCGGCAATTGATTGGCGGGGTGCCGAAGCGATGCATCAAGCGCGATCCAAAGCCGGCGGTTATCGGCAATGGCACGGGCGCGCGTAATGCCTTCCTGTTCCAGCGCAGCACGCAGGCCGCCGGTCACGCGGCGGATCACATCCGCTTCCTGTTCACGCGGGTCCATCGCCTGGCGCGTCATTTGGTAGGCGCGGCGGGCATGCATCATGTTCATGCCACATCCTCCGGCACTGAGACAGCGGAAACCGGGCTGAGGCCGAGCACCACTTCCTCATGGCGCATGACGCGCCGTGCAAGCTTCAACGCCTGATAGCATTGATCGGCTTCGGCGGCCTTCAGCGCGCGATCAAGCATTTCGCGCACCATGCCGGAGGTCGTGGCTTCTCCGAAATCCCTGATGAGATCGCGCGCAAGATCAAGCCCGATCTTCCGTTCATCATGATCGCCGATATAGGCGGTTTGCAGCGCGAAATAGATGCGCCGGGCCGGGGAATTCGCCATTTCGGGCGTCATCAATTGCTTGCCGAACAGAAAGCGGGCGCGTGCGGTAAGTTCTATGCGGGCGCGGTTTCGGAAGCGGATGGGTGCGCCATTGACGATCATCATGTCGCCCTGGCGGAGTTCAAGAACAAGGGTGGACATTTTTGTCTCCCGCAGATGAAGACGGCCCCGCCAGGGGCGAGGCCGCCGACTATATTAACGGAACAGGCTGAGCAGGGTCTGCGGCGCCTGGTTGGAGATTGACAGCGCCTGAGTGCCCAACTGCTGACGGATCTGCAGCGACTGCAATTTGGCACTTTCCTTCGCCAGGTCAGCGTCAACCAGGGCACCAAGGCCGCCTTCCATGGCGTCAATCTTGTCCTTGTTGTAGCGGATCTGACCATCAACATAGCCGCTATCCGCGCCGAACTTGTTCAGCGCATCAGCAACCGCTGCTTCAACCTCTTTGAAGTTACCGCCCGCATCAAGCGAAGTCTGCGCCGCCGCAGCGTCGGCAATCGTTGCATCCAGCACCATATCGGTCGCTGCATCAACGGCAGTGATGGTGAAGGTGCCGGCCGATTCATTGCGGATCGCCACAATGTCACCTCCACCCGCAGCCGTATCGGTGTTAAGCAGCGTGCGGCCATTATAGGTAGCGTCCGCGATGAAATTGTCCATCTGCGTCTTCAACGCTGCGTATTGGGCATCATACTGGGTGCGCTGGCTATCATTGATAGTGCCATCCGCCAGGCGTGTCAGAGTCGAACGCACATTGATCATTGTTTCGGACACTTTGCCGAGTGCGGCAAAGGTGGTGTCCAGAACGCCCTTGACGCCGCCCAATTGTTCATTCGCCGCCGTCAAGCCGGCCACATCGGCCCGGACGGTTTGTGCCACGGCAAAAGCGCCGCCATCATCCTTCGCGTCGGCAACGCGGAAACCCGTGGAAATGCGCTTCTGGACGACAGAGAGCTGATCATTGGTTCGGTTGAGCGACTGAAGCGCTACCTGGGAGCCGATATTGGTGTTCACTGAATTCATAGACATTGGGGTATTCCCCTTCCAAATCATGGCCCTCGCCCCAATCAAGGTGGCGATAAGGTCTGGTTGCATCCGCTTTTTGCGAATGACCTCATGATGTCGGAAAGGGTTGAATCATCGCTGAAAAAATCGGTAAACACCGGGATTTTTTCTGCATTAGCTCTTTAACATCTTCATGAATGAAAAGATTTCAGTATTTATCCGGAAACTTCCATCGCGGCCCAAATGGCGTCAACACATTACTAGGAACTCGCTTATCTTTATCACCCTAAGGTTGCCCTGTCCCAGCGACCTTATCACCGCTTAAGTGAGGAAGAATGAACGCAACACGGCGCGTGAGCCGGTGGGGAATTGCCGTATGGCGCTCAGGAAGGGCGCGCGGAAAAAACAGCCCAAAGCGACCCAATCAATGCCCGCAGGTGTCAGAGGAAGCGCGTCAGGCTCAATTGCTGGGCGAGGGAAATCGCACGATAGGATGCTTCCAGTTGGGTTTGCGTATTTTGGAAGCTGGTAATGGTCTTGGCCATATCCACTTCCTCAAGGTCACTCACCTGCAGGGTCAGGTTCAAGGTGACACTTTCATGCAGCGTGCGGATGCTTTGCAGGCGTGTTTCCGTCAGACCAAGGGACCCACGTTCCAGCGCCAGGGCTTCAACACTGGATTTCAGACCCTGCTGAACCGTAGTCACAAAATTTGTGTAGCCATCACCCAGCTGACTTTTCTCAGGCGTAAGCCCAGCGATACTGGCCAAGCCGCGCAGCAAATCACGGGCCCAGGAACCGGTTGTTTCGCCAGTACTGACGACGGCAGCATTTCTGTTGGCAAGAATGCCATATTCTGTGCGTTCACCGTCAGCGGCCAGAAGAGTGCGGCGCCCTTCGGAGGCGCCAGACCCGGTCGAAAGAAAGGCAGAAAATGGTGTTATTCCGGCGACATCCGATTGCCCCAGGGCCTTCGTTTCCGAAACTACGTCCGCCGTATTGGTGCCATTGAGGGAAGCCACTTGCGCCAAAATACCAGACACCATCCCAGTATTCACAATAGAAGCGCCATTGGGGATTGGCGGGTTACTCGTATCGGATCCGCCAAAAAGATACTCCCCAGCGTATTGCTCATTCAGAAGGCTTGCAACTTCAACAAGGGCTGCCCTGGCTTGTCCTGCCTGGATCTGAATTTCCTCGGCCTTGACGACACCCATCAATTTTGTCGCATTGGCAGTGAATTTCTCCGCGATGGCCCCCAGCCGATCCAGCACATTCTGCGTGACCTGAACCTTCGATAGCGTCTGGCCGATCATGCTCTGATAGGCTTCCCGCCGCCCAATCTCGGCGCGCAAATCCATCGCCTTCGGCGCATCCGTGCCAAGCGCCGCATAGGAATTTCCCCTGCGCCCGGTGGTGATCTGCTCACCAAGCTGCGTCAGCCTTTCGCGCAGCACGATAGTGTTCAGGTCAATACGGGATGTCAGGCTGATACCGGTCATGGCTTATCGCACCGATCCGAAGAGTGTTTCCCACATGGTCTGCGCCGTGCTCATCACCCGCGCATTCGCCGCATAGGCGTTCTGCAATTGGATGAGGAAGGCCATTTCGCTATCCACATCCACACGGGATTCGCGCGTAAAACGTGCCTCAAGGCCCTCGACCAATTGCTTTGAGGTCTCCAGGTTTTTTGCGGCAGCGCCGCTATCACTGGTCTGCAGTGCAGTAACCAGCACGGCATAATCCTCAATGTTTTTGGGACTGGCGAAGGGGCTGGAAAGCTTCCCATCCGGCCCAAGGCCGGCTGTCGCGAATCCTCCCCAGGTTTCGCCCTTGGAATTCTTGTCGCCAAAACTGTTTTCCAGGATACGGTCAATGAGCAATGTGAAGCCGGCCGGACCGTCAGCGGGATTGGGTGTGAACCATGGTATTGTCGCGGGTGGTGCGGCAGGTATGCTATGTGTGCCATCTCGTAGCAGGGTAGAATCGGCGCGCACAAGGGCATTGATTTGAATTCTATTGGCGAAGCCGATCTGCGTACTGCCTGGTGCGGCATAGCCTAGATCAGGATTGGGGACAGTGCCGCTCGAGTCGGTAAAAAGCCTCAAGCCTTCCCCTTCAAAGCGGGCAGCTATTTCAACGGCCGCAATATCCAGCTCTGCCTGATAACGGGCTAGTGTCTGATCGCGCAGTTGAATGAATTCCCCGAGACGCCCGCCCTTGATCTGTTCGGTGACGTCAATCTGATTCAACATAATGGGCGGCACAGAGCCGCCTGCGCCATAAAAAGCATTTGGCGCAAGGTCCATCCCAAGCGTACTGAAGGCTTCGCCCGTATCGGGTAATGGAATGGCAATACCGCCCGCACCAAGCAAAATCAAATCCCCGCTTGGTTGCCGGAAGGTCTTGAAACCAATGGAATCGCTCAGGCGCTTCAGCGCCAAGTCGCGCCTATCTTCAATATCGGCTGTTGATTTGCCGGCGCCGATGCCCGTCATGACCTCGCGGGTCAATGCCGCTATTTCGCGTAAGGTCGCATTGACTTGCCTGATCTCGGTCACGATGTCGTTCTGCGCTGCCTGGCGCGTATCACCCACAATGCGCGACAGGTCATTGAAGCGCTGAACCAATTGCTGTGACGCATTCAGCACAACCGCCTGTTGCTTGACGACCTGGGATGGATCATAGCGCAATTCAATGAAGGCAGAGCGCAGCTTGGAAACCATGTCGCCAAGTGCTTCCCCCTTGGCCGGATCACCATGGGCTTGATTGATGCGCGCCAGCACGGCGTCGCGTACCTTGCCCGCCGCGACATCGGAGTTGCGTTGTTGGATTTCAGTAACCAGCGCCGTATCAACTTCCCTGAGCGGGCCAAGGCTGACCACGCCCATGCCCTGCCCACCCACATTGACTGATGCGGTTGGCAGGCGCTTGCGCGTATAGCCCTCGGTTTCGGCATTCGCCACATTGTCAGCCGCATTCGAAAGGGCGCGCTGCGTGTGCAACAGGCCCGAACGTGCGATCAGCAATGCGGCGTCAATGCTCATGTGTCTTCGCCAATCAAAGGCGCCTTATGCGGCTTAGCGCCGCATGTTCAGCGTTTCCTGCAACAAATCATCAACGGTGGACACGATCCTGGTATTCGCCGAATAGGCGCGCTGCGCCAGGATCAGTTTGGAAAACTCCGTCGCGATGTCCACATTGGAACGCTCAATGGCGCTTGTGTTCAGCAGCCCGGCACCGTCTTCGCCGGCTTCGACAACGCGCGCTTCACCACTATCAATCGTGCGCAGGAACGCCTGGCCATCCAGATGCTGCAACCTGTCCGGATCCTTGAATACGGTAACGGGGACGCGGGCCACGACACGGGATTTGCCATTGTCGTAATTGATCCGCACATCGCCATTCTTCTGCGTGGTAACTGAGGAGAATGCGCCCAACGGAATGCCATCCTGGTCAAAATTATTGACGCTGAGCCCGCTCGCCCCAGCAGAGGCGAATTGCGTCAAGCCGCCCGCAACCCCGAAATTGCCGAGATTGAGCGTCATGGGCTGAAGGCCTTGCCCAAAATTGGCATTAAAGGTCACCGTGGCCGGCGCGCCGGCAGCGGCTGCGCTGAAGGTGACGCCGGTTGCATTCGCGAATTCTGCAAGCGTACCATCCGGCTGGGCCACCGCACCATCCTGGCCGAACCGGATATCAACACTCCCCACGGTGCCGGCCGGTGTTCCGTTGGATGCATCTGGCGCCCTGATTGTAAGCCGCCATGTATTGTCTGTTGGGGCAGCACTTGGCGCAAAAGTGAGTGTGAGGGCACGCGAACGGCCCAGCGTATCAATTATCTGGATGGAGGTGCTTTGTTCGGTGGTGGCCGAAGCCGAAAGATTGCCGCCAAAGGTCAACCCAGCCGTCGGCGTTGGCGTAAAGACATCTTCTTCAATACGGATAGGCACAAGCTGGGTCTTGTCCACTACACCATCTGTCACTGGCCAACCCTGCAAGGCATAGCCGGATCCATTGACCATATAGCCTTCGCTGTTGCGGTTGAAGTCACCGGCGCGCGTGTAGAATTGCCGCGCGTCAAAGCGAAGGGAGTTGTCGTCATTCTTGCCGATCGGCAGGGCAGCGGTGAAAAAACCCTGGCCCGAGATCGCCAAGGCAAGCGGGTTTTCAATCTGCTCGATCGTACCCTGGACCTGGTTGGCGAAATCGGGCCGCGCCAAAACGGTGCCGGGCCGATGCACGTCGTTATTGCTTTCCGAAATGAAGGATACGAAATTCGTATCGGTCCGCTTGAAGCCAATGGTCTGGGAATTGGCCACATTGTCCGCGATGTGCCCCAAAGCACGCGATTGGGCGCTCATGCCGCTAAGGGCGGTATTCATCGAACTGTACAGCGACATGAAAATCTCTCCTGTCCTTTGGCGCCTTCCCAAACCAAGTGGACTCACTTGGCGGCGCGAAAAATGAAAACCAACAGCGGCTTGGCTTCCAACCCCTCAAGCAAGGTGAAGGGAAAACGCTGTTGTATCGGCATTCGTCAGGCAAGCGTCGTGCCACGAAAAATCACCGCCTGACCGGAGAATGCAGGACCGAATCCGCCATGACCGGGCAAGCCTTGCGCGTTCTGCGGCAATTTCTGCCGCATCTCGGCAGCGAAAATCATGGCCCAGCCCTTGCTGAACCGCCTTTGCCTAGGCTTGGCAAGCAGTCTTTGGGGGATTCTCCGGGGCAGCTTGGGGGCCTTGGGCGTCATGCCTCATCGGATTCCTAGATGCTTGAACCTGCTGCTGCCCCGCAACCCCGATCTGCCGCCAGCGCTCCGACGGCGGCGGCGTCACATGCGGAAACCCGGAATGAGGCTGGCTTTCAATCCCATCTGCGGGCAGCCAGCGAAACGCGCCCGGGTGATGACCAGGTCGCGCCCAAGAAGGCAGCCCCCAAGCTTTCTGAAAACAGTGATGATGACGTTGCCGAGGCAGGGGTTACCACGCCAGGGGAGAGCGGCACCGCAAAAGCGCCCGCAACAGTCCAGGATTCCGGAGCACTGCTTTCCGTGGCGGGGATGCTCACCCAGCCGGACGCTGGCGCCAATCATCCAATCATCCTCGCTGATGCGATGCTGACAGCTGCTGCATCCGAGATGCAGGCGCCACCGGTCGGGCTTGCTCAGCCAAAAATCGAAGCTGCAAGCGCTTTGGCGGCCTCACCAACAGAAATGATCAGCCAGACTGGCCAAAACGCGGCGCAGGTCCCCGCAGCGCCAGCGATTCAGGCTGCGCCGGGGTCAGGGCAGCCATCCGAACAGGCTGCCCTGGTGGCTCCGCAAGCCGGTGTCGCTTCAGCGGCTGCCGCAACGCCCGCCGGGGATTTGCCGGGCGCGGAACTGCCAAATACGCCCTCAGCTGAAGCCCTAACGATGCCGGCTGCGATCATGCCCGAGCCCGATCTTCAGCTTGATTCGCCGAAGATCCCGACCACGCTCACCGCAGCCATGGCACCTGGAGAAGCGGCGGAAATGCCGACGCCTCAGCAGCATGCCATCGCCGTGGCCCAGGCGGCAGCGGCGCAGCAGACGCCCAAGGCCGAAGCCGTGCGCGCCCCCGCCAAAACCCCGCCGGCAACACCGACGAAGGATGCCGCAGGGCCGACCAATCCGATGGATGCGGTTTCTTCCCTTGCCAAGGCAATCGAAAAAACGGAAGCGGAGGCGGAATTGAAGGCTGTGATGGCCGCCTCATCGGATGAACACGGCGTTCACTTGGTTGGTCTTGAAGCAGCCCCAAAAGCCGCCATTGCGAAAGTATGGGCTGAGGCTAGGCCGGAGGGGCTGACCATGGCGCCCTTCGCCCTGGCGCAGGGCGATAGCCTGGTGCCTCGCGCCGATGCGGTTCTCTCAAGCACCGGCGCGCGTGAATTGCCCGCGCCCCTGCCATCCCGCCAACTTGCCCCTGTGCTGGTCTCGCTCGCCCTTGGTCGTGGAGATGAGGCACTGACCGTAACCCTTGACCCGGTTGAACTCGGCAGGGTGGAGGTCAGCATCGGCCAAGGCAAGGAAGCCGGGCAGGTGCGCATCGTGGCGGAGCGGGCTGAAACCTTGGCGCTGTTGCAGCGGGACCAGCGCGAATTGGACCGGGCGCTGAACCAGGCAGGGCTTGGGGATATGGCGCGGTCGCTGTCTTTCTCCCTGGCTTCGGATCAGGGGCGCCAACACCACCAACAGGGCGCCGCCCATCAAGGATCATCCCAATTCTCCGGTATTCTGCGTGGTCCTGGAACGGATCACCCGATCGCCCCCGCCCCTTACCCGGCGCGCAGCGCCACCTCCTTGCTTGACATCGCTGTCTGAACGGAACCCGAACCATGTCCGCATCCATTTCCGCCCTTTCTGCCAATGCCGCCGTGAGCACGACACAGAGCCCGAAATTCGCAGGAGATTTCAATACCTTCCTCACCTTGCTGACAACGCAGATCAAGAATCAAAGCCCGACGGACCCGCTGGATACCAATCAGATGACCAATCAGCTGGTGCAATTTGCCTCGGTTGAGCAGCAGATCTCCATGAACCAGAATCTTCAGCGCCTGATCGGCTTGGAGCAAGCCTCTCAATTGACGGCAAGCGCACCCCTGATCGGCAAACGCGTAGAGGTGGCATCCGATCAGATAGCGCTGCAGGGCGGCACGGGAGCCTTGAAGCTGCCGGCGGCCGGCGTGTCTCAGACCGCGCAGATCACCATTACGGGAAATGGCAATCGGATTATCAGGCAGGAAACAGTGACCCTTGGCAGCGGCCCCACAACCTGGTCCTGGAATGGCGAGGACAATACCGGTAAGACCGTGGCTGATGGCGCTTACAAGGTCAGCGTGACCGGAATGGGCGGGTCGCGGCAAGAGGCATTGCCTTTTGCAATCTTCGGCACAGTTACCGGCGCCGAAAGGGCGGGCAATGAGCTGCAGCTTCTCCTTGGTCAGTTGAGCGTCGGGTTTGACAAGTTGTTAAGCGTTTCTGACGCAAGCTGATGGTGTCTGGACCGCAATTTTTTCCACCAAGGGAAAGCGCTTGATCGCCTGGAAAATACGAAAAATCATGGGCTTAAACCATGGTCCGTGAGCCAATATGGACGGGAAGCGTGCAAAAAATATCAGGTCTGGAGCAGCTTAGGATCGATTTCGGAACCACAAGCCGGTTTTGACAGATCGAAGCCTGCTCTGGGCAAGGCTTGACCTTGATTGGCCCTTTGGGAAAGACGCCGAAGACTGCTCAGGCCATTTTGAGGTACCAGTCAGGTTGATGGGGTCGGGATTCACGTTCATCAATTTTTACCCATTTCCCTATTTCTTGGCTTTTTGATCATTTTTTCGCCGCCAAAATTCTTTTTGGGAATTTTTTGCCTAGTGTGCTATACAAGCGTTTGTTCAGGCAGGGTTTCGGCCCTGGGGAGCCTGTGGGGGTTTTGAGTTGATGGCGAATTTCGTCGCTCAATTGCGTGCCTTGGGGATGGGGCGCCTCTTGGCGCTTGGGGGCACAGGGCTTTTGGTCGCTGGGCTGATTACTTGGCTTGTGATCCGGGCCAGCCAGCCTGTGATGGGCTTGCTTTACGCCGATCTGGAACAGCGCGATGCCGGACAGGTGATCGCCGCGCTTGATCGTGCGAATGTGCCTTACCGGATTGAAGGCAATGGCTCTCGGATCATGGTGCCGGATGATCAGGTGGGCCGGGTCCGTCTATCGCTTGCGCGCGAAGGCCTGCCAGCGGGTGGCAATGTTGGCTACGAAATCTTTGATCGCAATGAAAGCCTGACCACGACCCCCTTTCAGCAGGATATGAATCGAGTCCGCGCCATGGAAGGTGAATTGGCGCGCAGCATTGCAACCCTTTCCGGGGTGCGGGCCGCGCGGGTTCATCTTGTTCTCCCGCGTCGTGAAGCATTTTCGCGGGAACGTGGTGATGCGCAAGCCTCTGTCATGCTGACCATGCAGGGTGCGCAGCGCCTGGATCGTGAAGCCATCCAGGCCGTGCTGCATCTTGTCTCCACTGCGGTGCCGGGTTTGCGGCCGCAGAATGTTTCGATCGTGGATTCGCGCGGCGCACTGCTCGCGCGCGGTGGTCAGGCGCTTTCAGGTCCAGCGGCGGCTGCATCGCAGGAGGAAATGCGCCGTGGTCAGGAATTGCGCCTTGCGCGTTCCGTCGAGGAAATGCTGGAACGCAGCTTGGGGCCTGGCCGTGTGCGGGCCGAAGCCACGGTGGATATGGATTTTGATCGGGTTCAGGTCACCGAAGAACGCTTCGATCCGGATAATCAGGTGGCGCGCAGCCAGCAAAGTGTGCAGGAAAGTTCTCGTGGTACGGAACCTGCGCCGACCACAGTGCAGAATAACCTGCCCGGCAATGAAAATGCGCCAGGCAGCACACAAGAAAACCGGCAGGAAGAAACCACCAATTTCGAAATAGGGCGCACCACGCGCAGCACCACGCGCGATCAGCCGATTATCCGGCGGATCAGCATTGGCGTGCTGGTTGATGGCGTTTGGGAACCGCAGGCCAGTGGCCCGCCGCAGTTTCGTGAACGCTCAGCTGAGGAATTGGCGCGCATCGCAACCCTGGTGCGGAGTTCCGTCGGCTTTGATGAACGCCGTGGCGACAAGGTGGAAGTGGTGGCGATGCGCTTCGCCGAACCACCCCTGCCGACAGATAGTGGCGAGCGCAGCTTTTTCGATATCGCCTTCACCTCCTCAACCGTTGCGCGGGTCATAGAAAGCGCGCTTTTTGCGCTGGTGGCGCTGGTTGCCATTCTGCTTTTGGGCCGTCCGGCGGTGAAGCGCTTGGTGACCTTGGCCAAGCCGGCGCAGAATGGCGCGCTGGCTGGCACGACAGGCGGTGCGGTAGCTCTTTCGGGTGCTGGGGGAAGTGGTCTGCCGGCAGTGACCGGGACGGATCAGGAAGGCATGGTCACGCTGGCCATGGTTCAAGGGCAAATGCGCGCTTCGTCCATCAATCAGCTCCAGCAATTGATAGACAGCAATCCCGAGCAATCATTGAATGTCCTTCGGCGATGGATTGCCCCGCCCGAGGAACCGGCATGAGCGGCAAAATGACCGGCCCGCAAAAGGCCGCGACCTTCATGCTGGCAGTGGGTGAGGAGCATGCCTCCAAGCTTTTCGCCATGATGCACGAAGATGAAATCCGCGACATTTCCCAGGCCATGGCAAGCCTTGGCACGATACCCGCCGCCGCGGTTGAGGATCTGGCCCGCGAATTCACAGAAACCATCGGGCAAACGGGCAATCTTGTCGGTAGCTGGGAAACCACGGAACGGATGCTTTTGCGCACCCTCCCGCGGGAGCGCGTTGCGCAGATCATGGAAGAAATCCGCGGCCCTGCCGGGCGAACCATGTGGGACAAGCTCGGCAATGTTAATGAGGCGGTGCTGGCGAATTACCTGAAGAACGAATACCCGCAGACGGTCGCGGTGGTGCTGACCAAGGTCAGGTCCGAACACGCGGCGCGGGTGCTTTCCATGCTGCCGGAAAGCTTCGCCATGGAAGTCGTTATGCGCATGCTGCGCATGGAAAGCGTGCAGAAGGAAGCGCTGGAAGGCGTTGAGAAAACCCTGAAGGCTGAATTCATGTCCAACCTGGCGCGCGCGCAGCGCCGCGATGCGCATGAAATGATGGCGGAAATTTTCAACAATCTGGACCGCCAATCTGAAAGCCGCATCCTAGCCGCCTTGGAAGAACGCAACCGCGACGCGGCTGAGCGTATTCGCGCGCTGATGTTCACCTTCGATGATCTTGTGCGGCTTGATGGCATGGGCGTGCAGGTGCTGATCCGCAATGTGCCGAAGGAACAGCTTCTGTTGGCGCTGAAGGGCGCATCGGAAAACCTCCGCGACCTGTTCTTCAAGAACATGAGCGAACGCGCGGGCAAGATGTTCAAGGAAGACCTGGCCAATCTTGGCCCCGTCAGGCTGCGCGAAGTGGATGAGGCGCAGGCAGCGGTCGTGGTGATGGCGAAGGACCTTGCCGCACAAGGCCAAATCACGCTGCAGGAAGGCCGCGAAGACGAGATGGTCTACTGACATGTCAGACGGCTTTGTTCCGGTCTCTCGCTTGGCATTGGTGCGGGAATTTGCGCCCACATCGCTGATTGAAGCCCTGGATGCGGCGCGGGAGGAAGCGGCGCGCATGCCGCCGCCGCCGCCCGAGCCCGATCCGATGGAAGAAACGCTCCGCGCCGTAGCCGCGGCAGCGCGGGAAGATGGTTTCGCCGCCGGCCGCGCTTCCATGTCGCAGGAAGCAGCGCAACGTGCGGCAGAAAGCCTGGGGCTTATTGCCAAGCAATTGGCGGCCAGTCAGGCGGCCTCGGCCGAAATCGCGGCCGAGGCGAGCCGCGGTATCGCGCGTGTGGCGCTTGCCATGCTGGATGCGGCCTTGCCCGGCCTGGCAGCGCAGCAAAGTGCAGCGCTGGTCGCCGATTTCGCTGAAAGGCTGCGCCCCGCCCTTGCCTTCCTCCCAGAGGCGCATTTGCACATTGCGCCCAACCTGGTTGAGGATGTGCGTGCCCTGGTGGGTGATCTTGCCGTCACGCTGGTGCCGGATACAACGCTGCCCCCAGGTGATGCGCGCGCCTCCTGGCAGGGCGGTGGTGCTGAATTCGATCTCGCCAAGCGCCGTGCCGCGATTGTCGAGGCGCTCAGCGCTGCCGGTCTTGACCTGCAGCCCGATCATCAAAAGGGGTGATGTGGTGCTGGCCCGTTTTCCGAAACCGGCCAGGCTTCGGTAGGCCCAAAGCTTTAGGACAAAAAACATGAGTGGATCCGATAATTTTGAAGCCATGGCCCCACCGGCGCAGGATCAGCGCCCGCAGGGCCAAACTGGCACCATGCGGGACCTGGATGCGGTTTATGACATTCCGGTGCAGATCAGCGCCGTGCTGGGCCGTGCCACCATGCAGGTTAGCCAATTGCTGAAGCTTGGTCGCGGCGCGGTGGTGGAGCTGGACCGCCGCCTGGGTGAGGCGGTGGATATTTACGTCAATAATCGCCTGGTCGCGCGCGGCGAAGTGGTGATGGTGGATGATAATCGCCTTGGCATCACCATGACGGAAATCGTGAAATCAGACCGCGGCGGCTGATATGGCGCGTGTATTGATCATCGGGTCGCTGGAAGCGGAGCTTGGCCAGGCGGCGCGCATTGCCGTGGCCCGCGGTGCGCGGCTGACCGTTGCTGAAGGGGCGGCGGCAGGGCTTGCGAAGTTGCGCGCCGATGGCGCTGATCTGGTGCTGTGTGACGTCACCCATGATGTCGGCTGGCTGATTTCCTGCCTTGCGGAAGAACGCATCGCCTGCCCCGTCATCGCCTGCGGGCGCCCCAATGATGCCGATGCGGCTGTGCGCGCCATCCGCGCCGGCGCCAAGGAATTCCTGCCGCTGCCGCCCGATGCGGAACTGATTGCCGCGATGCTGCAAACCGTGGCTGGTGAGGCGGATAAGCCCGTGGTCAAGGACTCCGCCATGGTGGCGCTGCTGGATCGCGCGACCCAGATCGCGCGCGCCGATGCATCCGTGTTGATCACGGGGGAAAGCGGCACGGGCAAGGAAGTGCTGGCGCGGCATATGCACGCGGCGTCGCGCCGCGCCAATGGACCCTTTGTTGCGCTCAATTGTGCCGCGCTGCCGGAAGCGCTGCTGGAAAGCGAGTTGTTCGGCCATGAAAAGGGGGCCTTCTCCGGTGCCGTGGCATCACGCAAGGGCAAATTCGAACAGGCCAATGGCGGCACGCTGCTGCTGGATGAAATCGGCGAAATGGACCCGCGCCTGCAGGCCAAGATTCTGCGCGCCATCCAGGAACGCGAAATAGATCGCCTGGGCGGTGGCGCACCCATTCGCGTTGATGTGCGCATCCTGGCCGCAACGCATCGCGACCTTCAGGCTGAGGTCGCCAAGGGACGCTTCCGCGAAGACCTTTACTTTCGCCTCGCCGTGGTGCGGCTGCGTATCCCTGCGCTCCGCGAAAGGCCCGCTGATATCCTGCCGCTGGCGCGCTATTTCGCGGAACGCTATGCCCAAGCCAATGGCTTGCCGGTCCGTATGCTCTCGCCGGAAGCCGAGGGCATGCTGCTGCGCCACCCCTGGCCCGGCAATGTGCGTGAATTGGAAAATGCCTTGCATCGCGCCGTGCTTTTGGCTGAAGGTAGCAGCATCGGTGCCGATGCCATTGAATTGATGACACCAAGCAGCGTGGCTGCCATGGCGGCCCCGATCACCGCCGCCATGCCAGAAGCTCCTCCGGCGCCAATGGCGCCAGCACAAGCGGCTGCCACGCCGCCTGCACCCCGCAGCGCCGCGACCCTTGTTGGGCGCCGGATGGAGGAAGTGGAGCGGGAATTGATCCTCGAAACCCTCTCCCATTGCCTCGGTAATCGCACCCGCGCAGCGGAAATGCTGGGCATTTCCATCCGCACCTTGCGGAACAAGCTGCATGAATATCGCGCCGCAGGGGTTTCGGTGCCGCCCATCCCTGGGCAAATGCCAGCTTCCGCTGCGGTTGACTGAAGCGCGTGTCGGAAACGCTGGTCCCATCCTGGCTAAAACGCGCCCAACCCGGCAATGACGTTGCGCTGGCGCTGGGGGTGGGGCTGCTGCTGGTCGTTCTTATTGTTCCGCTGCCCGTTGTTCTTCTTGACCTTGGGCTCGCGGTTTCCATCACGCTTTCCGTGCTGGTGCTGATGACATCACTGTTCTTGCAGCGCCCGCTTGATTTTACCTCCTTTCCCACTTTGCTGCTGCTGACCACGCTGCTCAGGCTTTCACTGAATGTGGCCACCACACGCATCATCCTGACCCACGGGCATCAAGGGCCGGAATCAGCCGGCCATGTGATTTCCGCCTTTGGTGGCTTCCTGATGGGGGGTGATGTCGCGGTCGGACTGATTGTGTTTTTCATTCTGCTGATCGTGAATTTCGTCGTCATCACCAAAGGTAGCGGGCGCATCGCCGAAGTCGCCGCGCGCTTCAGCCTGGATGCCATGCCGGGCAAGCAGATGGCGATTGATGCCGATTTGTCGGCAGGGCTGATTGATGAGAATCAGGCCCGCGCCCGGCGCAAGGAATTGGAATCGGAAACCGGCTTCTACGGCGCCATGGATGGTGCGGCGAAATTCGTCCGCGGCGATGCGATTGCCGGGCTGATCATCACCGCCATCAACCTGGTGGGCGGGATCGCCATTGGCCTGCTGCGCCATGGCATGAGCTTCGGCGATGCCGTGACGAATTTCTCCATGCTGACCGTGGGGGATGGGCTGGTGACGCAAATCCCGGCGCTGCTGGTTTCGGTCGCCGCCGGTATCGTTGTCACCAAGGGCAGCACGGAAGGCACCGCCGATCAGGCCTTGATTGAGCAATTGGCTTCAAGCCCGAAGCCGCTCGCGATTGCCGCTGGCGCTTCGGGTGTTATGGCGCTGATGCCGGGCATGCCCTTCCTGCCCTTTGTGGCCTTGGCCGGTGCTGCTGGCTATGGCGCCTGGCGCCTTACGCAAAAGGAACAGCAACGCGCCATCGCCGCGAGCAAACCACCCCTGCCAACGCCGGAAGCCGATCTGCCGATCGCCGAATCCCTCAAGATGGATTTGCTCAGGCTGGAATTGGGTTATGGGCTGCTCTCACTCGCCGCCGGAGATGCGCCGCGGCTCACGGACCAGATCAAGGGGCTGCGCCGTTCAATCGCGCAGGAAATGGGGTTTGTCCTGCCTTCCGTGCGCATTCAGGATAATCTCGCCCTGCCATCCGATACCTACACCATCAAGGTGAAGGAGATTGAGGCAGGGCGCGGCCAATTGCGCCACCCCTTGCTGCTGGCGATTGATCCATCGGGCGGCATCCCGGATATGCCCGGCGAACGTTGCACGGAACCGACCTTTGGCCTGCCCGCGCTTTGGATAGATGAAGCCCGGCGCGAAGAAGCGCTGGCGCGGGGTGCTACTGTTGTGGATTGCGCCGGCGTGGTCGCCACCCACATCACCGAAATTGTGCGTGAATACATGGCGGAGCTGCTGTCCTTCGCCGAGACACAGAAATTGCTGGATGAATTGCCGACGGAACAGAAAAAGCTTGTTTCTGATCTGGTGCCCCAGCCGATCGGCGTTGGTGGCATTCAGCGCATTCTGCAAAGCCTGCTCGCGGAACGGGTTTCCATTCGGGACCTGCCCACGATCCTGGAGGGTATTCAGGAAGCCAATGCCGCTGGCGCCCGCACGGTCCCCAGCATTCTGGCGATTGTGCGCCAGCGCCTGGCGCGCCAGCTTTCGGATGCGGCACGAGGGCCTGAAGGCTATGTGCCGATGATTACGCTTTCCGCAGATTGGGAAGTCGCCTTCACCGAAGCGCTGATCGGCCCCGCCGATGATCGGCAGCTTGCCATGGCACCTTCCAAGCTGTCGGACTTCATGCAAAAGCTGCGCGATGTTTTCGACAAGGCAAATGCCATGGGCGAACAGCCCGTGCTGGTCTGTTCGGGCGCCATTCGCGCCCATGTGCGCGCCATTGTGGAACGCTTCCGCCCCGCAACCCCCGTGCTGGCGCATACCGAAATCCATCCGCGCGCGCGCATCCGTACCGTGGGTTCGCTTTAGGGCGATGATCCTACGCGCCAGGAGCATCGCAAGGGTGGCCGCCGCGCCGCCCAAGGCTTGCTGAGGCGATGCGCGTAAAATTGTTCCAGGCCGCCACGATGGCCGAGGCAATGGCGCAAATCCGCGCGGAGCTTGGCGCCGATGCGATTATCCTGGAACAGCACCGCACCCGCCATGGGGTAGAAGTCACCGCGGCGCTGGAGCCGGATGAACCGCTGCTGATCCAGCCGCTGACCGCTGTGGCAGCTTTTGCGCCGCCCGGTCCGCTCGATTTTCATAATATTCCGCAGGAATTGCTGCGCTCCCTGGGCAATGGATCACTCGAACAAAGCCTGGCCGAGGCGTTGAGCTTTTCGCCGCTCCCTTCCGGGCGCGAACGCCCCTTATTGCTCTGCGGACCACCGGGCGCCGGCAAGACCCTCACCACCGCCAAGCTGGCAACCCGGATGGTGCTGGCCGGAACGCCGCCTCTGGTGATCACCACGGATGGCCAACGCGCGGGCGCGGTGGAGCAATTGGCGGCCTTCACGCGGGTATTGGGTGTCACGCTGGCGGTGGCACCGACCCAGGCCATGCTGGCCAAGGCGCTGACCCATCGCAGCCCCGGCCAACCGGTCTTGATCGATACCGCCGGCTGCGACCCATTCAACACGGATCAGGCGCGACACTTGCACCAGCTTGTCATTCAGGCGGGCGCCGATATGGCGCTTGTGCTGCCCGCCGGGTTTGATGCTGCCGAGGCAGGCGATC
>JBIKXA010000062.1:0-18126 GCA_044356015.1 Roseomonas sp.
GCCATGCAGAGAACCGTCACCCATTGCGAAGCCTTGTCGCCAATCCAGCGACCAAAGAAGCCCGCAATGGTCGCACCCAGCAGCGGGAAGAAAACGGCGCCGACAAACATCGCGCTAACCCTTCAGGGTCGAGATATCCTCGACCTCGATCGAACCGCGGTTGCGGAAGTAAACGACAAGAATGGCAAGACCAATCGCGGCTTCAGCCGCCGCGACCGTCAGGATGAACATGGTGAAGACCTGCCCCGCGAGGTCATTCAGATGCGCGGAAAACGCCACCAGGTTCAGATTGACCGAAAGCAGGATCAATTCCACCGACATCAGAATGACAATCACATTCTTGCGGTTCAAGAAAATCCCGAAAATACCGAGGACGAAAAGGATCGCCGCCACGGTCAGGAAATGGGACAGGCCAATGGTCATGTCAGTGATGCCCCCCATGGCCATGGTGATGTTCAATGGGCTTGGGCGCGGCTTCCTCAGGCGTCGGCGGGCGCCGAATGCCAAGTTGTTTCAAGCCAGCGCCTGTCGGCACCGTCACATTCGTCACAGACCCGGCACGCGCGATCTGTTCCGCGATATTCTGCCGCTTGGAATTGGGCTTGTCGCGCAGCGTCAGCACAATGGCGCCAATCATCGCGACCAGCAGGATCAGGCCGCAGCCCTGAAACAGATAGATGTAATCCGTGTAGAGAATGCGCCCAAGCGCCTCAGCATTGGGGAGATCTGAAGGCGTTTCATTGAGCCGAAGCTGCATGGCCCCCGGTGCCGTGCTCCAGCCGATCATCACCATGACCAATTGCACCAGCAGCACCAGGCCAATCAGCGCGCCAACCGGCGCATAACGCTGGAAGCCTTCGCGCAATCGCGCGAAATCAATATCCAGCATCATCACGACGAACAGGAACAGCACAGCGACCGCGCCGACATAGACAATCACCAAAATCATGGCGAGAAATTCGGCGCCGGCCAACAAGAACAGACCGGCCGCATTGAAGAAGGCCAGGATCAGGAACAACACGCTATGCACTGGGTTCCGGCTGGTCACCACCATCACAGCAGACCCAATCAACACAGCAGCAAAAGCGTAAAAGGCAAGAGCGGCAATCATCAAACGCCCCTTCCCTTACCGATATGGCGCATCGAGGCGTAGCCTCTCGGCCAGCATGGGTTCCCAACGATCACCATTATCAAGCAGCTTTTCCTTGGTGTAGATCAGTTCCTCCCGCCGCTCGACCGCGAATTCCATATTCGGGCCTTCGACAATGGCATCCACGGGGCAGGCTTCTTCGCAAAGGCCGCAATAGATGCACTTCGTCATGTCAATGTCGTAGCGCGTGGTGCGGCGGCTGCCATCTTCGCGCGGTTCGGCTTCAATGGTGATGGCCTGGGCGGGGCAGACAGCCTCACACAGCTTGCAGGCAATGCAGCGTTCTTCGCCATTCGGGTAGCGGCGCAGCGCATGTTCACCCTTGAAGCGCGGCCCAAGAGGCCCGCGTTCATAGGGGTAGTTCAGCGTCACCTTCTTCTTGAAGAAGTATTTCAGCGTCAGCGCCATGCCGGAGACGATTTCCGTAAGCAGCAGGCTACGTGCGACGCGATCGAGAGAAGCCATGTTCAGCGCCCCATCAAGCCGGCAGCCAGCCGGTGAGTTTCAGAACAGCCGCGGTAATCACCAGCCAGATCAGGCTGAAGGGCAGAAACACCTTCCAGCCGAGCCGCATCAACTGGTCATAACGGTAACGCGGGAAGGTCGCGCGGACCCAGATGAACACAAACAACAGGAAGCAAACCTTCAACACGAACCAAATCGGGCCGGGGATCCAGGTGAAGGGTTCAATCGCCAACGGCGGATACCAGCCCCCCAGGAACAGGATGGTGGTCAATGACGCCATCAGGATCATATTCGCGTATTCGCCGAGGAAGAACAGGGCGAAGGACATGCTGCTATATTCAACGAAAAAGCCCGCCACTAATTCGCTTTCGCCTTCCGGCAGGTCAAACGGCGCACGATTGGTTTCCGCCAGGGTCGAGATGAAGAAAATCACGAACATCGGGAAAAGCGGAATGAAAAACCACAGATTCTCCTGCGCCTTCACAATGGCATTCAGATTGAGCGACCCCACGCAAAGCAGCACGGTCACAATCACAAACCCCATGCTGACTTCATATGACACCATCTGCGCGGCGGAACGCAGCGCACCCAGGAAGGCGTATTTCGAATTGGAAGCCCAGCCCGCGATGATGATGCCGTAAACACCCAAAGATGAAATGGCGAAAAGATAGAGAATGCCGACATTGATATCGGCAATCGCCCAGCCATCATTCACCGGGATCACCGCCCAAGCCAGCATAGCCAGCATGAAGGTGAGCATCGGCGCGAACAGAAACAGCAGCTTATTCGCCCCTGTCGGCACAATGGTTTCCTTGAGCAGCATCTTCAGCGCATCGGCAAAAGGCTGCAGCAAACCAAAGGGCCCAACCACATTCGGCCCGCGCCGCATTTGCATCGCCGCCAGCACTTTGCGTTCCGCCAACGTCAGGAAGGCAACCATCACCAATAGCGGCACAAGTAGCGCCAAAGCCTTGGCGACCGTCAGCGCCAAGACACCAATGGGTGAGGCAAGAAATTCGCTCATCGCCTTACTCCGCCGCCAGAGCCTGTTGCGGCCCATAGACCGCGGCGCATTCCGCCATCACATCCGATGCGCGGCTGATCACATCGGCGCGGTGGTAATCCGTGATCGGCAGGCGGAACGGCGCCGCTTCCATCGCCATGGCCGCCTGAGGGCCAGCCATGTCAGCGCAACCGGAAGCCGCGACTTCGCCAATGCGCGCAAATACCGGGCTTACCGACGCCAGCCGCGCGCGCAGCGCATCCAGCTCATTGTAAGGCAGCGTCTTGCCAACACCTTCGCTGAAGGCGCGGATGATGCGCCAATCCTCCCGCGCTTCGCCTGGCGGGTGAATGGCGCGATAGCTGCGTTGTGCGCGGCCTTCGGTATTCACCCAGGTCGCGTCCTTTTCCGTATAGGCCGCACCTGGCAGCAGCACATCAGCGCGCGCCGCCATGGCATCGCCGTGATGGCCCTGATAGATCACGAATGTGCTAGCTGGGATGCGCGCCGGCTCAAACCCATCCGCATTCAACAGCCAGAGCGCATCCACGCCATCGCCGAGAATTGCGTCAAGGTCCTTGCCTCCCTGCCCCGGCAGGAAGCCGAGTTCCAAAGCACCAACTTGTCCGCCAAAATGATGCAGCATATTGAAGCCGTGCCAATCGGGCTTCAGCATGCCGGTCTCCGCCGCCAACCGCCACGCCGCCGCCAGCACCGCCGCCCCATCGGCCCGCGCCAAGGCGCCACGCCCCAGGATCAGCATCGGCTTTTGCGCAGCCTTCAAAGTCGCCGCAAAACCATGGCTGCCATCCAGCAGCGCGGTGATGGCCGAAGGCCCCTCACCCAGATGCGCCGCTTCATAGGTCAGGTCGAGCCCCGCCGGCCCGATATACCCAACCGGGAAACGCCCCTGCGCCCAGCGCTTGCGAATGCGCGCATTCAATACCGGCGCTTCCTTGCGCGGATCGGCACCAATGATGATCAGCGCATCGGCATCTTCGATGCCGGCAATGCCCGTATTGAAGCGATAAAAATCGGCCCGCGTGCCATCAATCGCCGCGCCATCATCGCGGCAATCCAGATTGGCGCTGCCATAACCCGCCATCAGATCCTTGAGCGCCAAAACGCTTTCCGCATCAGCCAAAGCACCCGCAACCGCACCAATACGTTCCGCCGGCGTCGCCGCGAATTTGGCAGCGATGGCGCCGAAAGCCTCAGCCCAGCTTGCCGCGACCATGCGGCCATCCTTGCGCAGCCAAGGACGATCCAAACGGCGACGCTTCAAGCCATCAAAGGAAAAGCGGCCCCGATCGGCCATCCATTCTTCATTCACCGCTTCATTGATTCGCGGCAGAATACGCAGCACTTCGGGGCCGCGCGTATCAATGCGGATATTGGCGCCAACGGCATCCAGCACATCAATGCCATCCGTCTTGCGCAATTCCCAAGGCCGCGAAACGAAAGCATAAGGCCGGCTGGTCAGCGCGCCGACCGGGCAAATATCAATAAGATTGCCGGAAAGCTCGGATGTCAGCGCCTTTTCGACATAGGTGCCGATTTCCATATTCTCGCCGCGATTGGTGCCGCCCAATTCTGGCGTGCCGGCCACTTCCGCCGCAAAGCGCACGCAGCGGGTGCATTGAATGCAGCGCGTCATCACGGTTTTGATGAGCGGGCCAATATTCTTATCCTTCACCGCCCGCTTGGCTTCGCCGTAACGCGATTTGTCATGACCATAGGCATAGGCCTGGTCCTGCAAATCACACTCACCACCCTGGTCGCAGATCGGGCAATCCAGCGGGTGATTGATCAGCAGAAATTCCATCACGCCGCGCCGCGCATTGCGCACCACGGGTGTGTCGGTGAACACCTTCATCCCATCCATGACAGGATAGGCGCAGGAAGCGACAGGCTTTGGCGCCTTTTCCACTTCCACCAGGCACATGCGGCAATTGCCGGCAACGCTCAGGCGTTCATGATAGCAAAAGCGCGGAATTTCCTTGCCCGCCGCTTCGCAGGCTTGCAGCACGGAAGACCCGTTCGGGACTTCCACTTCAATGCCATCAACCGTGACCTTCGCCATGGCGCTTACTCCGCCGCCTGAGGCAGCGCGTGGCGCCGCTTGTAATCGCGAATGCGTTCTTCCATCAGCGGGCGGAAATGCCGGATCAAGCCTTGCACCGGCCAAACGCCGCCATCGGCAAGCGCGCAGATCGTATGGCCTTCAATGCGGCGCGTGACGTTTTCCAGCACGTCAATTTCCTCGATCTCCGCATTGCCTTCAACCATGCGGTCCATCATGCGCTTCTGCCAGCCCATGCCTTCACGGCAGGGCGTGCATTGGCCGCAGCTTTCATGCTTGTAGAAGGCCGCCAGCCGCGCAATCGCCTTGATCACATCAGTGGATTTATCCATCACGATCACGCCCGCCGTCCCCAAACCGGAACGATGTTCGCGCAGCGCATCGAAATCCATCAGCACGTCATCGCAAATATGCTTCGGTAGCAGTGGCGTGGATGAACCACCCGGGATCACACACAACAGATTATCCCAACCGCCGCGCACGCCACCGGCGTAGCGTTCAATCAGCTCCCGCATCGGGATGCTCATTTCCGCTTCGACATTGCAGGGATTGTTCACATGGCCCTGGATGCAGAAAACCTTGGTGCCCGAATTCTTGGGCCGCCCGAAGGAAGCAAACCATTCCGGCCCGCGGCGCAGAATCTCCGGCACCACAGCGATGGTTTCAACATTATTCACCGTGGTCGGGCAACCATAAAGCCCAACAGCAGCCGGGAATGGCGGCTTCAGCCGCGGCATGCCCTTCTTGCCTTCCAGGCTTTCAATCAGCGCGGTTTCTTCACCGCAAATATAGGCGCCGGCGCCGCGATGCACATACAAATCGAAATCCCAGCCCGATCCCGCCGCATTCCGCCCGAGCAAGCCGGCATCATAGGCTTCCTGAATGGCAGCTTCGAGGATAACGCTTTCGTTGTAGTATTCACCACGAATATAGATGTAGCCGGTATGCGCACCCATCGCGAAACCCGCGATCAGGCAGCCTTCAATCAGCGTATGCGGATCGTGCCGGATGATGTCTCGATCCTTGCAGGTGCCGGGTTCTGACTCATCCGCATTCACTACCAAATATGAAGGTCGGCCATCGGATTGCTTCGGCATGAAGGACCATTTCATGCCGGTCGGGAAACCCGCGCCGCCACGGCCACGCAGGCCGGAATTTTTCACCTCTTCAATTACCGTATCGCGCCCTCGCGCGATGATGGAAGCCGTGCCATCCCAATTGCCGCGCATCCGCGCCGCGGCCAGATTCCAGGGCTGCCGGCCATAGAGATTCTGGAAAATCCGGTCCTTATCTGCAAGGGCCATCTCAGCCTTCTCCCCGCCCGGTCAATACGGTTTGCTCTCCGGCAGGCGCGCTGGCCTGGCGGCCAATGGCGCTACCAGGCTTGGGCCTTTCGCCGCGCTTGAAGGCCTCAAGCAGCTTCAGCGTGCTCTCATAATCAAGGTCTTCGTAGTAATCATCGTCAATTTGCAGGATCGGCGCATTCACGCAGGCGCCCAGGCATTCCACTTCCGTCAGCGTGAACAACCCATCCGCGCTGGTATCGCCAATCCCCTTCAAGCCGCCAGCATCCTTGCAAGCGCGCAGCACATCATCCGAACCGCGCAACATGCAGGGCGTGGTGCCGCAAAGCTGCAAATGATGCCGCCCGATCGGCTTCATGTTGAACATGAAATAGAAGGTCGCCACTTCGTAAACGCGGATCGGTGGCATGGAAAGCCGCGCCGCAATAACATCCATCGCCACGCGCGGCACCCAGGCGCTTTGGGTCAGCCGCCCCATTTGGCGCTGCGCGACATAAAGCAGTGGGATCACCGCACTCGCCTGCTTACCTTCCGGATAGCGCTTCAAAATTGTTGTGATCTTCGCTTCGCTTTCGGCATCGAAAGCAAAGCTTTCAGGTTCCTTGTGGGCTGGCGCGCTCACCGGTCAATTTCCCCAAAGACGATATCAAGAGAACCAATGACGGAAACCGCATCCGCCAGCATATGCCCCTTCGAGAGCACTTCCATCGCCTGCAAATGCGCATAACCCGGCGCGCGGATTTTGCAGCGATAAGGCTTGTTCGTGCCATCCGCGACCAGATAGACGCCGAACTCACCCTTCGGCGCTTCCACCACGGAATAGGTGGACCCCGCCGGCACGTGATAGCCTTCCGTGTAGAGCTTGAAGTGATGGATCAGCGCTTCCATGGAACGCTTCATCTCTCCGCGTTGCGGCGGCGCGATCTTGTTGTCCATCAGCTTGATCGGGCCCGGCTTCATCTGCTTCAGGCATTGATCAATGATCTTCAGGCTTTCGCGCATTTCCAACATGCGGACCAGATAACGATCATAGCAATCGCCACGCGTTCCGACCGGCACGTCAAATTCCATCCGGTCATAGACATCGTAAGGCTGGCTTTTCCGCAAATCCCAAGCGCAGCCGGAAGCACGCAGGCAAGGCCCGCTGAAGCCCCAAGCCATGGCCTGCTCCGCGCTCATCACCCCAATATCCACGGTGCGCTGCTTGAAGATGCGGTTTTCCGTCAGCAGCCCTTCCAGATCCTTGAGGAAATCCGGGAATTTCTTGGCCCAGGCAGCGATCTTGTCTTCCAGCCCCGCTGGCAAATCCTTAGCCACACCACCCGGGCGGAAGTAATTCGCGTGGTAATGGCTGCCGGACACCGCCTCATAAAATTCAAGCAAGGTCTCGCGCTGCTCAAAACCCCAAAGCGCCGGCGTGATCGCGCCGCAATCCAGCGCATAGGTGGTGATGTTCAGCAAATGGTTCAGCACGCGGGTCAATTCGCTGAACAGCACACGAATATATTGCGCGCGTTCCGGCGCTTCGATCCCCAAAAGCCGTTCGGTGCCCAGAGCAAATGCATGCTCCATGCACATCGGGCTCACGTAATCCAGCCGATCAAAATACGGCAGCGCCTGAATATAGGTTTTGTGTTCGATCAGCTTTTCGGTGCCGCGATGGAGCAAGCCAATATGCGGATCGGCACGTTCCACCACCTCACCCTTCATTTCCAAAATCAGACGCAGCACACCATGCGCGGCGGGGTGCTGCGGGCCGAAATTGATGGTGTGGCTGTCGCCTTCAATGGTGTGGCGGACCGTCTCGGGCTGATCACCCGGAAGCGCGATTGCCTGGCTCTGGCTCATGCCGGCCCCTCCAGACGGTTCAGATGCACTTTTTCATCACCGGGCAGCGTGGTCATGCCTTCCCAGGGGCTCAAGAAATCAAAGCTGCGGAAATCCTGTTGCAGCGTGACGGGCTGATACACCACGCGCTGCTGTTCCGAATCATACCGAACTTCCACATGCCCGGTGAGTGGGAAATCCTTGCGCAGCGGATGGCCTTCAAAGCCGTAATCCGTCAGCAAGCGGCGCAAATCCGGCTGGCCGGCAAAGACCACGCCATACATGTCCCAGGTTTCACGCTCATACCAAGTCGCACTCGGCCAAATCTCGGCAACGGAAGGCACAGGCGCCACACCATCCGTTGTCACCACGACGCGGATGCGGCGGTTCTCGGCCAGGCTCAGCAGGTTATAGACAACCTCGAAACGCTCGGCGCGTTCCGGCCAATCCACGCCGCAAATATCCATGCATTGTTCAAAAGAAAAACGCGGATCGTCGCGCAGCAGCAGCATCAGCGGCAGCAACTGATCGCGATTGGCATGCACCGCCAATTCCGCCCCGCCCCGCACCAGATCAAAGCCTGTGACAGCGCCTTGCGGCGCCGCAGCCGCAATCGCCGCGCCCAGTAGCTTCAACGGATTTTCAGCAACCGCTTCGACGGTTTCCGGCACTTGCTCAGCCACGGAGGATCGTCCCTGTCCTGCGGATTTTCTTCTGCAATTGCAGAATGCCATAGACCAGCGCTTCAGCGGTTGGCGGGCAGCCCGGCACATAGATATCCACCGGCACCACACGGTCGCAGCCGCGCACGACGCTGTAGGAGTAATGGTAATACCCGCCGCCATTGGCGCAGGACCCCATGGAAATCACCCAGCGCGGTTCAGACATCTGATCGTAAACCTTGCGCAAAGCCGGCGCCATTTTGTTCGTCAGCGTACCAGCCACAATCATCACATCAGATTGCCGCGGCGAGCCACGCGGAATGATGCCGAAGCGATCCAAATCATAACGCGCCATATAGGCATGGATCATCGGCACCGCGCAGCATGCCAGGCCGAAGGTCATCGGCCACAGGCTGCCCGTGCGCGCCCAATTCACCACCTTGTCCAGATTGGCGACGACGAATCCCTTTTCGGTGATTTCGTCACTAACTGCCTTCACCACCGCGTCCTGCGCGGCGCCGGGTGGCAATGCCTGCTTGTTCCAGGAAAGTTCGGAAGCGCCGCTCATCTCATTCCCAATCCAGCGCGCCTTTGCGCCATTCATAGACAAAGCCAATGGTCAGCACGAAGAGAAACGCCATCATGGACCCGAAGCCGAGCCAACCTATGTCGCCGAGCGACACCGCCCAGGGAAACAGGAAGGCCACTTCAAGGTCGAAGATGATGAATAGAATCGCCACCAGATAGAAGCGCACATCGAATCGGCGCCGCGTATCATCAAAGGGCGCAAAGCCGCATTCATAGGTGGAAAGCTTTTCGGCATAGGGCTTCTGCCGCGCCGCCAGCATGGCACCGACAACCATCGCAATCGCGATTCCCGCCGCTATGCCCAGGAAAACGAGCACAGGGAAATACGTGGCCAGCAAGGGCTGGGTCATGGCTTCCTCAACTCTGGCGCCCCCATCAGCCTGGTTGCGCGTTATGGCCTGCCCACGGTTTTTACCGCATTGCAGCGAAGCGAGATTAGCCCCGCTTTGCGGAATGCGCCATAGGCCATTCAGCCGTAAATTCAAGAGACTGGAATACAGCACCCGCGTTACGGAAGCATGATTAGAAAGTTACATTTACAGGGGAGAGTGGCGCGAGTGACGGGGCTCGAACCCGCGACCTTCGGCGTGACAGGCCGACGCTCTAACCAACTGAGCTACACCCGCATTCCATGCGTAAAAATCTGATAGGACGCCTGCCCCGTAGGTGTCAAGGCAAGGCAAACAAGACTGGTGGGCGCTGACGGGGTCGAACCGCCGACATCCTGTGTGTAAGACAGGCGCTCTACCGCTGAGCTAAGCGCCCCACCTGAAACACAATTAGCATAAGGGCCGGGCCCTTGTTGACCCGGCCAAATCACCAAGCCCGCAGGCTCAGTTCACCGCATCCTTGAGGCCCTTGCCCATCTTGAAGCGCACCGCGGTGCTGGCGGGGATTTTCAGTTCCTCACCCGTCCGCGGATTGCGCCCGATGCTGGCGGCGCGCTTGGCGGCGGCAAAGGTGCCAAAGCCCATCAGGCGCACTTCGCCATCCTGCTTGAGGCCCGCCGTGATCGAATCGAACACCGCATCCACGGCCTCGGCGGCCTTTTCCTTGGTCATATCAGCCGCCTTGGCGACAGCCGCGACCAGTTCCTGCTTATTCACGGGTAAACCCTTTCGTCTTGATGATGTGACTTGTGCGCGAAACGACCGATCAGCCACCAAGCCGGAAGGGGGAACGTGTCACGAGAAGCCGAAGCCTCTCTACACATCCCCATCCCTTGGGGCAAATAGCCGACCTTAATGCGGCAGTGCGGCGCCCGCAGCGGCTTCCGGCTTTTGCGGTGGCGCTTCCACCGGTTCTTCCCAGGCGATTGCCTCAGGCTTGCGGGCCAGGGCACGCATGATCACCTCATCCACATGGGATACCGGGTTGATATCCAGCCCCTTCTTCACGCTGTCTGGGATATCGGCCAGGTCCTTTTCATTTTCTTTCGGAATGAAAACGGTCTTGATGCCGGCGCGCATTGCCGCCAGCAGCTTTTCCTTGAGCCCACCAATCGGCAACACGCGCCCGCGCAGCGTAATCTCCCCGGTCATGGCCACATCGCGGCGCACTGGAATGCCGGTCAGGACTGAGACAATGCTGGTCGCCATGGCAATGCCGGCAGAAGGCCCGTCCTTGGGCGTGGCGCCTTCCGGCACATGCACATGCAAATCGCGCTTTTCAAACAGCGTCGGCTTGATGCCGAAGCTGGTTGAGCGGCTCCGCACATAAGACATGGCGGCGGAGACACTTTCCTGCATCACATCGCCAAGCTTGCCGGTCTGCTTCACATTGCCCTTGCCGGGCAGCAGCACGGATTCGATGGTGAGAATCTCGCCACCCACCTCCGTCCAGGCAAGGCCAGTCACAACACCGACCATATCCTCAGCCTCGGCCTCGCCGTAGCGGAACTTCCGGACACCGGCGAATTTCTCAAGGTTCTTCGGCGTGATCGCGACCTTCTTCGCCTTTTTGGAGACAATCTCCTTCACCGCCTTACGCGCCAGTCCCGCGATTTCGCGTTCCAGGTTACGCACGCCGGCTTCGCGCGTGTAGTAGCGGATCAGGTCACGAATGGCGCCATCAGCCAGCGTCCATTCGCCTTCCTTCAGCCCATTCGCCTCACTGACTTTGGCGATCAAATGGCGCTTGGCGATTTCGATCTTTTCATCTTCCGTATAGCCGGGGATGCGAATGATCTCCATGCGATCCAACAGCGGCTGCGGCATGCGGAGCGAATTGGCGGTCGTGACGAACATCACATCCGAAAGATCATAATCCACTTCCAGATAGTGATCCGCGAAGGTGCTGTTCTGTTCAGGATCAAGCACTTCCAACAGCGCCGATGAAGGATCACCGCGCCAATCCGCGCCCAGCTTGTCAATCTCATCCAGCAAGAAAAGCGGGTTGGAGGTTTTGGCCTTCTTCATGCCCTGAATGACCTTGCCGGGCATGGAACCGATATAGGTCCGGCGATGCCCGCGCACCTCAGCTTCATCCCGCACGCCGCCCAAAGACATGCGCACAAAATTCCGCCCCGTCGCCTTGGCGATGGATTTGCCGAGTGAGGTCTTGCCAACACCAGGCGGCCCCACCAGGCAGAGGATCGGGCCGCGAATCTTGGGTGAACGAGACTGCACCGCCAGATATTCGATGATGCGTTCCTTCACCTTCTCAAGCCCGTAGTGATCGGCGTCGAGCACCTTCTCCGCCGCCACAATGTCCTTGCGCACCCGGCTTTGCTTCTTCCAGGGGATGGAGAGCATCCAATCCAGGTAATTGCGCACCACCGTCGCTTCCGCGCTCATCGGGCTCATGCTGCGGAGCTTCTTGACCTCGGCCAGCGCCTTTTCACGCGCTTCCTTTGAGAATTTGGTGGCTTTGATCTTGGCTTCGATTTCGGCGATTTCGTCCTTGCCGTCTTCGCCTTCGCCAAGCTCCTTCTGGATCGCCTTCAACTGTTCGTTCAGGTAGTATTCGCGCTGCGTCTTTTCCATCTGCCGCTTCACACGGCTGCGGATGCGCTTTTCCACCTGAAGCACACCGATCTCGCCTTCCATATGGGCGAAGACCTTTTCAAGCCGCGCAGCAACGGAAGGCAGTTCAAGCAATTCCTGCTTTTCCGGAATCTTGAGCCCCAGATGGGAAGCGATGGTATCAGCGAGCTTTGAGGCATCTTCGATCTGATTGACCGAAACCAGCACCTCGGGCGCGATCTTCTTGTTGAGCTTGATGTATTGTTCAAACTGCGCGACCACGGTGCGCGCGAGCGCTTCCGTCTCACGCCCTTCAACCGGCGCTTCTTCGATCTTTTCGACAAAGGCCTCGAAATAGGGCGAGGTTTCCTTGTAGCCGGCCACGCGCGCGCGCCGCCCGCCTTCGACCAGCACCTTCACCGTGCCATCGGGCAGCTTCAGCAATTGCAGCACCGTGGAAATCGTGCCGATTTGGAACAGATCATCCGCACCCGGATCATCCTGGCCGGCATTCTTCTGGGCAACCAGCAAAATCTGCTTGTCATCCTTCATCACCGCTTCCAGGGCGCGCACGGATTTCTCCCGGCCCACGAAAAGCGGCACGATCATATGCGGAAATACGACGATATCCCGCAATGGCAGGACAGGAAGGATATCACCATGCAATGCTTCAGTCATGTGACCTCACTATGGACAGTCGGCACCCGGCCTGCCCAAGGGCGGCTCAGGCGGGGCGTCAGGAGATTATATTTTGGTCCTTGCCGACGCCCCCACAAGGCCTTGACACGGGCGCCTCAGGCTGAGGATTGCTCCGCGGCACGTTCGCCATAAATGAACAGCGGCTGCGCACGGCCTTCGGCCACCTCGCTGTTCACCACAACTTCTTCCACCGTCTCAAGCCCCGGCAATTCGAACATGGTATCCAGCAGGATTGATTCCATGATGGACCGCAAGCCGCGCGCGCCGGTCTTGCGCTGAATGGCGCGCGTTGCCACCGCGCGCAGCGCGTCTTCCGTAAAGGTCAGCTTGGCACCTTCCATTTCGAACAGGCGGCCATATTGCTTGACCAGCGCATTCTTGGGCTTGGTCAGGATTTCGATCAGCGCCTTTTCGTCCAGATCTTCAAGCGTTGCCAGCACAGGCAAGCGACCGATGAATTCCGGGATCAGGCCGAATTTCAGCAAATCCTCGGGCTCCACCTCACGCAGAATTGCACCGGTGCGGCGTTCATCCGGGTCTCGCACCTCGGCACCGAAGCCAATGCCCGAACCCTTGCCGCGGGCGCTGATGATTTTTTCAAGCCCGGCAAAGGCGCCACCACAAATGAACAGGATATTGGAGGTATCCACCTGCAGGAATTCCTGCTGCGGATGCTTGCGCCCACCCTGCGGCGGCACGGAAGCGACCGTGCCTTCCATGATCTTGAGCAGCGCCTGCTGCACCCCTTCCCCGCTCACGTCACGCGTGATGGAAGGATTGTCAGATTTGCGGCTGATCTTGTCCACTTCATCAATATAGACAATGCCGCGCTGCGCGCGTTCCACATTGTAATCAGCGGCTTGCAGCAGCTTGAGGATGATATTCTCCACATCCTCACCCACGTAACCCGCTTCGGTCAGGGTGGTGGCATCCGCCATGGTGAAGGGCACATCAAGAATGCGGGCCAGAGTCTGGGCCAGCAGCGTCTTGCCCGAACCGGTCGGCCCCAGCAGCATGATGTTGGATTTGGCAATCTCAACATCCGCACCCTTACCGCCCTGGCCAAGCCGCTTGTAATGGTTGTGGACCGCCACAGAAAGCACCCGCTTGGCGTGTTCCTGGCCGATCACATAATCATCCAGAACCTTGCAAATTTCCTTCGGTGTCGGCACGCCATCGCGGGACTTCACCATATGCGTCTTATGCTCTTCACGGATGATATCCATGCAGAGTTCCACGCATTCATCGCAGATGAAGACCGTTGGCCCAGCGATCAGCTTGCGGACCTCATGCTGCGACTTCCCGCAGAAGGAGCAGTAGAGGGTATTCTTGGAATCGCCGGACTTGCTCATACCGTCTCCATGCGGCCGCGATTTGCGCGCCGCGATTCACACATCATACTCCCCGAACCCTGCCGGGGAAAGCATAGCCGGGCGGCGGCGCCAGCCATCATGCCGGCGCGGCATCCGCAGCCGGCACCGGGCGCTTTTCAACCACATGATCCACCAGGCCGAAATCCCGCGCTTCTTCTGCCGACATGTAGCTGTCGCGTTCCAGCTTGCGCTCAATAGCGTCAATGGCCTGGCCGGTGTGATGCACGTAAATCTCATTAAGCCTTTGACGAAGCTTGAGAATTTCGCGCGCCTGGATTTCGATATCGGTGGCCTGCCCCTGCGCCCCGCCGGATGGCTGATGCACCATCACGCGGCTATTGGGCAGCGCATAGCGCTTGCCCTTGGCGCCGGCACACAGCAGCAATGACCCCATGGACGCCGCCTGCCCGATGCAAACCGTGCTCACGGGGCTGCGGATATATTGCATGGTGTCATACATCGCGAGGCCGGATGAAACCACGCCGCCCGGGCTATTGATGTAGAAGGCGATGTCCTTATTGGGGTTTTCGCTTTCCAGAAACAGCAACTGGGCGCAGATCAGGGAGGATACCTGGTCAAAAACCGGCCCGGTCAAGAAGATGATGCGTTCCTTCAAAAGGCGGGAATAGATGTCAAAAGCCCTCTCACCACGCGCGGTCTGTTCGACCACCATGGGGACCAAGGTGTTATTGTAGACATCAACCGGGTCACGATCCCTGATCATCAGCTCATCCTTTCGCGGCAAGCAGGCCGCCTTTCATCACTTTTGCCTGACCCTGCATGTGGTGCGGCGGCCAGAAGGCACAAATGCAATGCGCCCATTTTCCCGCCCGGGTCAACGCCCTGGCAGAGCGCCTGGTTGCAACACCATGCCATCATAGCCGGGCTCGATCCCCGGCGGCAGGGTGCGGCGTAGCCAACCATAGTCCAGATCGCTGCCCATATGGGTCAAGACCGTCCGACGCGGTTGCAAAATGCGTGCCCATTCAAGCACCTGATCCAGGTTCGCATGCACCTTATGGGGCGCACGCTGGAAGCATCCCACAACCCAGGTATCCAGACCGTGAAGAAGTGCCATGCTTTCTGCCGGCAGGCGCACCAGATCAGTGGAATAGGCGAAGCCCCCGATTCGAAGCCCGAGCGTTTCCATCACCGCATGATCCTGGCTAAACAGGGTGATGGGCAGCCCGGCAATCTCCACCTTATCGCCGGGCGAGACCTCGGTCGCTTCCAGCGCCGGGCGGAAAAACCAGGGGCCGGCTGCGGGCAGAAAGGCATAATCAAAGCGCTGCTTGAGGTTATCGAGCGTTCTTGCCATGCCATATATGGGCAAGGGCTTGCCCGTGATGCGGTTCAGCACGCGGGTTTCATCGGTGCCCATGACATGATCGGCATGGTGATGGGTGAATAGGATCGCCTCCACGGCACCCACGCCGGCCGCCAGGAATTGGGCGCGCATATCGGGCCCGGCATCCACCAGCAGCCTTTGCCCCTGATCACCTTCAATCATAATCGAGGATCGGGTGCGCCGATTCCGTGGCTCGGTAGGGTCACAGGCGCCCCAATCGCCCCTGCCATCGGCGCCGCCGATAAGGGGCACCCCGGCCGAACCGCCGCAGCCAAGGATCGTGACGGTGACCAAAACTCAGCGCGCCTTTTGGAACAGCGTCTCAAAATTGCGGGTCGTCAGCGCCTCAAGCGCGGCAATTTCCAGCCCCCGGACCCCAGCCAGCACCTTGGCGGTATGCGCCACCATGGCGGGCTCGCAGCGCTTGCCGCGAAAGGGCACGGGCGCAAGGTACGGTGCATCGGTTTCCACCAGTAGCCGCTCGGCGGGGATATCGCGCGCAATGTCGCGCAACTCCTCGCTTTTCGGGAAGGTCAGCATGCCCGAGAAGGAGATATAGCCCCCCATCGCCACGGCGCGCTCCGCCAGGCTGCGCCCGCTGCTGAAGCAATGCAGCAGGAAGGGGAAGGCCCCGCCGCTCGCGCGTTCCTCGGCCAGAATATCGGCGATATCCTCATCCGCCTGGCGGGCATGGATCGCAAGCGGCAGGCCGGTGATCTGCGCCGCGCGGATATGGTTGCGGAAATTCTCGGCCTGGGCGTCGCGCGGCGCCTTGTCATAGAAGTAATCCAGGCCGCTTTCGCCAAGCCCGATGATGCGCGGATGATCGGCCAGCGCGGCCAACGCCTCCGGCCCCGGTAGCGGGCCTTCCCCGGCATTATGGGGATGGATGCCGACGGTGCCCAAAACGCAGTCAAAACGTTCGGTCAGTGCCTTCACTTGTTCCGCCTGTGCGAAACGCGTGCCGATGGTGACCATGCGGCCAATGCCGGCTTCCTTGGCGCGGGCAATGACATCGGCGATTTCAGCCTCGACATAGTAGTCGAGGTGGCAATGGCTATCCACCAGCATCAGGCGGCCTCGATCTCGATCTTGCGAAACAGCGGGCTGGGTGGTGGCAGGGCGGTGCCGGCGGGCAGAGGCGTCGCCAGCGCGGCCAAATCCCGCGCAGCTTCCGGCACGCCAAGCTGATCCAGCAAGGCAGCCATGCTGCCGGGCATGAAGGGCTGAAGCGCCGTCGCCGCACCACGGAGCACGGAATGAAGGTGCCGCAGCACCGCCGCCATCCGCACCGGATCGGTCTTCTTCAAGGCCCAGGGCGCCTGCGCGGTGATATAGCCATTGGCGGCGCGCACCAGGCGGAACACTTCCTCAAGCGCCAGATGGAAGGCTTGGTCTTCCACATGCTTGCCCACCATCCCCGGCATGGCGGCGAGTGCTTCCAGCAGCGCCACATCATCGCCCACCGCCGGCGCGGTATCCGGCAGCTTGCCCTCACAATTCCGTTGGATCAGAGACAGCGTGCGATTGGCAAGATTGCCGAGCGCATCCGCCAACTCGCCATTCAACCGATTGGCAAGCGCCTTGCGCGCAAAATCGCCATCCGCGCCAAAGGGCACTTCGCGCAGCAGGAAATAGCGCAAAGGGTCCAGCCCGTATTCTTCCACCAAAGCCACCGGATCAATGACATTGCCGAGGGATTTGGACATTTTCTGTCCCTCGATCGTCCACCAGCCATGGGCGAAAACGCGCTTCGCAGGCGCAATCCCCGCCGCCATCAAAAAGGCCGGCCAATAGATCGTGTGAAAGCGCACAATATCCTTGCCGACGAAATGCGCCTGCGCCGGCCAGAATTTCCAACGCTCGGCATTGGTGTTCGGATACCCCGCCGCGGTGATGTAATTGGTCAGCGCATCCAGCCAGACATACATCACATGCGCGGGATCGCCCGGCACCTTCACCCCCCAGGTAAAGCTGGTGCGCGAGATGGAAAGATCGAGCTTTTCCGGCTTATCGGCAAAATCCTTGAGACCCTGCTGCACAAAGGCGCGCACTTCATTGCGCCGCGCTTCAGGCTGCACATCAATCCGTTCCGGGTGGCCTTCCGGCAAATCATAACGCCGCAGCAATTCCGGCAGCCATTTGGACAGGCGGAAGAAATAGGAAGGCTCCCGCACCCATTCCACCGGCGCGCCTGATGGCGCGTATTTCACGCCACCCTGTTCGGTCAGTTCATCCGGGCCGTAAAACGCCTCATCGCGCACCGCATACCAGCCCTCATAATGGCCGAGGTAGATTTCATCGCGCTTCGCCAATTCTTCCCAGAGCGCGGTGCAGGCGGCCTTATGGCGCGCTTCCGTGGTGCGGATGAAATCATCATTGGAAAGACCGAGCGTTCCCGTCAGGTCACGGAAATGCTGGCTTACGCGATCCGTGAAGGCTTGCGGGTCCATCCCCGCATCGCGCGCGGCCTTCTCAACCTTCTGGCCATGCTCATCCGTGCCGGTCAGAAAAAACACCTCATGGCCCTGCAGGCGCCACCAGCGCGCCAGCACATCCGCCGCCACCGAGGTATAGGCATGGCCGACATGCGGCTTGTCATTCACATAATAAATCGGCGTTGTGACGTAGCGCGTTTCTGTCATGTCTCTTGCCTTGATG